>NZ_JBQFSZ010000007.1:0-202786 GCF_056538325.1 Ruegeria sp. BG8 | reverse complement strand
CGGGTGCCGTGAGGGCTTTGATCCCCAGCATGGGCTCGATCCTTCGTTTGATGAAACGGTTATCCTGTTAAATCATATTATTGAGGTGTTTCCGCCTGATAATTTCTATCGAAATCGAGCAACCAAGGCTGTTAAACACCTTCTTAATTCCCTTTACGCAAGCAGTGCTGGCACGACTAATGTCGACGACGATCTTGAGTGGCAATCTATTCAGCTCGAGCGCGCGGGCGCATAACAGCGTTGCAGCGCCATTGCTTCGACGCCCGGACAGCATGAAGTCCGTTGTGTTGCCGTATTTGTTGATGGCTCGGTAAATATAGGCTCTTTCGCCTTTTACTTTCAAATAGGTTTAGACCATTCGCCACAAAAGGTAGGCGGGACGCCTTCTGTACTGCGCTGCTTCAGCAACAAGGTCGGCGTATGGACTGACCCACCAGTTCATTGTTGCCTGATGTAGATCAACCCCACATTCCGTGGAGATTTCCTGCTGCTCTCGTTAGGTAACATTATAGCACTAATAGAAGAAAACCGCGTGCAAGATCACATCCTTCGGAAAATGCGGGCCCTTGAATGAGATCGCCCGGCCCTCTTGCTTTTATGTCTCGGTGCGCCCTACCAGAAATGCACCCAAACTGACACGTAGGGATGAAGTTTGCGAAAGAGCCATCGTATGTATCCTAGGTTGGGGAACAGGCTAACGCTAAGTCGAGGACTTTTCAGGGGGCAAGTCATTAGCTAACAAAAAACTGACTAGGCAGTATTGGTCGCACTTGGATTGACTAACTAGGGTACTCGCGCGTCGAATGGCGCGATTGGAAGCATTGACCCGCCTTCCCAATACAAATACTGGTCTATTTAGCTGTGCAAGCGATTGGCTTGGTTGGTAAAGACACGCTTTTGTTCGAACCGTTGACCACCTACGGCTCCTTCAAGCGCACTATTCGGTCGAGACCCAAAAAGACAAAACAAGATGGAAACGATTAAGACCGACATATTTGTGGGCGTTTGCTATCATAAACCAGCCCCTGTTGTTAAAACCGGGATTTTGCAACCCATTCATGTTGGCGCAGCTTTATCCGACCAGGCTTTGGACTACGCATTGCGGGACGACTGCGGGCGCAATATCTCTGAAAAGAACAAAGAGTGGTGCGAACTGACGGCTGCGTACTGGATGCGCCACAATGTCGAAGCCGAGTATTATGGCCTTATGCACTACCGTCGCTTGGTGTCGTTTTCGACTGCGCTAAAAACGGATAGATCGTTTATCCATGTCGACCAGTCCGAAAAGCAAAGGTTCGGTTGGGATGACAGAGTTATTCGGGAAAGGATGGTGGAAGCAGATATCCTGACCCCGCCTGTCTATGACACATATGCGTCGGGGATGCCCGATTATCCGATGACCAATTACGCGCTTTATGCGCGGGATCACTATGCCCGGGACTTAGATACCTGTGTGGACGTCTGCCGATCGGCCAACACTGAGATTTTCCCGTACGTTCTGCAATCCTTGAAGGATCGGCAAACGCGTTTCGGAAATATCTTTGTCATGAAACGCGAGCTGTTCTTTGAGTACTGCGACTGGATGTTCCCGGTTCTGGAAGAGACCGAAAAACACTTGGATACCAGCGGATATGACAGCTATCAGGCTCGTGTTATCGGTTTTCTAGCCGAACGCCTGACCGAAGCTTTCTTCCGCTATGCACAAGCCGCCCGCAACGCAAGGGTCGAAGAGGGGCGCATAGCCTTTGCCGCAAAGCCGCCGCAACAGGCAAACATAACCCGTGCTCTGGCGAATGCCACGCAATCGATCGAACAGCAGCCTGTCGCGGCGCAATCTTTGGGTGACCGGATATCAATTGCTTATGCAATAGACGAAGGCTATGCAAAACATGCTGCGACGTCTCTGCATTCTGTGTTGAAGCATGCAAAACAGCCCGAGCGGTTTGAATTCTTCGTCTTCCACAAAGGCGACATGACGGAAGAATCCTGTCTTCACCTAGCTGACATTGCAAAGCCTTACGGCGCGCGCGTCTCGTTTCCGATTGTCCCGGTTGAAACGCTTCTATGGCTGCCGATGAACCGCGCCCACATCTCGATGACCACCTACTATCGGCTGGTCATGGATCAGTACCTTCCTGATCATGTCCATCGCTTAATTTACATGGACGCCGATACCTTGGCGACTGCCGACCTGGACACGCTTTGGGAAACCGACATGAAAGGTATGACCGTCGCCGCCGCACCGGATGAAGGAGGGGTTTTGCAGTCCCGGCGCCTTCGACTAAGCACGAGCCATAAGTACTTCAACGCCGGAATTCTGGTTCTGGATGTCGATCAGCTTAGGCAGATGGATCTGAAGGCAGAGGTGATGTCAGCGTTTGAACAAAATGGTGAATATATTACCCTTCAGGATCAGGACCTTCTCAACATCATTTTTGAGAATAAAGTAGCTCCGGTAGATCTGCGGTGGAACGCCAACAACCGGTTGTATGTCAGAAACGAACTGGAGCCTGCATACTCCGACGACGATGCCCGTCAGGCGGCTGAGGATCCGGGAATTTTGCATTTTACCGACTCCCGAAAACCCTGGCATCTTAAGTGCTACAACCCTTTTTACGAGCTCTACTGGGCGCATCGAAACCAAACACCTTGGCGTGAAACGTCATTCGAAAGAACCAAAAGGCAATTCTCGCGTTGGATCTGGTGCCGACTGAACGCCAAATACCGCCGTAGCCTTGCAGATGCCCAGCAAAGCAATCCCTGACACCAATGTAAAAATCAGTCGCGTATTTGGTGAAGATTTCAAATCAGTAATAAGCGGAAGAAGAATACGACCGCCTTCTGGAACGCGCTCTCAATAGATAGTGCGCGTTTGGGGATCCACTACCCCCAAACGCATCGCGGTAAACTGCGACCCAGCCCTACAAAACAAAGACGAAAAACGGTTTAAGCTTTTCACCGCTTGAAATGGCGTCAAGTGCGGCTTTGGCGGTATCCAGGGACTCGCGTATTGTTACATCCATATCCAGATAGCGATACGTGCCCAACCGACCGACAAACGTGACGTTTTCCGTTTTGTCAGCCAACTCAACATACTCTCCCAGTAAAGCCTTTTCCTTGACTTGTCGGATTGGATAATAGGGGATGTCATCCGGACCAGCTGCGCGTGAGAATTCTCGGTAGCAAACCGAACCGTCATGCGTTTCCCATGGTGCAAAGTGCTTGTGCTCGGTGATGCGCGTGTATGGGACGTCTTCTTCGCCATAGTTCATGACGGCGCAGCCTTGATAGTCCCCATCATAAGTAAAGCGTTCGAAATCCAGCGTTCGATACCCAAGACGCCCCAATTCAAAATTAAAATATCCGTCCAGTGGACCCGAATAGAATACGTGGTCGAACTCATCGCCCATGGCACGTTCAAATGTTGTATTCAGGTTTACTTTGATCGCGGGATGATCAAGGATCTGCTCAATCATGTCCGTGTAGCCGTTTTCGGGCATGCCTTGGAACTTATGAAAAAAGTAATTGTCGTCGTAATTGAACCGCACCGGCAATCGCTTGAGGATCGAAGCAGGCAGTTCAGAGGGTTGACACCCCCATTGCTTGATCGTGTACCCTTTGAAGAACGCTTCATACAGATCTCGACCTACGAACCGCATGGCCTGTTCTTCAAAGCTCTGAGGCTCTGAAATCGACGTGTCAGCCTGTTCTTGGGTTATAAACTGATATGCTTCGTCCGGGCGCATGGTCTTACCAAAGAACTGGTTGATCGTGTGCAGATTGACCGGAAGCGAAAAGACCTGTCCCCTAGAAGTGGTTTTGACCCTGTTTTTGTAGGGCAGGAAATTGGCGTGACGGTTTACGTATTGCCATACCTCTTCGTCGTCGGTGTGAAAAATGTGTGGCCCATAAACGTGGACCATAACACCCGTGTCGGCATCGCGTTCCGTGTGACAATTGCCGCCGATGTGATCCCGGCTGTCTACTATCGTCACATCATGCCCGTTCTCGGCCAATTCACGGCCAATAACGGCTCCGGACAGGCCAGCGCCTACCATCAAAAAACGCCCGGTTGTCATCTAGATACCTTTCTGTTTCGGCACAATCGTGGACATATCCAACGGTTTAACCAACTGCCGCCTTGCAATCTTGAGTATTCCCGCACGGGCTTCACTGGCGTCACGGAATTCGGACAGGTTGGACAGCCATCCCTTGCACATGCGCCAACCTGTCTGAAACCGACCGGAAACAGGCTGTCCGTCCGGGGTCAACCCGGCAAAGACAATAGGCACCGTACGACGCGACAGATCGAACATTTCTTTCAAAACGGCCTCTTCTTCTTCCGAACTGAGGTTCCCGCTTTCTGCCATCGCAACCTTTAGGTTTTTGCCAACCGGTCGCGTATGATGCATTGCGATCTCATCAAGTATCGCCGCTCGAAATGCGCCGGCTTCTGCCCAACGGCACCATATGTAATCCAATCCGTAGCCGCTCATCGTGCCCTGAAACAGAGGCAAAGCGTTTTTCAGGATATCCCGATGCAGGCAAGGCGCCATGATTTCGATGTAGTTAATATAGCGTAGCGCGAAACCTGGGCATTGGCTGAACACGAAATGAGAAAAGTAGCTGTCTGGCGTCAAAGACGGCTGTGCAATGCGTAGCCCATGCCGCTCCATGGCTTCGAACATGGCATTAACTTCTTTGGCACCGATATCCAGATCATCATCAGGAAGCCAATAATAGGAATATTGATCTATTTCCCGCTCGGTGAGCGTTTTGAACAAACCATCCCATTTCCCGCCCTTTACCAAAGAGGCTTCTACGCCGGGTTCAGGTTCAAATTCCGCGAATGCCTCGTCCGAAAAAAAGCTGACGAGCAGATCATAGGCGCGGTCTTCGTAGGGAATTTCCAGCCAACGATGATGCAAAGACTTGTTGCCCGCACGGACAACCACAAGGCTCTTTTTCATATGCGGTCCCGGGCCGGATTATCCGTTCTTAGCAAAGGACCGAGACCCTCGATGGCATCGGGCTTTAACGGGTGGCTCAGACGGCCATGGGTGTACTTTGCCTGATACATCAAATTGCGCAGAAATCTTTGCAGCGGCGATCCGGTCTTAGTCTTGCGTCTTTCAGCATCTATGGTGCTGCCGCATGCTTCACGCTCGGCGATCATCTGTTCCGCCAGTGTCAGTATCGGAACGTTGTGCTCCCAGTAGAATTTCAGATCGATATCGATCGGTCGCGAGATCGGGGCATCAATCTCCAGCAATCTCGCCGCGGCCCGTCGGCCAATGATATATCCGGTTGTTCTGGGCGGCAGAAGGTCAGAAAGCACCAAGTTTTGCCCCGCAAACTCTGTCAGCACCTGCCGGTTCTTGCCGGGAACGCCGTCCAGCTTGATCATGACATCCTCGAAACACTCGGGGCATTCCGAAAGTGCATCCAAAAAGAACCGCGGGTCACGGACAAATGTCGCGTCATCCTCCAGGACCAAAGCAACATAATCGTCCGATTCAGCAATTTCTTGCCAGATTTGACGATGCCCCAACGTACACGCCACTTCGTTCCGGCTAAGAGGACGCTTGAATTTCACGCGGTTCATATCCGCATCGTAAATGTTGTGCAGATCCGAGCTTAATAGCTGTTCGCCTGAAATCGCATCCGAGAATTCATAACTAAGTCCGAGACGCGCGAATTCCTTTTCGCAGAAATCGCGGCGCTCTATATCTTTTGGAAGACTAAGTATGACAGCCTTGATGGACACTTGTACTAACCAATCGAATTTTTGGCGCTTCTACGGATCGCATATAGCAATCTCAACAACAAAAGAACGATACTTTATTTTTTGCTGCGCAACACCTTCGCAGTGTAGCGAAAAATTGCCAGATACGCAGCCCGTGTTTTCTCTGGGAAGGTTGTCCCAAAAAAATATGCGCATTCAAGACAATACCTCACTGTATCACATTGAAACCTTTTGGAAAGCATCCGTTTCGGGCGGAACGTCGTTTGTTGGTAAAATCAGAACCCATCTTTCAAAAAGCTCGATTGCTTAATTTATGGGCATCTTGCACATCAAGCAGGCATTGTTTTTACGCAACACATTTAGACCAACTTCGAGAGGATTATCGGACTGAACCAATAGTCAAAACCCCACCGAAGCCGCAGCTATTTATGACGCTGAACACGTTCTTACCCTTGCTTTGACCGAGGCGCGCCCTTATTTGCCCCAAGCGATCGCGGAACTTTCAATACGAGCCACACTGTCACGCCTCATCTTCTGCCCTTTAGGCAAAATTGATTATAGGTTATCTGAGCGACCGCGAGGTTTCATAAACTGGAGAACGCAATGCTGACGCGCGCCTGGCACAACTGGCGATCTGGCTATATGGGGCGACTCATCAGCGAGAGCTTTTTTGCGCAAGGGCATCTTTATGCTATTGCCATCATTGCCATGATTGGTGTTGCGGCAACCACCGCAGGCTCAGCGTATATGATGGAATATATCGTCGATGCCATGACCAGCCCGGAACTGCGCGGGTGGGCGCACATCATTGCACTGAGTGTGATCCTTCTGTTTCTGACCAAGGCCGTCGCATCTTATGTGCAAGCGATCTATTTGGCGCGAGCGGGCAACCGGATTGTTGCCGCACAACAAGACAAGGTTTATCGCAAGCTACTTCGGCACGGTGTTTCCTTCTTTTCAGCGAATGAATCCTCGAACCTGTTGATGCGAACCACACAAGGCGCGCAATCGGCCCGCAAACTGATCGACGTTCTGGTTACCGGTTTTGTGCGCGACGCCCTTACACTAGTGGGCCTTGTCATCGTCATGGTGTACCAGCAGCCGGTTTTGTCGGTCATGTTCTTCATCGTCGGCCCCGTGGCGCTTCTGGGTGTCCGTTACCTGTTACGCAGTGTTCGCTCGATCATGCAGGCCGAGTTCAAGTCTTTGGCGGAAATCATCCGCGTTCTTCAGGAAACTTCCGCGGGTATAAAAGTGATCAAGGTCTTTTCTTTGGAAGATAAGATGATCGACCGGATGGACACAGCCATTCGGAAAGTAGAAGCCCGGGCAAACGACATCGCCAAGCTGCAGTCGATAGCCAGCCCATTGATGGAATTTCTGGCCGGTCTGGCTGTTGCTGGTGTGTTGATCGTTAGCACTATGGGTCTTGCCGGCACGGAACAGCCGTCAGCCGGGCAATTGATGTCCTTCATCACTGCACTCTTGATGGCGTATGAACCGGCCAAACGTCTGTCCAAGATGCGCGTTCAGATCGAAACCTGCATGGTGGGGGTCGGCTTGCTGTTTGGGCTACTGGACCAAGAAGATACGATGCAGGAAAGCCCGGATGCGCGTGATCTGTCCAAAGGACCTGGCGAGATTGCTTTGCGCGATATTACCTTTGGCTACCAGGGCTCGATGCCCATCATCGAAAACCTGAACCTGAAGTTCGAAGCCGGAAAAACGACCGCACTGGTAGGGCAGTCGGGAGGCGGAAAATCGACCCTATTCGGGCTGATCATGCGGTTTTACGACCCGGATCAGGGAACGGTCGAGATTGACGGCCAGGACATTCGCCACGTGAGTTTTTCGTCTCTAAGGCAAAAGATCTCGTACGTGGGACAAGACACGTTTCTGTTTTCAACCTCTGTGATGGAAAACCTGAGATGCTCAGCCCCCGATGCGACAGATGACGAAGTCATAGCCGCGGCCAAGGCCGCTCATGCCCATGATTTTATCATGGGGCTGCCCAAAGGTTATGACACCCCGGTTGGAGAAAACGGAACATTTTTGTCAGGTGGGCAAAAGCAGCGCGTGGCGATCGCGCGTGCCATTCTGCGCAAAGCAGAAATTTTGCTGTTGGATGAAGCAACCAGCGCATTGGACGCTGAATCCGAGTCCTTGGTCAAAGAAGCGCTGGATGCTTTGACCCGGGATGTGACAGTTATTGTGATCGCACACCGGCTATCGACCGTCCTTGAAGCCGATAAGATAATGGTTGTGCAGGACGGAGCAGTGGTGGAACAGGGGAACCTGAACGAATTGTTGGAAAAAAACGGCAGTTTTCGCAATCTTTTCGATCAGCAATTCAAAAAGCACGAGGCCGGACCGAAAGTCGCAGAATAAGTTCCGCGATCGCAAACAAATCACGATTCCTGTTTAGTAACCAATGAACTGGCGACCCCGGCAGGATTCGAACCTGCAACCTGCCCCTTAGGAGGGGGCTGCTCTATCCAGTTGAGCCACGGGGCCACGCAAAGCTCTCTCTACCTGCGTTTTTTCGGGATGTCATGACCTTTGCTGAACAGTTGTAAATTACATCGTGTTCACGCTACCATTCAAAAAACAACAACGCAGGTGCATCCGTGACAACAGAAACCAAACGCCCGCTTACTCTTCGAGATGTTTCAGAGGCTTCGGGGGTATCCGAGATGACGGTCAGTCGGGTGCTGCGGAACCGTGGGGATGTATCCGACGCCACCCGTACCCGCGTTCTGGCCGCCGCAAAAGAGCTTGGGTATGTGCCTAACAAAATCGCAGGCGCTCTGGCCTCTAGCCGCGTAAATCTGGTTGCTGTGATTATCCCGTCTCTGTCCAACATGGTCTTCCCCGAAGTGCTGACCGGCATCAATCAGGTGCTAGAAGATACCGAGCTGCAGCCAGTTGTCGGGGTCACCGATTACCTGCCCGAAAAAGAAGAAAAGGTTCTGTACGAGATGCTGTCGTGGCGTCCGTCAGGCGTGATAATCGCGGGGCTGGAACACACCGAAGCCGCCCGCGCAATGCTGGATTCCTCTGGTATTCCAGTGGTCGAGATCATGGACACTGACGGTAAGCCTGTTGATGCGATGGTTGGTATCTCGCATCGCCGTGCAGGCCGTGAAATGGCACAAGCCATTCTGAAGGCGGGGTACGAACATATCGGTTTTATGGGCACGAAAATGCCCTTGGATCACCGCGCCCGAAAAAGGTTCGAGGGGTTTACCGAAGTTCTCGGTAAGCACGGGGTCGAGATCGAAGATCGCGAGTTCTACTCGGGTGGCTCGGCCCTGGCCAAGGGTCGCGAGATGACACAGGCGATGCTGGAACGTTCGCCTGAACTGGATTTTCTATATTACTCCAATGACATGATCGGGGCCGGTGGTTTGCTGTACCTGCTGGATCAAGGAATTGACGTACCGGGTCAGATCGGATTGGCCGGGTTCAACAATGTAGAATTGCTGCAGGGCCTGCCCCGCAAATTGGCCACTATGGATGCGTGCCGGTTGGAAATCGGACGTAAAGCGGCAGAGATTATCGCGACGCAACTGTCTGATCCCGATACCGCGATCGATACACGCGTGACTTTGACCCCTAAGATCAGTTTTGGCGACACGCTGAAACGGCGGTAGGTCCGTGGCCCTGCCGCAGCTGGACAACCAAACGGCGCGCCGGCTGTTCATGGATCGCCACGCATTGGCCGAGCCCCCCTCGGGCGGCGCAAAGGGCGCCGACTTGTTGGATTTGATCCACCGGCTGGGTTTCGTGCAGTTGGACAGTATCAACACCGTGGCACGGGCCCACGACATGATCTTGTTTTCACGCAGGACGAGTTACCGCCCGACGCATCTGAAGCGATTATATGAACAGGACCGTGCGCTGTTCGAACACTGGACGCACGATGCTGCGGTTATACCGATGGCTTTTTATCGCCATTGGCACCTGCGCTTTCAGCGTGATGCCGATTTACTGAAGTCACGCTGGAAAAACTGGCGCAGGGATGGATTCGAAAAACAGTTCGAAACCGTTCTGCAACATATCCGCGATCACGGTCCGGTATCCTCTTCGGACGTCGGCAAGGATGAAAAGAAGGGCTCGGGTGGTTGGTGGGATTGGCATCCCTCGAAAACCGCCCTTGAATTTCTGTGGCGGTCGGGGGCGCTGACAGTTGTCGGCAGACAAGGGTTTCAGAAACGCTATGACCTGACGGAAAGAGTTATCGAAACTCATCTTTGTCCAGGAAACCTGAGCTGCGACGCCGAGGAAACGGTAGACTGGTTGTGCAACGCTGCGCTGGACCGCCTGGGTTTTGCGACCTCGGGCGAATTGGCGGCGTTTTGGGACACAGTCAGCGCCAACGAAGCGCGGGAATGGACAAAACAGGCTCTATCAAAGGGAGTGTTGCAAGAAACCGAAATCACCTGCGCAAACGGCCAGCTCAGAAAAGTTGTGGCCCGGCCAGAGGTACTTGATCCGGTGTGGGATGTACCGCCACCCGGTCGTATCCGCGTTCTCAGCCCGTTTGACCCCATGTTGCGCGACCGGAAAAGAGCTGAAAGGTTGTTTGGCTTCCATTATCGCATCGAAGTTTTCGTACCCGCCGCAAAACGCACTTTTGGCTACTATGTGTTTCCACTGCTTGAAGGGGACCGCATCATTGGGCGTATCGACATGAAGGCACACCGTGATCGCGGTGTCCTTCACGTAATGGCCCTTTGGCCAGAAAAGACAGTTCGGTGGTCCAAAGCACGGACGAAACGCCTGCAGTCTGAATTGGAACGCGTCCGCCGGTTCGCCGGTCTAGACAACGTTGAATTTGCGCCGCACTGGGAAAAAGACCCTAAATAGGACTTATTCAGCCGCAGACAGCGCCAGTGTGATAGGTGCCAACCCGTCAATTGCGCCCTCTAATACATCGCCAGCCTGCACTGGCCCTACACCGGCCGGTGTTCCTGTCAGGATCAAGTCACCCGGTCGCAAATGATAGTAGCCGGAAAGATGGCAAATGATTTCGTCAATTTTCCAGATCAGCTCATGCAGCGTGGCATCCTGTCGGACGGACCCGTTGACCGACAAGTGGATGCGCTTGTCATCGTCGGGGGCCCATTCGGTGGCCAAGGTAAGCGGTGCCAGAACTGTGCCATTTTCCAGGTCTTTCCCCAAATCCCACGGCCGTTGCTTGTTTCGCTCGCGGATTTGAAGATCGCGGCGGGTCATATCCAAGGCGCACCCATAGGCATATACGGCCTCGGACGCTTGAGAAGCCGTTGCCCGGAAAACAGGCTTTCCGATCGCGACGGCCAGCTCCATCTCATGGTGAAAATTGTCTGTTCCGGGTGGATATGGGACCTGCGCGCCAGACAAAACGGCATTTGCCGCCGATTTGGTAAAATAGAATGGCGCCTCACGATCGACTTCATGGCCCATTTCTGCAGCATGAGCCGCATAGTTTCGGCCCACACAGAAGATGCGGCCCACCGGATATCTGGTCGAAAGGCCATTGATCGGCACCGAGATCGGTTCGGGCAGCGCAAACAACTCATCCGACATCAGGGCTCCTTTCCATGTCATGTCACCATCATCCTAGAGGGCATGACAGGATCGGCAAGCCGAGCGGACCCTGCAATTCGTTAGATCAGCTAATTCTGATCACTTTGACGCAGCATGGCTTGGCATTTTGTCAAGACATCCTAAATGTGTAACATCATACAGAAAAACACGTCAGACGCGACAAAATGTGACCGTTCTTTGCCACAGGCAGCGCAGGTTGAACAAAGACTTTCCCAGCTTGTGAGCGAACCAGCAAGCAAACGTACGGATTTCAAAGAACCGCGATGTGCGATCCTGCCCCCCCTTGGATCGCAATATTCGTCTCGCAACCTTGATTGAGGGTTCAGGTTCTTTGGAGCGTCGGCCAGACGCGCAGTCCAGTCAAAGTCTGGCCATCCCGCCAGAGGTAAACTACCGCCACCTCTGGCGGGGCGCATCTTTTGGCGATCAGTTTTTCAGGTTGTGCAACTCATTGAGCAGGTCCAACAAATCCTCATGGCGTTTCGGCCCCAGCTTCGCTTTGATTTCCTCAGCCAACTGAACCGTCACATCAATATTGTCGCGGATGATCTGTTCACCTTGCACCGTAATCTCGACAATCTGCCTGCGTTTATCACCGGGATGGACCTGTCTGCGGATCAGGCCTTTGACCTCCAGTTTTTGCAGGATTCTGGTCAGGCTGGGCAGTAGAAGGCATGCACGTTCAGCGATAAGCGTCGGCTCCTGCGGTCCATCCTCTTTCAGAACACGCAACACGCGCCACTGTTGTTCTGTCACCCCTGCGTCAGCCAGCATTTTCCGGATAGGGCCCATGACCCGTTCGCGCGCACGTAACAAGGCAATAGGCAGGGAACGGGAGGTCAGTGGCAGTTGCTTGGACATAACAAACCTTGGACGAATTCCGGCTGGACTGCAACCAAACCTAACTGAGGCAACGTGTGACCAAGCCGGACATCGCACCGCCATTTGCGGCCTGTGCTTTTGCCGGGAAAAAGGTTGACCTCTATCTGCAAATGGCGATCACTTACACGGTGCAAAACCGAGATGATGCCTTTCTTGGCCAATTCGGTATTCACATCACTTTATCTGAAAAGGGTCCAACATGCCTGCACCTGTAAACACCTTCAAACAGGCTCTACTAAGCGGCGAACGTTTGATTGGCTGTTGGACCAGTTTCGCAGAATCCATAACCGCCGAGATCATGGGCACTGCTGGTTTCGACTGGCTTGTCATCGATGGAGAGCATGCGCCAAATGACATCAGATCCATACGCGACCAACTCATCGCGCTGAGCGCAAGTCCCACACACCCGGTTGTCCGGGTACCTGTTGGGGATGCTGCACTGATCAAGATGGTGCTGGATGCGGGAACACAAACTGTACTGGTGCCGATGGTAAACAGCGCCGAACAGGCGCGTGATCTGGTGCGGGCCTGCCGCTATCCGCCGGAAGGCGTCCGAGGGGTGGGCGCAGGAGCGGCCCGGGCAACAGGTTATGGCGCGTTCAGCGATTACATCAAAACTGCGGACGCCCAGATCTGCCTGTTGGTGCAGGTTGAAAACCGCGCCGGAATTGCGGCTTTGGATGAGATACTGAAAGTCGACGGTATAGACGGCGTTTTCATCGGTCCGGCGGATCTTTCAACCGATATGGGATATCAGGGCAACAGCGCCGCGCCCGAGGTTCAGGAAACCATTGCAGACGCCATTCGTCGAATCCAAGCGGCGGGTAAAGCTCCGGGTATTCTGGGAACGAACGAAGAGGCGACGCAGGCTTATCTTGAAATGGGGGCCCAGTTCCTTGCGGTGGGCATTGACGTCATGCTGTTGACGCAAGCTGCGCGAAGCCTGTCCGCCAAATGGAAAGCAAAATGACCTGTTAGCCCTGCATCGCAGCAGCAGCCTGCGCATAACCGCCCGAGGCACCATCCACGAAATGTACGTGATCGTCCCGGGTTGCCGAAGGCACAAAACACGTCATCATCGCCTCGTCCTGTAAATGCAGGCCGTACCGGATTTTCCCCTGTCCACGCGCTTGATCCAGCATCATCTGAATTTCGCCCAACGTGACAGGGTCGCAATCCAGCGTCATTTTCAAACCGTCATCGAATTTCCGGAAATCCGCGTTACGGCTAACCATGGTCTTGTAATGCCCGGGCTCGAAATTCCCCAGCCGCTTGCCCGAACGAAACAACAAGGCAATCAAAAGGTTCTGCGCCAACAGCTTCAGTTTTTGAACAAATAAATTTCGCCCGGCACGCGCGACATGGGCATCCACGTCCAGCCCCGGCGGCGGCCAGCCAATTGGTGGTCCATTCTCGGGAACGGGGTGGCCCGCCCGTTCCAACCTTTCTGATGTGGATAGAACCGATTGGACGAGATCGGCAAAATCGCTCTCGGTCGCTCGGGCGGTGGGCTCAACGACCAGAGACAGGATCTGACCATGCCGGGCCCGCACGTTGGACCACCGACAGGATAGACCAGTCAAATCGGGTAAAGCGCCCGGTTCAGCAATGGGAACCGAGATATTGCCTTGTTTCATCTCAGCTTCCAGCCACGCCAACCCACCACCGGAAAACATGGCGTAATCCACCCCATCCGAGGGCGCATATCTGGCAACGCGCAGGTCTTTGCCAGCCGCCCGGATATCTGACACGGTAATCAAAGCGGCACGCAATGAGATCGAGAATTCGTCTTCTGCCCATCGGCGCATGGCAGCCAGAGCGTCACGCGCGATATCCGCCGCACTGGCCGGTACGGCAAAACCGGCCCCGTCACCGCCAAAAACATAAGGAAAGCGCTTACCCGCCATCGCGTTGATCATGGACGAGATGACCGCAGCGCCAACCATATTGACCGTCTTGTACCGGCCTTTTTCGATTTCACCGGTCGAATCCACGATGTCTGCGACACCCAGAACCCAATCATCGGGCAATGCTGCAAATTGTTCGGGGTTTGCAAGGCGAGTGAAGTCACGCAGCAGCGGAAGACCGTCGTAAAACGCGACCTGAGCGTCCTTCATTTTCACCTCACCTCATCCTTAACTATAACATAGTCCTTAAGTGAGACCTGTCGCGCGAAATCGTCATCCAACACGTGCTTGTGCATGGCCGTGCCACGTGCCAATCATGTCCGGTCATCGATTGGGGGAAGAGACGTCACATGAAGGCAGGTCTGATCGTTTTGTGTCTGGGCTATGTGCTCAGCCAGTTTTTCCGCGCCTTTCTGGCTGTTCTCAGCGTTGATCTGGGCCGGGATATTGGCGCCACCCCCGAAGATTTAGCCTTTGCGTCAGGGCTATGGTTTCTTGTGTTTGCCGCAATGCAATTGCCGGTCGGCTGGGCCCTGGACCGTGCAGGGCCACGGGTCACCTCTGCCATTTTACTGCTGATCGGTGGTGCGGGCGGGGCATTGCTGTTTGCTGTAGCCAGCACCCCGTTTCATATCGCTTTGGCCATGGGGTTGATTGGCGTCGGATGCTCGCCTGTGTTGATGGCGTCATACTACATCTTCGCCCGCGAATACCCGCCCGCCCGCTTTGCGACTCTGGCAGCAGTAATGCTTGGGGTCGGGTCTGTTGGCAATCTTGTCGCGTCCTACCCAACGGCACTCGCGGTCGAGCTTATGGGGTGGCGGGCCACAATGGTCACACTCGCCGCCTTTTCTGCGGCCATAGCGTTCGGCATCTGGATCAGCGTAAAGGATCCAAAGCGGGTCGAAACCGAGCAAAAAGGCTCACTTCTGGATCTGCTGCGGGAACCGGCCTTATGGACAATCCTGCCCTTGATGCTGGTGGCCTACGCCCCTTCGGCTGCGACGCGCGGGTTATGGGCCGGCCCCTACCTGAGTGATATTTTCAACCTCAGCACCACGCAAATCGGCACCGCCACACTCATCATGGGAACCGCCATGATCGCTGGCACCTTTGTGTACGGCCCCCTTGACCGGCTGCTGGGTACACGAAAATGGGTGATCTTCGGTGGCAACGCTATGGGTGTTGTGGCGATGCTGCTACTTTGCCTGTGGATCGACAGTGCCGTATGGCTCTCTGTTGTTCTGATCGCCGTGATTGGTTTCACCGGCGCAAGTTTTCCCGTCATCATGGCGCATGGGCGGGCGTTTGTTCCCCCGCATCTGGTCGGGCGGGGTATGACGCTTCTGAACCTGTTCGGGATCGGCGGCGTCGGTTTGGCACAATTCGTCACCGGGCGCATACATGCGGGCACAGTGGACATCGGACCCACTGCCCCCTACACAGCGATATTCGGGTTTTTCGCGATTACGCTGGCGATTGGTTGTGTGATCTACCTGTTTAGCCGCGACAGCGTCGAGTGATCCCACCTCGGGTCATCGGGTAAGGAGAACGCAATGCAGAATATCGAAGTGCTGGCGCCGAACCTGAAACACAGCCTATCGGGCGTAACGACAACCATTATCCGGTTGCTGCCAATACAAGCCAAGATGATCAATATCCGCGCCACAGGGCCGGGTTTGCCAGACGATATTCCCCACATTCGCCTTTGGAAGGCTCTGTTTCTGCCGAATAAGGCTCCAATGGTCTGGCATGCGCGTCGCAACACCGAGATGTTGATGGGGCTGGTTCTGAAGGCCGTGTTTCGTCGAAACTACAAGCTGCTGTTCACCTCTGCGGCCCAGCGCGATCATTCAGGGTTCACCAAAAAGCTGATCTCAAAAATGGATGCGTTGATTGCCACGACCCCGCAGGCAGCATCGTTTCTCAAGCATCCTTCAAAAGTGATCATGCACGGCGTGGATACGCAGATATTTCACCCTGCTACGGATAAGGATGCACTGCGCACAAAGCTTGGATTGCCTGCAGGGACACTCATCGGCTGTTTCGGACGTATACGCCCCCAAAAAGGGGTCGATTTGCTGGTGGATGCCGCGATCAAAGTGCTGCCCTCATTTCCCGATGCCAAAATTGTCTTTACCGGCAATGCCACGAAAGAGTTTGAGGCGTTCCAGCAAGAACAGGAAGACAAGCTTAAACAAGCGGGGCTGGCTGATCGCGTCCGGTTTCTGGGTGAACGTCCTTGGTCAGAGATCGTGGAAACCTACCGCGCTCTGGATCTGTTCGTCGCCCCTGCGCGTCACGAAGGGTTCGGCCTGACCCCGCTAGAGGCCATGGCATCGGGTGTGCCCGCCATTGCCTGCCACGATGTGGGTGCCTTCAGCGCGCAAATTCAGGACGGAATTACCGGTCGCCTCGTAGAAAAGGACAACGCAGATGCGCTGGCCGGCGCATTGCACGACATGCTGAGCGATCCAGAGAAAATGGCCGCCGCCGGGCAGGCTGCCCGCCAGCATATCGAAGAGAATTTTCGAATCGAAGGCGAGGCGGAAGAGATCGTAAAGGTCTATCGGTCCCTGTTGAACCAGACCTGAGGTCAGGAAACGCCTCAAAACGCCGTCATAGTCCGAATATTAGCGCGTTTGCTCTTTTTTCTTTGCCGCAACGCAGCTATGAACGCGCGTCCTTAACTTTGGAGACATGAAATGGGCTATCGCGTCGTTGTCGCCGGCGCCACGGGTAACGTGGGCCGCGAAATGCTGAACATCCTGGCGGAACGCCAGTTCCCCGTCGATGAACTTGCCGTGCTGGCAAGCCGTCGTTCGTTGGGTACCGAAGTAAGCTTTGGCGACAAGACACTGACAACCCAGGACATCGACACCTTTGATTTCACCGGCTGGGACATGGCGCTGTTTGCCATCGGCTCGGACGCAACCAAGGTCTACGCGCCCAAGGCGGCTGCGGCGGGTTGTGTGGTAATCGATAACAGCTCGCTCTATCGCTATGACCCGGAGATTCCGCTGATCGTACCAGAGTGTAACCCGCAGGCGATCCACGACTATAAAAACAAGAACATCATCGCCAACCCCAACTGCTCGACCGCGCAGATGGTTGTGGCGCTGAAGCCGCTGCATGACCGCGCGCGCATCAAGCGCGTGGTTGTCTCGACCTATCAGTCGGTGTCGGGTGCCGGTAAGGAAGGCATGGATGAGCTTTGGGATCAGACCAAAGCGATCTACAACCCCACTACCGAGGTGGAACCCAAAAAGTTTCAGAAACAGATCGCCTTCAACGTCATCCCGCAGATCGACGTCTTCATGGAAGACGGCTCGACCAAGGAAGAATGGAAGATGGTGGTCGAGACCAAAAAGATCGTCGACCCGTCGATCAAGGTCACAGCCACCTGCGTCCGCGTTCCCGTTTTCGTCGGCCACTCCGAGGCAGTGAATATCGAGTTCGAGGAATTTCTGGACGAAGACGAGGCCCGTGACATCCTGCGCGAGGCCCCCGGCATCATGGTGATCGACAAGCGCGAAGCTGGCGGCTACGTCTCGCCCATCGAATGCGCTGGCGATTTCGCGACATTCATCAGCCGTATCCGTCAGGACTCGACCATCGAAAACGGCATCAACCTGTGGTGCGTGTCCGACAACCTGCGCAAGGGCGCTGCCCTGAACGCGGTACAGATCGCGGAACTTCTGGGCCGTGAGGTTCTGAAAAAGGGTTAACCACAAAAAAGGGCCGCCTGATCAAAGGCGGCCCTGTTTCGTTTGGTGCTGATCACACGATGGACAACGCGTCCGATTCCAAACGTGTGACCGAAAATACCACATCCTCGAAATCGTAGTCGCCGCCGCCGGTCAGGTCCTCGAACCCGACAATCATAGCTTCGCCTCCGGGTGCGATGCCGGACAGCGCATGTTGCTGGCCGTCGACATTCAGCGCAGCATTTTCCGAATGGAAAGCGGTAACGCCTGCATTCGCTCCATTCACCGTCAGGAACAGGGCAAAGTCATCGTCGATATCGGCCTCGGCTCCAGCTATAGTGCTAAAATCCAGTACATCGCCACTAACAAGGCTATCGGCCCAATCTGCACCGTCTTGCACGATGAAGAATCCAAGCCGGTTGCCATCGTTCACATCCTCGAGCGTAACCGGCCCGCTCGCGGTTTTTACGTTGTCATAGATCAGTCGGACATTGGTGATCTCACCATTGCCTTGAATTTCGTAGACACCGAGCACGTTGTCATGTCCGGCAACGCCCATATTGGCCATCTGCACCCGGAAATCAGTCGAACCATCTCCTGCCAGAAAATCTTTGTTTACGATGCCATTGACCAAACTGCTATCCACCCGGGCGCCTTCAGACAAACCGGGCAGGTAATCTGCGTAAGTGATGACTGTGTGCCCACCTTGGGACACGGCAAAAATGTCTCCACCGGGACGCGCGCTGCCCAGCGAAATGGTCACGTCAACATCACCATCCCCGTCCGTGTCGATTTCAATCTGTGAATTCCCCGAGAACTGAATATTGGAGCGACCCGGTGCGACACCTTCAAGGATCAGAGTCTTACCCGTATCAAAGTCGCGCAGAATATCGTCATCAAGTTCTCTGGGCGTGCCACGCAAGATGCCGGTTTCACCATCGAATTCGAACACCTCTTGCTCGGAGGTCGGGCCAACACCCGGACCTTCTTCCGGCACCTGCACAACCTCAACAGGATCGGGGTCAGGCAACGGCGGCGGCGGAGGAGGCGGTGCATCTGCGGAATCACCTCCGCCACTTGGCGCACCCGCGATATCCAATTGAAGTGGGGCTGAAGTGCGCGCGAAGTTCTGCGTAACCATGACCGCAGGGATACCGTCGAAGCGACCGATCTCAATCCCGATGCCGATAACGGTCAATTCAGGGTTCAGGATATTAGCCCGGTGTCCTGAACTGTTCATCAACGCCCTGTGCAGATCGACCACATCGTCGCTGAACCCCTCGGCACCGCGCTGACTTTGCCAGGCAATATTCTCGGCCGTGCGCCAGCTACCTGACAAAACGAACCCAGCATCCACCATCCGTTCGGTCGCCGAGCTACCGCCGACACCGGTATGAGAAAAGGTGCCTGTACTCAGCATCCATGCGCTGTGATCTTCGGCCGAGTCGTTCAACCTTAACTCTAGCTGAACCTCGTTCAGACCGCGCGAGGTCCGCTCGGCATTGATGAGATCAAGCATTTCACGTTCGAGAGTACTGGCTTGAGACATAACCTTACCTCCGTTGCTTTCGAAAGTTTCTAGGTCAATTTTGGCAGGAATGCGGCGACTTGGTGTCCTTAAGTCTCAATACACGCTCGAGCGGCAGAGATTTGCTAATTGCGACGCGTTATTGATGGAAAACCGCTCAGATAAGGGCGGACGAAGGGAAAGCTTATTCGCTGGCGATTCGAACCGTAAATCCGAGCAAATCAGTCATGCTGCAGGGAACGATGACCACGACGCTATCGCAAAACTGGACTCGTACAATGCCAAAAACCGCGGACAAGAACGGCAAGAGGGATCAGCCGATGGTTGACCAATTTAAGCTGCAAAGCAGAAGTTCATACGTCGCAGGTATCAAGCGCTACGAGAAAAACTGAAAAAACAAGTTACCCGCAAAATAGCCGACAAAACACACTGTTATGACCCACGCGAAACGAGGGCGTTTGCGGAAAGTAAACAAGGCAAAGGCACCTCCGCCAAACATGAAAATTACAAATGCCAGTGCAACATAGACGAGTGGAAGCAGCGGTTGAGAGGCGTCAAACTCGAAACTCGGGTCTGCCGCCATATCGACGACCTGGCGCACGGTCAACGCGATCGGAAAAAATATGATTGCTGCTACGATTCGAAATCCGACGGTTATGTCGCCGCTCTGGGCATTGTGTGCCGGGATAGGCCGTGGGCTGGGTGATGCCGCTGCCCTTTGTGCCTGCAGTTGACGAATTCGCTCATTCTGTCGCTGATCGAACATACCAATAGTCCTTTAACTCAATACAGCCGCAGATTGCACAACCGGTCAGATCAATTCAAGCGATGCGACGCGAAAACGGTTGGCTTGCGTCAAAGAACGCCAACCGGGCAGCGGACTAAACCCCAACCGTCATCGACTCCGGCTGCTTTCAGTGCAGAAACGAGACATTCGGAGAGGAACAGGAGTTCGGGAACTTTCGGATCGATCCAGATGTCGGGACCACCCAGTGCTTCAGGAACAACGACCAGTTTGTGCTCCGACCCTTTTCTTGGGAGAAACCTTTTACCGTATTTGTTGTTTAAAGGGGCTGACAGATCACCTTCGGGACCCAACGCCTCGTAGTTCCCCATCGAACGTTTATTGCACACATTCAGTATGTAATACGGCTCGTACGTCGTCGCATGGCCCGCCGGAGCCTGCAATCTGATCGAATGGAAATAGGTTTCACCCAGATCGAACTGTTCCAGAACCGTTTTGGCAGAGTCTGACAGCACCGGCAGACCGCCTCCGTTCATGAAACTCGGTGCTGGCTTACCGTCCTGTGAGCCATAGTACCAGACATCGCCGATTTCTTCTGCCGTCAGCACCTCGCCCTTAGGAACTTTGTTATAGGTCCGTTGGAGCAATTCACTGTATTTTTCACCGATTTCTTTGGGCTGACCCGCGCGCCAATGCCTTTCATATTCCCTCCGCGTCATCGGAGTTACACCAGACTTGTTGTTCCATGTCGTCGAAATCCAGACGTGCGAATCCTGCCGAGAAGGGTTGTTTCCTGAATCCATTGCAATCGCCTAATTTACTTTAAATCAATCGTGGGTTTTCGAACAATCTATACACAGGAGGACTTTGGGGAAGTCTAAAACACACCGAAAATGACTTCTCGTTAAGGGAAAGTCGAAATCCCGGGCACTGCCATAATACGCGCAGCGTAGTCGTCAATTTACGGGACCGGGCTCAGCCACTCTTGTTCGCGCTGCGGCACTCACTGCGGCGTCACACAGGTTTGACCATACGCGATGGGGGTTTCAGTGCGATACCAGAGCCGAGCGTATAGCCTTGTTGGTGCAGATCGAACGCAAAGGACATCAACATGATCAGAGCCGCCCTCATCACCGCAAGCCTGCTTTTCGTGGCCGCATGCGAAGGCCCAAGCGGTGGCAGCGCCGACAACCAGACACCCGAATTCGAAGAGCGCTTTCGCAATCAGGGCAGTTAATGTCGCAATACCGGGCTAAGCGGTCTTAGCCCGGTAACCTCAAGCAAAAATCGATCTACTCCGGCGTGTGTCGGCCGTCCTCGCAAATCAGACGATATTGAACTTCTTTTCCTCGGGGTCGTAGCACTGCAATCCGCCCTCGCCGATATCGGTCCACAGGCCATGCAGGCTCAGTGATCCATCCTGAACGGCCGAAGCGATGAACGGGAACGTCATGAGGTTCTCAAGCGACGCAACGACCGCGTGGCGCTCGAATTGGCGCGCCTGATCAACGCTGTCCTCGACATCGGCAACCAGATCGTATTTCGGCTTGAGGATATCCATCCAGCGCCCGACAAAGCTGTCCTTGGCTTCAAGCTGCGGGGCCTGCCCCTTGCACATATCGATGCAGCCCTGAACACCGCCACATTGTGAATGGCCCAGAACAATCAGATGCGCCACTTTCAGCGCGGTCACGGCGTATTCGATCGCAGCACTGGTGCCGTGGTGATCTCCGTCAGGGGCATACGGGGGGACAAGATTGGCAATGTTGCGGTGAATGAAGAAGTCACCCTGATCCGCGCCAAACATCGACGTCACGTGCACACGACTGTCACAGCAGGAAATGACCATCGCGCGCGGGCGCTGTCCCTCGGTCGCGAGTCGCCTGTACCAGACCTGGTTCTCGGAATATGTCGTGGCTTTCCAGCCGTGATACCGTTTGACCAGATAGCTCGGCAGAGGTTTGGCGCAATCCATTCTTATGTCCTTAGTCTTTTCTATGCCGAGTGCTGTAACCCGAATTCGCCGAAAATTCGAGCAATTATCCCGCAACGCGGCAAGGTTTTGCAAAGGAATTGACAGTCTAAGTCAATCTATGCCGTGGGGGCATCAATAATTGGGGTGAATGTGGTGGAAAAGATAATTTCGCTTGAACACAAGGAATCCGTTCGGTTGGACCCGGATCGTCTGAATGGATTGTATACGCAACTGGGCGATAAAAACGCGTTGGACGTCTTGTGTCGCACGGTCGAAGAGCTGGCGGTGCGCCTGTCAAATTGCGAACGCTACTGGCGTCAACGCGACTGGGCAGGGCTGCGAAAATGCGCGCGGTCCCTGGTGGCAATTTCAGATCAGATCGGCATGACGGTTTTAGCAAGGGTTGCAGGTGACGTGGCCAACAGCGTGGACGCCGGGGATGCCGTGGCAACCGGGGCGACCTTGTCGCGATTGATCCGGGTTGGTGAGAAATCGTTGACCGTAATCTGGGATCAGCAGGACCTTTCGGTCTGACGGGGCTTGCGGACGGATCGTGGGCAGATAGGCTGGGCGCAATTCGAACCAGCCGAGATCGCCATGACCCTGTCTTTTGCCCCCTCCTCTGAGCCGTCAATTCCGTTGCATGTCGTTGCGCAAACTGATCTGGACGATTGGTTGAAAGACCAACCGGACTCTGTGGCCGCCTGGGTCAGCAGCAACGGATTTACGGGCGCGATTGGACAGGTGCTGCTGATACCGGATTCAAACGGGGCACCAGTATCCGCGCTGGCTGGATACGGCAAAAGCGCTGGGCGTGCCCGCAAACGGTTTCCTTTGGCCGCTGCGGCCGAGGCTTTGCCCAAAGGCACATATGCCATCGCATCCGGGGTGCCGGATAATATGCTTGAGACCGAATGCCTTGGCTGGTTGCTAACCGGATACTCGTTTGACCGTTACGCCAACCAGTCCCCGGCTAAAGCACGCCTTGTCGCACCGGAAGGTGTGGATGCAGACCGATTAGAGACGATAGCCAGCGCGGAGGCTTTGATCCGAGATTTGGTCAACACGCCCGCCTCGGACATGGGGCCAGACCAATTGCAAGCCGCGAGCGAGGCTCTGGCGCAAGAGTTTGGTGCCGCTTGCAACGTCATCGCGGGTGACGCCTTGTTGGAGCAGAACTTTCCCATGATCCACACGGTTGGCCGCGCATCCGCGCAGGCGCCCCGTCTGATCGAGATGAACTGGGGCAAAAGCGGTCCAAAACTGACTCTGGTTGGTAAAGGTGTCTGCTTTGACACCGGCGGGCTGAATCTGAAGCCCGGTGCCTCGATGGGTTTGATGAAAAAGGATATGGGCGGCGCTGCGAATGTGCTGGGTTTGGCCCGAATGATCATGGCGCTGGGCCTGCCTGTGCAGTTACGGGTATTGATCCCGGCGGTTGAAAATTCCGTAGCCGGTAATGCCTTTCGGCCCGGCGATATCCTGACGTCACGCAAGGGTCTTACGGTTGAAATCAACAACACCGACGCCGAAGGTCGTCTTGTTCTGGCCGATGCGTTGACGCTCGCAGATGAAGGAAACCCCGATCTTGTGATCTCGATGGCGACACTGACCGGGGCTGCGCGGGTTGCCGTCGGAACAGATTTGGCGCCGTTCTATACCGACACTGACGACACCGCAGCCACCCTGAGCCGAGCCGCACAAACCGTTGCCGATCCCGTGTGGCGCATGCCGTTCCACGACCCGTATGAAGGTTTGATCGAACCCGGTATCGCTGATCTGGACAACGCACCCGCAGGTGGTTTTGCCGGATCGATCACAGCCGCGCTGTTCCTGCGACGCTTTGTTGGCGAAAGCCCGTATATGCATTTTGACATCTTCTCATGGCAGCGCAGCAAGGAACCGGGCCGTAGCAAAGGTGGATTGGGGCAAGGCCCTCGGGCACTTCTGGCCGCTTTACCGGAAATTCTGAATCTATGACGCGTCAATGCGTCATTCATCCGGTCGTCGACCTGATGCGCAGCCCCGATGGGCCGCGGGACAGGCAATTGCTGTATGGTGATAGTGTTGAGCGCACCGAAGATCAGAACGGTTGGAGCAAGGTCAGATCAGCAAAAGACAATTACACGGGGTGGGTTAAATCAGATCAGTTGGGGCCCGACATTACGGAAACCCATTGGATTACAGCCCCGGCAACTCATGCCTACGCACTGCCCGACATGAAAAGCCCGGACCGCCTGTCACTCAGCTTTGGCAGCAAGATCGCTGTTGGATCCGAGATTGATGGTTTTCTGGAAACAGAACTTGGGTTCATCCCATCCCAACACGCCAAACATGTCGGGGTGAACCTGACCGATCCCGTCGCCGTGGCCGAGCTGTTTTTGGGCACGCCCTATCTTTGGGGCGGCAACAGCCGCTTCGGGCTGGATTGTTCCGGTCTGGTGCAGGCCGGGATGCTGGCCTGCGGTTTGCCCTGTCCAGGCGACAGCGGTGATCAGGAACGCGAATTGGGACATCAGTTACCCAATGGAACATCGCCTCAGCGCGGTGATCTGTTGTTTTGGAAAGGCCATGTGGCTTGGGTGTACGAAGAGAACATGCTGCTTCATGCGAACGCCTTCCATATGGACGTCACATTCGAGCCGCTGGATCAGGCAATCGCACGTATTCAGTCACAGGGTGACGGGCCTGTCACAGCGCACAAAAGGCTCTAATCCAGATCGACCGAGCGGATAAGCTTGCGCTCCAATACTCTGAGGACAGTACGCAGGTCGTGGCCGCGTTTCAGGATACGTCCATCCATACCAACCACGGAATACATCCCCTGCTTTTGCCGCAGACGCGGATGTTTCTCGACCCGGTAAATCGGATGTTCTGCCGTGCGCCGAAAGATAGAGAACACTGCCATCTCGCGCAGGTTGGAAATTCCATAGTCACGCCATTCACCGGCTGCGACCATTCGGCCATATACAGACAGGATATGTGACATCTCGTGCCGGTTAAACGCGACGGGCATTTGTGCCGAGTTTGCAGAGAACCGGCTGGGAGGCTGCATGTTCATACACCAAGCCTCGCCGGAAAACGTGTTTGAATCAAGCCCGCGCGCGACACGATCTGGTATTTTTGAATCCCTTTAGCGTCGGCGTCCGACCTGTCGGCAGATCAGAATCACGGGTAGCAGACCCACCGCCAGAATGACCAAAGACGGTACAGCCGCACCTTCAAGCCGCTCGTCCGATGCAAGCCGATAAGCTTGAACTGCAAGGGTATCAAAGTTGAACGGCCGCATGATCAAGGTCGCGGGCAGCTCTTTCATCACGTCCACAAACACGATCAGCAACGCGGTCAACAAAGAGGGCGTCAGAATCGGCAGATGCACACGGCGCAGTGTCCCCAAAGGAGATTGGCCAAGTGACCGCGACGCTGCATCCATATTCGCGTGCACGGTGCTTTGCCCGCCCTCATATGCGCTCAGCGCGGCGGCCAGGAAACGTACCATGTAAGCCGCAACCAACAACCAGATCGACCCCGTGACAAGGAGGCCGGTGG
Organism: Ruegeria sp. BG8; assembly: GCF_056538325.1. Taxonomy (NCBI): domain Bacteria; kingdom Pseudomonadati; phylum Pseudomonadota; class Alphaproteobacteria; order Rhodobacterales; family Roseobacteraceae; genus Ruegeria; species Ruegeria sp. BG8. The sequence goes on along the minus strand of NZ_JBQFSZ010000007.1, from coordinate 177,155 downwards.
ATATATCAAAGGTCTCGCGCATCCACGCATCCAGCGCATTGTCAAAGCTTGCAAACGGGACCATCAGGCCAACCGCGATCACGCCGCCGGGGACCGCGTAACCCAACCGCGCCAAATACCCGGTGCTTGAGGACACTCGCCCGGGACGTAACCTTTGGAAAAAGCCCACGCAAATAGCGGCTAGAACCGTGATAACCGCAGCCACACCCGCAAGGGTCAACGAATTTTGGATGAACCCGATATACCGGCGCGATAGCAGGTTCTGCTCTGACTCCATGCCCATGGACACCAGAATGAAAACCGGCAGGAGAAACCCCAAAAGGACCGGAATGGCGCAAAGGGTAAAGGCCGCGACCGCCTGCCACCCCTTTAGTGTCGCTGAAGGTAAAGTCGCGTGGCTTTTACCCGCCTGATAGTATTTGGCCTTACCACGTTGCATCCGCTCGGCCACGGCCATGACCAGAGCAAAGCCCAAAAGACAAAGCGCCAGTTGCGCGGCTGCCGCGCGGTCCCCAATGGAAAACCAGCTGGTATAGATACCGGTGGCAAAGGTTTGCACCCCGAAATAAGCAACCGTACCAAAGTCGGCCACGGTTTCCATGATGGCCAGCAAGACACCTCCGGCGATTGCGGGGCGGGCCATTGGCAAGGACACCCGCCAGAACGCACCCCAAGGACTGTTGCCCAGCGCACGCGCGGCCAAAAAGGCTGTGGCGCTTTGCTGTAGGAAAGCTGCCCGCGCCAGAAGATAAACATAAGGGTACAGGACGAGGATCAGCATCACCGCTGCCCCCTCGGTCGAACGAATCTCGGGGAACCAATAATCGCGTGGTCCCCATCCGGTCACATCCCTTAATGTGGTTTGGACGATGCCGGGGTGATCCAAAATAAATGTGTAGGCATAGGCCAATACGTAGGCCGGAAACGCGAGGGGCAGCACCAGCGCGATCTCAAGAAACCGAACACCGGGAAAACGGGTCATGGTGACCAGCCATGCCGCACCGACCCCGACAGCAAAGGTGCCAGCCGCCACCAAGACCACCAATACTGCCGTCGTCAGTGCGTAGCCGGGTAGAACCGTTGTCAAAAGATGCGAGATCGTGTCAGTGCCACCCGTAACCGCTGCCAACACAACAGCCACCATAGGCAACAGGCAGGCCGCCGCCACCAGACACGCCACAGCACCCACCAGGCGTGTGCCCAATGCACCCCGGTTGCGCGTACCGTGTTCTGAGAATTCGATGTCGGCCATGATCCCGGCTTGTTACTGGCTAAGGCGCAGAGTTCATCTTTAATCGACCAAAACGCTCAGAAACACCAGTAGGGGGCTGAACAAATCTGCGGCACAAACTGCCGCAGATCCCATAGCGCCCTATTCGTAGACCCGCTGATCCTCGATCACCAAGCCGTCTTTGGGCAGCGATCCCGGCGCCACAACCTCGATCGCGCCTTTCAGTTTCAGCACCTCAACCACCGATTTGGCATAGGCCATGTCATCGCCGGTTGGGCTTTCGATCTGGACCGTCATGGTGTCCATCTCACCCTGCCGGGCTGCGATGACGCGGGCTTTGACAATTTCATCATGCTTGTCCACCAACGCCGCCACCTGTTCCGGTCGCACAAACATCCCCTTGATTTTGGTGGTCTGATCCGCGCGGCCCATCCAACCCTTGATCCGTGCGTTGGTGCGCCCACACGGAGATGCTCCGGGCAGAATGGCCGACAAATCCCCGGTCGCAAAGCGGATCAACGGATAGTCCGGGTTCAGAGACGTCACCACCACTTCGCCAACTTCGCCTTCGGGAACAGGTGTGCCTGTTCCCGGCGTGACGATCTCGACGATCACATGCTCGTCAATGATCATGCCTTCGATTGCCGGGCTTTCGTAAGCAATATTGCCCAGATCAGCCGTCGCATAGCACTGCAAACAGGAAATACCGCGATCTGCATATTCCTGACGCAGCGATGGAAACAGCGCCCCGCCGCCAACGACGGCTGTCGTGAAATGAAGGGCGACGCCCATTTCATCCGCTTTGTCCAAAATGACCTTCAGGTAATCCGGCGTGCCTGCATAAGCAGTGCACCCAACATCGCGGGCGGCAGTGACCTGAAGCTCGGTCTGACCGGTGCCCGCAGGCAGGACGGCTGCGCCAACAGCGCGCGCGCCGCTTTCAAAGATCATGCCCGCTGGTGTCAGGTGATAGCCAAAACAGTTCTGCACGATGTCGCCAGGGCCAACCCCCGCCGCGTGCAGGAACCGCCCCATGCGCCACCAATCGGGATCCGTACTGCCCGGTTCGTAAATCGGACCCGGAGACTGAAAGACATGGTGAAAATGGCGCGCGGGTTTGACTGTGAAGCCACCAAATGGTGGCCGGGCTGCCTGCGCATTGGCCAGATCGGATTTGCGCAATACGGGCAGCTTTGTCAGATCCTCCACAGTTTTGACCGCACCAGTATCCACGTCCGCCAGATGGGTCTGAAAACCGGGCGCTGAAAGTGCGCGGCCCAACTGTTGCTGCAACGCCAGCGCCTGATCGGCGGCGCGTTTGTCGGCTGATCGGGTCTCGAGTGCATCGAAATAGGTCATCGACAGATCCTCCATCCGTTCACAGCCACCGTTTGCGGCGACGGTATGAACGTACATCGCGGAAGCTTTTGCGGCCCTCGTCAGACATGCCCAGATAGAATTCCTTCACATCCGGATTCTCGCGCAATTCGGCCGCAGGTCCGTCCATCACGACGCGACCGGATTCAAGAATATAACCGTAATGCGCAAATCTAAGCGCCACATTTGTGTTCTGTTCAGCTAGCAGGAAGGACACGCCCTCTTTCTCGTTCAGGTCCTTCACGATGCCAAAAATCTCTTCGACCAATTGCGGCGCCAAACCCATCGAGGGTTCGTCCAGCAAGATCGTTTCAGGTCGTGACATCAGCGCCCGACCCATCGCAACCATTTGTTGCTCACCTCCCGAGGTGTAGCCCGCCTGCGATTTGCGGCGTTCGGCCAGACGCGGGAAGTAGGAATACACAAGTTCAAGGTCTTGTTGAATCGCGGCCTTACCGTCCTTGCGCGTATAGGCCCCGGTCAACAGGTTTTCTTCGACCGTCAGATGTTCAAAACAATGGCGGCCTTCCATCACCTGAATAACGCCCTTTTCCACCAGATCGGCCGGGTCGCTTTCGTGGATGCTGGTTCCGCGATACTTGATTGTACCTTTCGTGACTTCTCCGCGTTCGGAATGCAGCAGGTTCGACACCGCCTTGAGGGTCGTCGTCTTGCCGGCCCCGTTGCCACCAAGCAGCGCGGTAATACCCCCTTTGGGCACGCTCAGGCTTACGCCCTTCAGGACAAGGATCACGTGGTTATAGATCACCTCGATATTATTGACCTCAAGCAGGGTTTCCGCCTGCACTTCGGTGTTTTGAGCTGCATCCAGCATCAGCGCGTGTCCTCGTGCGAGTGTTGGGATCGGGACGGCGACAGGTCGCCGCCCCGGGTTTCAAAGCGTCCGTTCAGCAGCGCCCGTCGATGTTGTTTTCCGCAGCAAAGGCCGAGGAATCTGCATCAATCAGCGGCTGGATCACGTCCTGATCCGACTGCTTGAAGTCCGAGATCAAAGACCATGTCTTCGCCGATGCATCCCACTGGGTCACACCAACAAGACCGTCACCACCGTGGTTACCGCACGAGACCGAGAAGGTCGGGCCGAAATTCGGCAGACCCAGTTCGGACATCAGCGCCTCGTCAATCACCAGCGCTTCCATCCCGTCGCGCATCATGACCGAGTCTATCTCGGCAACATCATGCATGGCTTGGGCTTTCTTGGCGGCTTCGGCCACCAGCATTGCGGCATAGAGACCCCGGTTGTACAGCACTGTGCCGTGCTGGTCGCCAGCGCCTGCGGACAGGTTCTTGTCATAGACATGCGCCTTGAGGTCGTCATAGATCGGGTAATCCGCGCCCACATTGTGGAAGGTCAGCGCCTTGTAACCATTTGCGGCCTCGCCCGAGGGCAGCACGTCGTTTTCAGACCCGGACCACCAGACACCGATGAAGTTCTCCATCGGATACCGGATGTTCGCGGCCTCTTGCACGGCTACCTGGTTCATCACGCCCCAGCCCCACATCAGGACATAGTCAGGACGGTCGCGACGAATTTGCAGCCATTGCGATTTCTGCTCCTGACCCGGGTGATCGACGGGCAGGGCTACCAGTTCGAACCCGTGCTTTTCAGACAGTTCTTCAAGCGTGCGGATCGGTTCCTTGCCATAGGCCGAGTTGTGATAGACAAGCGCGATCTTCTTGCCCGAGATATTGCCGTCATTGATATCAAGGATGTGGTTGATCGCACCGGATGCACCATCCCAGTAGTTTGCCGGGAAGTTGAACACCCACTCGAACACAGATCCGTTCTTGGCCGAGGTACGCCCCAGACCCGATGTCAGCATCGGGATCTTGTCGACCGCCAGTTTTGGGATCAGCTGATAGGTGATCCCGGTCGACAGCGGTTGGTAAACCAACGCGCCTTCTCCCTTGGTCGCCTCATAACATTCCACGCCTTTTTCGGTGTTATAGGCGGTTTCGCATTCCGGGACGCTAACGGTCACACCGCCAATGCCGCCATCGCGTTCATTCAGCAGCGTAAAGTAATCAGCATAGCCATCCGCAAACGGGATACCGCCTGCCGCATAGGGCCCGGTCCGATAGCTGAGCGATGGGAACACGAGGTCGGCCATGACCGGACCTGCCGCCATCACGGCGCCCAGCGCCAGAGTTGCCAGTTTCAATTTCATCGGGTGTCTCCTCCCTTGGTTAGTCCGATGTGTGTTTCGGGCTTGCCACCCGTTATCTGATTGGGCCTCCCCTTAGTGCGGGAACGGCCAGAGTCTGAGTTTCTCTTTGGCGACACGCCACAGCTGCGCCAATCCATGCGGTTCAAGGATCAAGAACATGATGATCATCAGACCGACGATCACGAGGTTCAGGTGGGCCACGATATCTGTCGGCCAGCCCAGCATGTCCGCACCAACAACTTTCAGGACCACCGGCAACAGAACAAGGAATGCCGCCCCCGCAAAGCATCCGAAAATAGAGCCTAATCCGCCGATAATGATCATGAACAGCACAAGGAACGATTTCTGGATGCCAAAGACTTCGCCCACCTCGACCGCGCCGAGATAGACCGCAAAGAACAGTGCGCCCGAGACGCCAACAAAGAAGGAGCTGACGGCAAAGGCAGTCAATTTCGCCTTCAACGGGTTCACCCCGATGATCTCGGCGGCGATATCCATGTCGCGGATCGCCATCCACTTGCGCCCGGTCGATCCACGCGTCAGGTTGCGCGCGATCACGGCGCTGAGCGTCAGGAAGATCAGACAGAACAGATAAGTCGCCCATGCCGGAGCATTGGGGCCAGTGATGATGATGCCAAACACATCCCGTTCAGGCGCGTTGATCTGCCCCGAAGCCGAATAGTTATAGAACCACGGCACCCGGTTAAACAGCCAAACAAGGAAGAATTGCGCGGCCAACGTTGCCACCGCCAGATAAAACCCCTTGATCCGAAGGCTCGGCAGGCCGAACAACACACCAACGATCGCCGTGATCCCGCCAGCAAGTATGACATGGATGAACATGCTGACATCCGGGAACGCCGTCATAAGCTTATAACAGGCATATGCCCCTACAGCCATGAACCCCCCAGTCCCCAAAGAGACCTGCCCGCTGTAACCCACCAGAATGTTCAGCCCAATCGCCGCGATGGCGTAGATCAGAAAGGGCAGCAGCAGGGCGTTGGCCCAGTAATCATTGATCAGGAACGGGATGATACCAAACGCGATCGCCAATACACCGTAATAGCGGTACCGATCGAACTTGATCGGGAAAGTTTGGCTGTCATCCGCGTATGAGACTTTGAAGTCTCCGGCCTCACGATAGAACATATCTTACTTTCCCCATTCTTCCTGCGCCCGGTTACGGGCAGCGGCGTCCAGTTGATTGGACCCTTTGGCGTATCCGCTCGCCTCGGACGCTCGGACCAGTTTCAGATAAGCCAGGATCCCCATCACCAGCCCCGCAAAGGCCAGGATTGCTGCGATTGTCACCTGACCTTCTGTCAGATCATCCGATGTCAGAGCGATGTATCCGAATGCCCAGAACCCGGCCCAGGCAATGACATTGGTGATCGCGATGAGTTTTTGCATCGCTACACCCTCTCGATAATCTTCTCGCCAAACAGACCTTGCGGCCGGAAGACAAGGAAAATCAGCGCCAGCACATAAGCGAACCAGTTTTCGGTTGCACCGCCGACCATCGGACCGATGGCGAACTCGAACAGTTTCTCACCCACGCCGATGATCAATCCGCCGACAATCGCCCCAGGGATCGAGGTAAATCCGCCCAGCATCAGGACTGGCAACGCCTTAAGCGCGATCAGCGACAATGAAAACTGCACGCCTGATTTGGTGCCCCACATGATGCCGGCGACCAACGCCACGAAACCAGCCACAGACCAGACCATGATCCAGATGAAGTTCAGCGAAATACCCACCGAAAGCGCCGCCTGGTGATCGTCGGCCACAGCCCGCATCGCGCGGCCTTGCTTGGTGTACTGGCTGAACACCACCAGCGCCGCGACCAAGAGCGCCGCGATCACGGTCGCCACGATATCCAGATTGTCGATGAAGAAGCCGTAGCCAAATACGTTGAACGTGCTTTCATCAATCCAAAGGTTGATGCCCTGCGGCAGACCAACATCAAGCGTCTTGATCTCAGACCCCCACATGAGGTCTGCGACGCCTTCCAGCAGATACGCCAGTCCAATCGTTGCCATGAACAGGATGATGGGCTCTTGCCCAACCAGATGCCGCATGACAAAGCGCTGCACAGCCCAGGCCAGCAGGACCATAACGGCCATGGTCAGAATAATTGCCAACAGCGCGGGTATGTTCCAGCCAAAGTGGTGAACATGCGTTCCGAACGTGGCGTTGATCAGATGTGCAAAAGGCACCTGTCCGTTCATGATCCCAACAAGGGTCATAGCCGCAAACAGCGCCATAACCCCTTGCGCATAATTGAAAATTCCCGACGCCTTGTAGATTAGAACAAAGCCCAGCGCGACCAGAGCGTAAAGGACCCCGGCCATCAGGCCATTCAGAATGACCTCCATCGCGAATATCAGCTGATCAGGCATGTCCGCCCCCTCTCATGTCTGTCAGATGCTCAGTCATGGCTCACCCCCAGATAGGCGTCGATGACTTCCTGATTGTTACGCACCTCATCGGGTGTGCCGTCGCCGATCTTGCGGCCGTAATCCATCACCACAACGCGGTCGCTCAGGTCCATCACCACGCCCATGTCATGCTCGATCAGCGCAATCGTGGTGCCGAACTCATCATTCACGTCCAGAACAAAGCGGCTCATGTCCTCTTTTTCTTCGACGTTCATTCCCGCCATCGGCTCGTCCAACAGCAGCAGCTTGGGTTCGGCCGCCAGTGCGCGAGCCAGTTCGACCCGCTTTTTCAATCCGTAGGGCAGACGAGATACAGGCGTCTTGCGAATGTGCTGGATTTCCAGAAAGTCGATGATCTTTTCCACGGCTTCCCGGTTTTCCGTCTCTTCCGCCTCGGCCTTACCTTTCCACCAGGCCTGCTGGAAAATGTTCGTCTTCATGAACCCCAACCGCCCGGTCATGACGTTGTCCAAAACGCTCATGCCCTCGAACAAAGCGATGTTCTGAAACGTCCGCGCGATGCCCTGCTGTGCCACCTCAAAGGGCCGCATCGGCGGGCGCTTGGATCCGTGAAACCAGACCTCTCCCTCCTGCGGGACATAAAACCCCGAGATCACGTTCAGCATCGAGGATTTCCCGGCCCCGTTTGGCCCGATAATGGCGCGGATTTCACCTTCGCGAATGTCGAACGAGATATCCTTGATCGCCACAACGCCGCCAAACCGCAGAGTGATGTTCTTCATCTCCATCACCACACCGCCGATCTTGCGGCCGTCTTCGGTGATATATCCTTCGGAATTATCCAGCATTAGCCTCTCCTGGCCTTACGCGAAAACGGGACGGCGGGCGGGGCGACGACCGCGAGGTCGAGCGGCGCTCGGCGATCCCTCATTCCGCCGCAACCTTGTGATGGGCGACCGGGAAAACCGGCGCATCCACGATCTCAAGCGTCGCGCTGATTGATCCTTTGCGGCCATCCTCATAAGTCACTTCAGTCGTGGTCGACACGCTGGACGACCCGTCATAAAGCGCTTCGATGATGTCGTCGAACTTGTCCTCGACGAAACCACGCCGCACTTTCCGCGTCCGGGTCATCTCGCCATCGTCCGCATCCAGCTCTTTGTGCAAAACAACGAACCGATGCACCTGGCAGCCAGACAGCATTTCATCGGCAGCGACAGACTTGTTGACCTCTTCAACATGCGACTTGATAGTCTCTAACACTCGGGGATGCGCCGTAAGTTCCTGATAGGACCCGTATGCAACATTGTTCCGTTCTGCCCAGTTTCCTACGGCAGTCAGGTCAATATTGACGAAAGCGACACAGCGGTCCTTGCCGTTTCCGAACAGAACAACTTCCAGGATATCCGGGAAGAACTTCAGCTTGTTCTCGACGTATTTGGGCGCGAACATCGACCCATCAGCCATCTTGCCCACATCCTTGGCACGGTCGATAATCCGCAGGTGGCCCGAACCTTCCTCGATGAAACCAGCATCGCCTGTTGCGACCCACCCTTCGGCATCCTTGGTCGAGGCGGTCGAGTCCGGATTATTGTAATATTCAACAAACACACCCGGCGAGCGGTAGTGAATCTCACCCTTATCGTCGATCTTCAACTCGACATCCGGTGCGGGAACACCCACCGTATCCGCCCGCACTTCGCCATCGGGCTGCACGGTGATGAATACGGTCGCTTCGGTCTGGCCGTAAAGCTGTTTCAGGTTGATGCCCAAAGACCGATAGAAATCGAAAATCTCAGGCCCGATCGCTTCACCCGCCGTATAGCCGACGCGGAACCGGCCATAACCCAGTGTGTCCTTGAGCGGGCCGTAGACCAGCATGTTGCCCAGCGCATATTTTAGCTTGTCGCCAAAGCCCACCGGCTTGCCGTCCAGCAACTGACCACCAACCTTTTTGGCATGGTCCATGAAGTGACGGAACATGCGCTGCTTTAACTTGCCCGCGTCCTCCATCCGGATCATCACATTGGTCAGCTGCGTCTCAAACACCCGCGGCGGGGCGAAGAAATAAGTCGGCCCGATCTCGCGCAGGTCGGTCATCATCGTGTCGGCACTTTCGGGGCAGTTCACGCAGAAGCCACACCAATAGGCCTGACCGATGGAGAAGATGAAGTCACCAACCCAGGCCATCGGCAGATATGACAGGATGTCTTCATTCCGGGTCAGATGATCGAACTCAGCCGAATTCTTGGCGCTTTCGATCACATTGCGGTTCGACAGCACCACGCCCTTGGGCTTGCCAGTGGTGCCCGAGGTATAGAGCATCACGCAGGTATCGTCATAGGTGATCGCGGCGATACGCTTGTCCAACTCAGCATCGAACCGCGCGTGACCCGCGCTGCCCTCAGCCATGATGTCCTCGAGCGCGTTCATCTGGGAATGGTCGTATTTCCGCATTCCGCGCTTGTCGGTATAGAGGATGTGTTTGACCTGATGCAGGTTTTCCTGAATTTCGATGACCTTGTCGACCTGCTCCTGATCACCGCAGACAACGTATTTCGCGCCACAATGCTCCAGAACATAGGCCATCTCTTCTGCGACCGAGTCCTGATACAGCGGCACCGGAACGGCCCCAACCATCTGTGCCGCGACCATCGACCAGTAGTGGGCTGGGCGGTTACGGCCTATGACGGCGATATGGTCGCCTTTCTCAACGCCAAGTTCCAGGAACCCCAGCGCAATGGACCGGATTTCCTTGGCCGTCTCGGCCCAGGACCAGCATTGCCAGATCCCGAATTCCTTTTCCCGATATGCCGGAGCGTCCCCGAACTGGGTGACATTGCGGTATAGCAGCGCCGGAAGAGAGGTCATCCCTTCTGCGCCCGACTGCGTCTGAGCCAATCTCTTTTCTCCTCCCCATCCGGCCCCTCCCCGGGCCGGAAATGGCGGGCTCGGGCCAAGGCCCGAACGCCAATGCCCCATCAGGGACAGAGACACGATCAGCAGCAAGTTTTGCCTGATGTTTTCTCAATTCTTACGAATTGTAACAGGGGGGGTAGACCAGAGTCTTACGGAGAATGCAGAAGTTAATCTGACTGAACCGAAAGGCCGTCCAACAAATAACTTGATACGGGCACAAAAACGGCTCGTTCAAGCTTAAGTAGAAAAGTATGTAAACCAAAATATTTTGAGGTGAGAATGTCTTCAAAAACCAAGCCTACCATCATTTGGGCGCTGTATACCGCAAGCATCGTGGCTCTATTGACCTCGTTTGCAGGCGTTCTAATGGCTTATATCTGGCGCAGAAATGATCCAGGCTACAAAGAAGTTTACGACAAACAGATCCGTCGGTTCTGGACGGCCGGGATTGGCTGGATCTTGGGTCTGTCTTTGTTCTTGATTGCCGCATTCACGGACACGCGCCCTGCTGGATCGGGCGTGCCATTGCTGGGCAATGTCGGCATACTGATAATTCTTGTGACACAGCTGTGGTTTGCGTTGTCGTCACTTATTTCAATGTTTACGATCCCTACGCCATCAGGAGCGTTTCGAGAAAAACCCGGAACATTCGCATGATCGCAACGCAAACGTGATCGGTTCATTCTGCGCAGAGTCACAAGGCCGAATAAACTTAGGGCACCGTACTTAACTCGAATACTACAGCCAATCCCGCAAAATCGGAATCAGCGGCACATCCGCTGCTGGCATCGGATAGTTGCGCAAGTCATTTCCGCGCACCCACTTCAGGGCCTGACCTTCTTTGGATTGCGGAATGCCCTCCCATTTACGGCAGGCGAACAGCGGCATCAACAGGTGGAAATCATCATAGCTGTGGCTGGCAAAGGTCAGAGGCGCAAGGCAGGAGGTCCAGGTGTTGATGCCCAGTTCCTCATGCAACTCCCTGATCAAGGCCACCTCGGGAGTTTCGCCGGGCTCGACCTTTCCGCCGGGGAACTCCCACAGACCGGCCATGGATTTGCCTTCCGGGCGTTGGGCCAGCAGCACTCTGCCCTCGATGTCGATCAGGGCGACGGCAGAAACAAGGATGGTCTTCACGAGCGATAATCCGCGTTGATCTCAATATAGCCATGGGTCAGGTCGCAGGTCCAAACGGTGGATTTGCCCTCACCCAGCCCAATGTCGACGGCGATCACGAGGTTTTGGCCCTTCATGTAGGCGGCTGCGTCTTCCTCACGGTAGTCCGGGCTGACCCAGCCTTTCTCGGCGACCAGAATGTCACCGAAAGAAATGCTCAACTTATCCCTGTCAGCGGCGGCACCGGATTTACCGACAGCCATGACGACGCGACCCCAGTTCGGGTCCTCGCCTGCGATCGCCGTTTTTACGAGCGGTGAGTTGGCAATCGCCAGACCATGCACCTTGGCGTCCGCGTCCGAGGCCGCTCCGGTCACACGAATTTCTACGAATTTCGTGGCCCCTTCACCGTCGCGCACAACCTGCTGCGCAAGGTCCAGCATCACCGTCTCAAGTGCCTGCGCGAAGTCTGTGTTGCCTGTCGCGTCAACACCGGACGCCCCGGTTGCGCAAAGCAGCAAGCTATCAGAGGTCGATGTGTCGCTGTCGACAGTGATACAGTTGAAGGTACGATCTGTCTGCGCACCCAACATTGCCTGCAGTGCGGCTTGGTCGACTTGCGCGTCGGTAAAGATATAGACCAACATCGTCGCCATATCCGGCGCAATCATCCCCGAACCTTTGGCAATCCCCGCAATAGAGACTGTTTTGCCATCAATCTCGACCTGCGCCGACGCTCCTTTCGGGAAGGTGTCGGTAGTCATGATAGCCCGCGCCGCGTCCTCGATTCCGTGGCGGCTCAGTCCCGCCTTCAAGGCCTCAAGCTGGGAAAGAATGCGGTCATGCGGCAGTGGCTCACCGATCACGCCTGTAGAAGAGGTAAAGACCCGCTGAACCGGAACACCCGTGGCCTTGGAAACAGCTTGCGTCACCTCGGACACCGAAGTTTGCCCGTAGTGACCAGTAAAAGCGTTGGCATTACCGGAATTCACCAAAATCGCCGCCGGACCTGCGTTGTCACCACCGATCTTGTCCTGACAATCCAACACGGGCGCGGCACGTGTGGCAGAGCGCGTGAACACCCCCGCCACCGAAGTGCCGGGGTCCATTACCGCCAGCATGACATCCGTACGCCCCTGATAGCGGACACCGGCCTCGACGGTGGCAAATCGTACACCGTCAATCGCAGGCAAATCTGGAAATGCCGCCGGAGCCAGCGGCGAGACCTTGGTAATCGTTGCCACGGGGGGTTACTCCTGAATCAGATCCAGTTGCCGTACGATGCCTGGCGTCAGACCTTCGATCTCGGGGCGCTCGATCTGCGCGGCCTGTGTCAGTTCGTCAATGCGGGCCTGGATCGCTTCGTTTTGGAGGTTTTGCGAAAGTTCATCCCGCACGGCGGCCAAATCAGGGGCTTCGGTTTTGCGCGTGTCGTTCAGAATGATCACGTGCCAGCCGAATTGAGTCTGAACCGGGTCGGATACCTGCTCTTTTTCCAGCGCGACAACTGCATTCTCGAACTCCGGCACCATTCGACCTTTGCCGAACCAACCCAGCGCACCGCCGTTGGGACCCGAGGGGCCAGTGGATTTCTCTTGCGCCAACTCAGCGAAATCGGCGCCACCGTCCAACTGAGATTTGATTTCCTTGGCCTCATCTTCGGTTTCAACCAGGATGTGGCTTGCATTGAATTCATCCTCGCCCTCGTAATCAGCATACTGGGCGTCATAAGCGGCCTGAATGGCTTCGTCGGTTACAACATCACCCACCAGCGCATTCACAGTTTGCACAGCCAAAAGCGACCGGGTTTCGTTCGACAGAGCAAGGGCATTCAGCTTGGTCAACGCGTCCTGCTGTTGCCCCAGGAGCTGCTGCTGGATCAACTGCTCGATAATAAAGTCGAACAAAACGTCGTCTTCGATCTGCTGATAATTCGCAGGCAACGTCGCCACGGTGGCGATAACGTGACCCAAAGTGATCTCATCCCCGTTCACACGCGCGATCACGGTGTCGGCATCGGGCTGGGTTTCGGCGGCCAGTGGCAGGGCCATCACGGCAGCAAGCGCCAGAGATGGCAGAAAAGTGAAGCCTTTGGGCATGGAATCATCCTATTTTCTTGCCGCGACAGGGCGCAGCGTTGACACTTCAGAACCTGCCGCTTACATCGCTTTGAAGCCTTGGACAGGGCCGCCTTTCACCCCCCCGTATCTATGGGTTGCGCGCAAGGTGGGCAAGCCTGTCGCAACCAAGACAAGAACAGATCCGCTGGAGTGAACATGCTGGGACTCGGAACGCTCGCCAAAAAGGTGTTCGGAACACCGAACGACCGCAAGATCAAGGCGACCCGCCCCCTGATCGAAAAGATCAACGCGCTGGAGCCCGAGTTCGAGAAATTGTCCGATGACGGTCTGATCGAAAAAACCGAAGAGCTTCGCAAACGCGCACTGGATGGCGAAAGCCTAGATGATCTTCTGCCAGAAGCCTTCGCCAACGTCCGCGAAGGCGCAAAACGGGCACTGGGCCTGCGCGCCTTTGACGTGCAGCTGATGGGCGGCGCCTTTTTGCATCAGGGCAACATCTCGGAAATGAAGACGGGCGAAGGCAAAACACTGGTTGCCACCTTCCCCGCTTATCTGAACGCGTTGACCGGCAAAGGTGTGCACGTGGTCACCGTGAACGAATACCTGGCCAAACGTGACGCGGAATGGATGGGCAAAGTCTTCGGTGCCCTTGGGATGACCACAGGTGTGATCTGGTCGGGTCAGCCGGATGCCGAAAAGAAAGCCGCTTATTCCTGTGACATTACCTATGCCACAAATAACGAACTGGGCTTCGATTACCTGCGCGACAACATGAAGGCCGACCTAGCTGAGATTTATCAGATGCACCACAATTTCGCGATTGTGGACGAGGTCGACTCGATCCTGATCGACGAAGCGCGGACGCCGCTTATCATTTCGGGCCCATCCGAGGACCGGTCGGATCTGTACACCTCGATCGACGGGCTGATACCGTCCTTGCAGGAAGATCACTTCACACTGGATGAAAAGTCGCGCAACGTGACCTTCACCGATGAAGGCAATGAATTTCTGGAACAACAGCTGCTGGCGGCCGGGCTCATTCCTGAAGGCCATTCGCTGTACGACCCCGAAAGCACAACAGTGGTTCATCACGTGAATCAGGGTCTGCGCGCGCACAAGCTGTTCCAGCGCGATAAGGACTACATCGTTCGGGACGGGAACGTGGTGCTGATTGACGAATTCACCGGTCGTATGATGCCGGGTCGTCGGCTGTCAGAGGGTCTGCACCAGGCCATCGAAGCCAAGGAAGGCGTGCCGATCCAACCAGAAAACGTGACTCTGGCCAGTGTGACATTCCAGAATTACTTTCGCCTGTATGACAAGCTGGGCGGCATGACAGGTACCGCGCTGACCGAAGCTGAGGAATTTCAGGAGATCTACGGCCTTGGCGTGGTCGAAGTGCCCACCAACAAGCCCATCGCACGCGCGGACGAGGACGATCAGGTCTACCGCACCGCTGGTGAGAAATACGGCGCAATGATCGAAGAGACGAAACAGGCGCAGGAAAAGGGCCAGCCGGTTCTGCTGGGCACCACCTCAATCGAGAAGTCCGAACTGCTGAGCCAATTGCTGCAAAAAGAGGGGATTGAACATAACGTTCTGAACGCCCGTCAACACGAGCAAGAGGCGCAGATCGTTGCCGATGCAGGCCGTCTGGGTGCGGTGACCATCGCCACCAACATGGCTGGCCGTGGTACCGACATCCAACTGGGCGGCAATGTCGAGATGAAGGTCCTCAAGGCGCTGGCCGAAAACCCCGAGGCCGACCCGGCCGAGCTGCGCGCTGCAGAAGAGGCAAACCACGCCGAAGAGAAAGAAAAGGTGTTGGCTGCCGGCGGTCTCTATGTGATGGCGTCGGAACGCCACGAAAGCCGCCGCATCGACAACCAGTTGCGCGGTCGTTCGGGTCGTCAGGGTGACCCGGGCCGTACCGTATTCTACCTGAGCCTCGAAGACGACCTGATGCGTATCTTCGGCTCAGAGCGACTGGACAAGGTTCTGACCACTCTGGGTATGAAAGAGGGCGAGGCCATCGTTCACCCTTGGGTCAACAAGTCGCTGGAACGCGCGCAATCCAAGGTCGAAGGCCGCAACTTTGACATGCGCAAAAACGTTCTGAAGTTTGATGACGTGATGAATGACCAGCGTAAGGTGGTATTCAGCCAGCGACGCGAAATCATGTCCTCGGACGATCTGTCCGAGATCGTGTCGGACATGCGTGAACAGGTCATCGACGATCTGATCGACGAATACATGCCGCCGAAATCCTACGCCGACCAGTGGGACACGGATGGTCTGCACGAGGCCGTCAAAGACAAGCTGACCATCGACGCCCCTGTACAGGACTGGGCAGCAGAAGAAGGCGTGGACGACGAACAGGTGCGCGAGCGTCTGGTCAAAGCCGCCGATGAGATGATGGCGCAAAAGGCTGCCGCATTCGGCCCCGAAAACATGCGTAACATCGAAAAGCAGGTCTTGCTGAACACAATCGACAGCAAGTGGCGCGAACACCTGCTGACGTTGGAACACCTTCGGTCGGTCGTCGGTTTCCGTGGATATGCCCAGCGCGATCCATTGAACGAATATAAGAATGAAAGCTTCCAGCTTTTCGAAACCATGCTGGATACCTTGCGCGAAACTGTTACCCAGCAACTGTCGCGCGTTCGCCCGCTGACTGAAGAGGAACAGCGCGAGATGCTTGCGCAAATGCAGGCGCAGCAGGCTCAGGCGCAAAAAGCAGTCGACCAGGCGGCCGGTCAGGCAGAAGCCGTGGCCGAAGCCGAAGCATCGGGTGATCCGCGCCCCGGCTTTGTCGAGGATGATCCAGAGACCTGGGGCAACCCGTCCCGCAACGACAGATGCCCGTGTGGTTCAGGTAAAAAGTTCAAGCATTGCCACGGCAGACTGACCTGACATAACCCCAATTCAGACACAATGAGTCCGCTACACGGCCACATATTGGCCGTGTTTCGGCGTAAACATCCGACTCGCTCCTTCAACTGGGGAGGGTGTTTTGTTTGTAATCAAGAACTACGTGACCACGGGGGGCACTGTCGCTTGCGCCCTGGCAATTGGTTACCTCATGCAGAATGGAACGCCTGCGCAGCCGGACGGCACGCAGGTGGCTTCGAATGCGGCTGCTTATCAGGCGACCGGCATCAATGGGCTCGACAGTATCGTTTTGACCTCCTCGGCTTCGAGTATTGATGCAAGCGTGGAAACCCAAACCCAAAGACGAGTTGTGCAAGCAGGCCAGCCAGCCCCCTCTGGTTCGTCAAACTGTGCCATCAGTGCCCGCGCGATAGCCGCTCCTGGTGCCGCGGCACATCTGACCATCAAAGCCCCCTGCCACGGCAATGAGCGGATCGAAGTGCATCACAGCGGACTGACCGTGACTCAGACCACAGATGAAGATGGCGCACTGGATCTGACGATACCTGCATTGACAGAATACGCGATCTTTCTGATCTCGGTTGATGATCAGACCGGAACAGTCGCAACCACCCACATCCCCGAAATCGCCTACTACGACCGGGTTGTTCTGCAATGGAAGGGTGACACCGACTTGCAGATCCACGCGTTGGAGTTCGGGGCCAGCTATGGTGGAAAGGGTCACGTATCCGCAGATCCCGAAACGCAAGGCATTGGTACCGTAGTGCACCTGGGCCAAGCGGGACTGGACGACGCACAAAACATTCAGGTCTATTCCTACCCTGCAGCTCAGTCGGCGCAATCAGGCTCGATCGCTTTGTCGGTCGAAGCGGAAGTAACCGGAATCAACTGTGGTCAGGAACTGAACCTGCAATCCATGGAACTGCGTGGCGACCTGCCTTTGCGCTCACGCGATTTGTCGCTGACATTGCCGGATTGCACGCAGTCCGGTCAGTTTCTGGTGTTGAATAATCTGCTCGAAGACCTGACAATCGCGGCAAACTAAAACCAAGGCAGGCTCGAGCTTCTAATGATCAATTTGCGTGTAGCGGCAGCTGCACTTTTTTGGGCGGTGTGCGCGTGTCACGCATCCGCGCAAGACATCACACTCACCTCGCATGACGGCGAGGTCGAAGTGGTGGGTAACCTTCTGAGCTTTGATGGTGAGTTCTATCGTCTGGAAACCCGGTTTGGTGAACTCACAGTCGACGGGTCCGGGGTGACCTGTTCTGGTCCCGCTTGCCCAAGCCTGACGGACTTTGTTGCCGAGATACATTTTTCCGGCTCGTCCGCGATGGCCGAAAAAGTACTCCCTGCATTGATAGTCGGCTTTGCGCGGCTAGAGGGGTTGTCCGCCAAACCCAACCGCGAAACACCTGACAGATTTTTCTATGAGCTGAAGAAGCCGGACCGTGCGGCGCCGTTGGCGCGCTTTTATTTCTACCCGGGCACAACTGGGCAAGGATTCGCAGATTTCATTGCGAACAACGCCGACATTGTTATGGCCCTACGCGAAGTTCGCCCCAGCGAACAGGACGCCGCCCAATCTGCTGGCTTGGGCGATCTGGTCGGGTCGCGCCGGTCCCGTGTGATCGCGTTGGATGCACTGGTTCCGATCGTCGCGCCGGATAACCCGCTGGCTCAGATTTCACCGTCCGATCTTGTCGCTGTCCTTGCCGGAGAGATTTCGAACTGGTCCGATCTTGGCGGGCCCGATGCTCCCCTCTCTGTGCATTTACCAGACGAGGGTTCGGGCCTTGCGCAGGGGGTCGAAGATCAGTTGCTTGGTCCCGCAGGCGCGGCACTGTCTGACGGTGTGATCCGGCATGATCGCAGCTCGGTCTTGGTGCGCACGGTGGCGGATGACCCGTTCGCGCTTGGCATCGTCAGCCAGGCCGAAGCTGGTGCAGCACGGCCTTTGTCCCTGACCGGAGGCTGTGGACATGCGCTAGGGGCGACGCGGCAATCCATCAAAACCGAAGACTACCCTCTGACTTCGCCCATGTTCTTGTACCTGCCCAATCGCCGCCTACCCAGAATTGCCCGCCAGTTTCTGGCTTATACCCAAAGCGCGCCGGCACAGCTGGCAATTCGCGACGCCGGTTTTGTCGATCAAGCGCCCGAGTTAATGCCGATCGGACTGCAAGGAAACCGGCTGGCAAATGCGGTTGCATCAGGTGGGGCTGAGGTCGGGCTGGACGAATTGCAGCGCATGATCGAAACGCTTCGGCACAAATCCCGGCTGTCTTTGTCCTTCCGGTTCGAAGCTGGATCATCCCGACCCGATGCCCAATCGCGATCCAACATAAGGCAGCTCGCGCAGTTACTGGAATCCGGGGAATTCAATACGCGCAACCTTGTTTTTGTCGGCTTTAGTGACGGGGATGGTCCAGCTGGGGCAAATGCCAGAATTGCGCTCCTGCGCGCGAAAACGGTGCGCAATGCCGTGCTGGCCGCGATCGAGACATCCCTGCCCGACAGCGTCGAGCTGAAAGTGGACGGCTTTGGTGAGGCTATGCCAATGGCTTGCGATGACACGGAATGGGGCCGCAAGGTCAATCGCCGCGTCGAAGTCTGGATTGAATAAGGTTTACAGGTAGCCTGATGACCGAAAGCTCAGCTCGGTTGATTTTCCGATGATCAGGTGATCATGCAGTGTCAGCCCAAGCGCCAGACAGGCATCCTGAATCCGATTGGTCATATCAACATCCGACTGCGACGGGGTTGGATCGCCCGAGGGGTGGTTGTGCACCAGAATAATGGCCGAAGCGTTCAGCTCTAGCGCCCGTTTGGCCACTTCACGTGGGTAGACAGGGACGTGGTCCACTGTTCCCTTTGCCTGCTCTTCATCCGCGATCAGCACGTTCTTTCGATCCAGGAAAAACACGCGAAACTGCTCGATCTCGCGATGGGCCATTGTGGTGTGGCAGTAATCCAGCAGCGCATCCCAGCCCGAGATCACATGCCGTTGCATCACGCGCGCGCGGGCCATTCGATGCGCGCAAGCCTCAAGCACCTTGAGATCGGTAATGACCGTGTCGCCGACACCTTTGACTTGACGCAACCGTTCCTCCGGCGCTGTCAGAACCCGGTTGAAATCACCAAACGTGTCCAGCAGTAACCGGGCAAGCGGCTTCACGTCTTGTCGGGGGATAGAGCGGAACAGGACCAGCTCCAACAGCTCATAATCCGGGATTGCTGCCGAACCACCTGACATGAACCTTTCGCGCAACCGCTTGCGATGGTCTTTGATGTAGGAGGGTAACCGACCAGTCGGCAGCGGTTGCGCCGGCGCTTCGTCCGTTTCAAACAGCATTGGGGCTTCGGCAAAGGCGTCCTGTGTCATGAAACTAAAGTGGCGCAGAATCAGTTTCTGAAAGGTTAACGCATCTCGCCCGCCATGCGGGCTGTCGCCTTGCGAACAACCAGATGCAGCAAGATTGAAAACACGCCCAGCGTCAGCATCGCTGCGAACATCAGGTCTGTCTTGGCGCGACCGTTGGCCAACAACATCAGATAGCCAAGCCCCTGTGACGAGCCGACCCACTCTCCGATCACTGCCCCGATGGGAGCGTATACCGCCGCCAGTCGCATCCCCGAGGCCAAAGATGGCAAGGCCGCCGGAATGCGGATGTGCCATAGGACAGAGCGGGGACTGGCCTGCATAGTGCGCGCGAGATCCAAATAACCCGCAGGCGTACGCATCAGCCCATCAAAAAAAGATGACGTGATAGGGAAATAGATGATCAAAACCGCCATCGCGACTTTGGACCACAGCCCATAGCCCAGCCATAGGGTCAGCAACGGTGCCAGCGCAAAAACCGGCAGAGCCTGCGTAAACACAAGCATCGGCTGAACCAAAACTCGCGCCGCCCGAGAATTGGCCAATTGCAGCGCTGTAATGACCCCCAGAACAGTTCCAAGCGCGAGGCCTATCACAACCTCAACCGCCGTGATCCACGTGTGTTCAGCAATCACCCACCGGTTCTGCCACCATGTTTCAGCAACCAGTGCAGGCCCCGGCAGAATGAACTTAGGCAAACCGGTTAGGCTGACAATGGTCTGCCAGACGGCCAACGCAAAAAGCGTCGCGGCAATGGCGGAAAGCACCTTCATGCGGCCTCTCTCAGCAATCGCAGAAGCGCACCTTGCGTCTCAAGGGTTTCACGATCATCCACATGACGCGGCGCGGGTGCCTGAGGTGGTGCGCATGGGGTCAAGCCCTGTGCCGTCATAACCACGATCGACTGGCCCAGCCGCGCGGCCTCACCCGGATCATGGGTGACAAGCAACACGGTTCGCCCCTGCAGTGCCTCGGCCGCAAGGTCTTGCATATCAGCGCGCGTGCGCGCGTCCAGAGCCGAGAACGGTTCGTCCAGCAACACAATAGGCCGGTCTTCCATCAGCGTACGGGCAAGAGCCACACGTTGCCTTTGCCCGCCAGACAGCTCTGACGGTTTCTTGGTCATGTGATCCTGCAACCTCATCCGGTGGATCAGGCGATCGCGACGCTCTTGATCTACTTTTTCGCCCCTCAGGCGCGCGCCAAGCGAGACATTCTGGGCCACGGTTGCCCAAGGCAGCAGCAGGTCGTCCTGCGCCATGTAAGCCACCCGGTCTGGCACCGTCTGCCCGTCACTTGCCGCGATCTGACCGTTGAACTCGGCCCCGGTATCCAGACCCGCGATCAATCGAAGTACCGTGGTTTTTCCAACGCCCGATCCACCCAGCAAGCAAGTCCATTGCCCGGCCTCAAGCGTCAGGGACAAAGGCGCAAACAACAGTGCCCCGCCGATGCTTGCCTGCCCGCTTATGGTCAGATCGGGCGCTTGGGTCATGGCGTCAAACCCATTTGCCAGAAATTAACCTCTAACTCGGTCGCTGTGCGGAAGGTTTGGCAAAGGCGTTCCCAGCGCGGAGAAGCCTCGAAATTTGCACCAATACGCCGTGTTAGAGCTTGATCGAGCAATTCTCCAACCGCCTTGCATGCGCCTTGATAGTCCTCACCGGCATAGGTGTTGATCCAATCCCGATAGGTTTCAGACGTCGCCTCGGAAGCCAGTCTCTTGCCGATTTCGCCATATCCCATGACGCAAGGCGCAAGTGCCGACAGCAAGTCCAGCAGATCTCCGCTATATCCAGCTTCGAGCACGAAGCGCGTATAGGCCAGATTTTCGGCCCGTTCGGGGGTGGAAAACAGCTCTTCCTGGGAAATACCGGCCGCTTCGCAGATGCCAATATGAAGCTGCATTTCTTCAGCGACCAGCGCATTCACTGTACCCACAGCCGTCAGCATTTCGGAATGCGTTTCCGATTTTACAACCGCCAGCGCCCACGCGCGCGAAAAGTGGATCAGGAACACATAATCCTGCCGCAGGTAATGAAGAAACGCAGCGCGCGGCAGTGTTCCATCTTTCATACCTTCGACAAACGCGTGGCGGGTATAATCCCGCCACGGCCCTTGTGCGGCCTCACGCATCAGGCCAAAGGCTTTGCCGTACTCGCTCATTGCGCGGTCACATCAATGGTGATGTCGCTGACCGGGTTGATGCTGTCGATCATGCCGCTGTCTTTGAGAAACGCCTCAAAGCGTGCGTAACGACCTGCGTCAAAACCCGCCGGACGCAGAGCAAACCGGGGCAGAGTATCAACCCACGCACGCGCGTTCAGCTCATCCTGCAGTTCAGTCGACGTGCCCGCAAAGATTTCCCAGCTTTTTTCCGGGTTGTTGACGATGTACTGAGTGGCCTTTTCGGTCGCAGCCAAGAAACGGGCGATTTTGTCGGCATCCATCGTTTCGGGGTTGGCGACGTAAATCAGCTCGTCGTAAGATGGCACGCCTTCTTCTTCGATGTAAAAGCAGCGGCCTGCGACACCTTCAATATCCATCTGGTTCAACTCAAAGTTCCGGAAGGCACCGATGACGGCATCCACCTGACCGGT
Source organism: Ruegeria sp. BG8 (assembly GCF_056538325.1). Taxonomy (NCBI): domain Bacteria; kingdom Pseudomonadati; phylum Pseudomonadota; class Alphaproteobacteria; order Rhodobacterales; family Roseobacteraceae; genus Ruegeria; species Ruegeria sp. BG8. Next base: position 154,969 of record NZ_JBQFSZ010000007.1, on the reverse strand, counting down.
CATCAAAGACGGTGACAATGAGAAATTGACGTTGATCATCTCAATGTCGTCCAACGACACACCATGTGCGTTCAGCATTGCCGTCAGGATCGCCTCTTCGACGCCGGCGACCGAAAAGCCGATTTTCTTACCCTTGAGATCAGCCAGCGATTTGATTGGGCCGTCTTCCAAAACCAGCAGACAGTTCAATGGAGTCGCGACCAGTGTACCCACACGCTTCAACGGCAGGCCCTCATGGATTTGCAGGTGCAATTGAGGTTGATAGGACACTGCCAGATCGGCCTGACCAGCAGCCACCAGACGCGGCGGCGCAGAAGGGTCGGCAGGCGGTACGATCTCGACCTCAAGACCCTCGTCCGCGAAGTACCCGTTTTCCTGCGCAACAATGATCGGACCGTGGTCAGGGTTGATGAACCAATCCAAAAGAACAGTCATCTTGTCCTCGGCCCATGCCGGTGCAGCCGCCAGAAAAGCGATAGCTGTGATCAGTTTTTTCATGTCTTGCGTTTCCTTTTCATTCACGAGGTTGAGGCCGCAACGAGGACGATCTCGCCCGGCCAATTCGGTTGTACTTGCTCAGCCGCGCGCCAAGCCCGCAGGCCAGTTGCACAGCAAAAGACCAGTCTTTTACCTTTTTTAGGGTCTAAACTGGACAGATCATTCATCTCTACCCGCTGCGCATTCGGGTGCGCAGGCTTGGGGGCTTCGTCTTCGCCGCGCAACTCAATGATCTGGTCATCGGGTGTAAGTTGGCTGGTCGAAAGAAAACGGAAACAGCTGTTTGGCTCGGGTGCGGTATCAAACCGAAAATTGGAACTGCGCAAAGTTCGCGCATCAAATTGTACCATTTGACCCAAAGGGGACGGCGACAGATCCAAGATCAGGTTCAGTGCCATCTGCGCCTGCATCGCGCCCATGACACCGACAACCGGCCCCAAGACACCTGCAGTGGCGCAGCTGGCCCCGCTTTCCGGTGCATCCGGGAACAACGCCCGCAGCGAGGGCGCATTGCCGCAAAATCCACCGACATACCCCGTCATCCCCAGAACCGAGGCGCTGATCAAAGGTTTACCCTGCGCCAGACAGGTGTCCGACAAGATATAGCTGGCGGCATAACTATCTGCGCAATCGAGGATCACGTCCGCCTGCGCAACCAGATGCGGAGCGTTGTCACTCGTGAGCTTTTGCTCAAGACCTTGGACAGTGATCTCGCCGTTCAAGGCACGGCACCGCTGGGCGGCAACGTCAGCCTTTGGCTGTCCGCAATCTGCCTCGGTGAATAAGGTCTGGCGATGCAGGTTCGACAGATCCACTGTGTCGCTATCCACAATCGTGATCTGACCGACACCTGCACCTGCCAGCAAAGGCAAAACGGGCGCAGCCAAACCACCCGCGCCCACCACTAAGACGCGGGCCGACGACAGCCGCGCCTGCCCTTTGGGCCCAAGTTCGGGCAGCAGGGTTTGACGCGCATATCGGCTCATCGGGTGACCTCGATCCATTCACGTACGCGCGCCTCAGGATCAGAATTAAAAGTGATGTCCGTTACGACCGAAACGATGTCCGCACCTGCGTCCAGTACGCCCGGTGCACGCTCGACGCTCATCCCGCCGATGCCAACGAGCGGGATATTCCCCACTCGTTCTTTCCATTCGGTCACACGTGGCAATCCTTGCTCATGCCACTTCATCTTTTTCAGAATGGTCGGATAGACCGGACCCAGCGCGACATAGTCCGGGTCCATGGCCAGAACGCGCTCCAGCTCATCATCATCATGGGTCGAAACGCCAAGCTTTAGACCCGCTTTTCGAATGGACTTCAGATCAGCCTCATCCAGATCTTCCTGACCCAGATGAATCCAGTCACATCCCAGATCGATGGCCTGTTGCCAGTGGTCGTTTACAACCAGAACCGACCCATGCGCCCTGCATAATTCCTGAGATATGGAAATCTGTTCCCGCACTACGTCAAAAGGCTGATCTTTCACCCGAAGCTGTACCAGCTTCACACCCAATGGCAGCATGCGCTGCAACCAGCCCGAGTGATCGAAAATCGGATAAAAACGATCCAGTTTCATGACAAAAACGCCTTACCGATGACAGGGGTCGAAGGTTCGGCCATATCTCGTGCCTCGATCGGGTCAGCCTGATGGGCCAGTTGTCCGGCTTCGATCGCGCGCATCATTGCTTTGGCCATCAATACGGGATCTCCGGCACGGGCGACCGCGGTGTTCAACAAAACGGCGTCAAAACCCAACTCCATCGCGTGGGCCGCGTGGCTGGGCAGGCCGATACCTGCGTCGATGACCAACGGAACATCCGGGAATTCGGCCCGCATGGCGCGCAGAGCGTATTCGTTGTTCAACCCGCGGCCCGATCCGATTGGCGCACCCCAAGGCATCAGAACTTCGCACCCAGCGGCCAAAAGTCGTTCGCCGACGATCAGATCGTCGGTTGTGTAGGGAAATACCTGAAACCCATCGTCAGTCAGAATACGCGCGGCTTCGACCAGCTGGAATACGTCTGGTTGCAGACTGTCCGTGTGGCCAATCAATTCCAGTTTGATCCACCCAGTATCAAACACCTCGCGCGCCATATGGGCTGTGGTGACTGCCTCTTTGACGGTGTGGCACCCGGCGGTATTGGGCAGCACCTGAACGCCCAGATCGCGGATCATCTGCCAGAACGTCTGACCCGCCCCGGATTCCCGCCGAAGCGAAACGGTGGCAACGCCCGCACCGCTATGGCGGAAGGCTTGCTCAAGGATCGCCGGGCTGGGGTATTGCGCGGTACCCAACATCAGAGGATTCGAAAGTTCGGTTCCGTAAAACAACTTCATCATCAGCCCCCCTGCATTGGTGCGACGACCTCGACCCGGTCGCCATCTGCCAGTTTGTGAGTAATGCGCAGGCCCGAGGGCACAAATTCCTCATTCACAGCTGTAGCGACGCGGCCGGAAAAGCCACATTCGGCCAGCAAATCTGACAAGGTTTCAGCCCGCACCTCGCGCAGCTCACCATTAAGCACGATCTTCATCGACCATCTCCGAGTGTTTGTTCTCAAGCGCCAGATCCGCGACGCCTTGCGCCAGCGCAGGGGCCAACAGGTATCCGTGGCGATACAACCCATTCGCATAGATCGTATGCCCAAGCCGTCGGATTCTAGGCAGGTTATCGGGGAACGCCGGGCGCAGATCGACACCGATTTCCAACACTTCAGCCTCACCAAAAGCAGGGTTCAACGCATAAGCCGCGCTAAGCAATTCCAGCATCGAGCGGGCGGTAATGCGGCTGCTGTCCTCGGATTCGATCATTGTTGCACCCAACATGTAGACGCCATCGCCACGCGGCACGACATAAAGCGGCATGCGCGGATGCAGCAGACGCACAGGTCGGGTCAGGGTGACGTCCGGACAGCGGATTACCAGCATCTCGCCCTTTACACCGCGCAGATCATGCAGTGTTTCTCGGGCGTGCAGACCCCGACAATCAACGACATTCTGTAACCGGGTAGGGGCAAGCTTTCGGTGAAAGAGGACGCCTTGATCTTGCAACTGGCGGTACAAATCCAGCAAAGCTTGACGCGGATCAAGATGAGCCTCGTTCGAAAAAAACAACCCGTTGGAGAAACCGTGCAAATCAGGCTCTAATTGGTGGATTTTTGCCTGATCTATGCTATCGAAACCCTCGGTTCTGCGGGAAAACCGGCGTAGGTCCGGCAGGTCACGTGCGTTGGCGACAACCAAAGTTCCACGACGGTGCAATTGCGTGCGGGCGTCCCACCAATCCAAAGCAGCCTGACCAAATCGCAATACAGGTTCTTCGGCGTTCTCATATTCGCACCAAGGTGCAAGCATGCCACCGGCCCACCACGAACACCCATGCGCCCCAGGTGGTCCGCCGGGATCAAATACCTGCACCTGCGCGCCACGCGACACAAGCTCGCTTGCGACAGCAAGTCCGGCGACACCGGAGCCTATGACCGTCCAGACCGTCACGCGGACCAAAACCGGTGAAAGTGGTGCACAGGCCCATGACCTTTACCAATGTCTAGCGCGTCTGCCTGCCCTATAGCGCCCTGCAGATAGTCGTGAGCCTCAGCGACAGAGGCCTCGACCGACAACCCCTTGGCAAGCCCAGCAGCAATCGCCGAGGACAACGTGCAACCAGTGCCATGCGTGTTCTTCGTTTGGCGTCGAGGCGCTGAATACTCTGCCACAAGGCCAGTGTTGTCGATCAAAAGGTCATGACAAATTTCGCCGCGACCATGCCCACCCTTCATAAGAACAGAACTGGCGCCCGACGCGCATAGCGCCTGGCCTTGTTCTTTCATTGCATCCGGACCTACGGCCTCTGGAACACCCAGCAAACGGCCAGCTTCCGGTAAGTTCGGCGTAAGCACGGTGGCGCGCGGAAGCATCACCTCGCGCAGCGTCTGAACCGCCTCTTCCGCCAAAAGAGCATCGCCCGATTTCGCAATCATAACCGGGTCCAACACAATTGGACCTTCAAATGAGGCGATGGATTCCGCAACCGTTTGGATGATTTCGGGGGTCGCCAACATGCCGATCTTGATAGCCGTCAAGTTTAGATCATCCAAAACTGCGTGAATTTGCGCAGCAATAACCTCCAGCGGGATACCATGCACAGCAGTTACGGCCCTGGTGTTTTGGGCTGTCACAGCCGTTATGACGCTGGATCCATACACCCCCAGCGCTGACATGGCTTTTAGATCGGCTTGGATTCCAGCGCCGCCACCACTGTCTGACCCTGCTATGGTTAATGCGATAGACGCCATGTCGCCGCTCCGGTTTTAGGGGGCAACTCGGGATGGAAAACGTCTGTTTGGTATTAAAGACCGTTCCCTCCGCCGGTATTGCCCGGATCAGGTTCGATGGGTTGACGCAAGCGCCTCTCAGCCCTGTAGGCAGGGCACCCCAACGGTTGCGCGGAACATCTCAGGCGACGCATAAATAATCAAGGGGTTTTTGCGAGGCTCTGCCTCGCGCTCCGGGATATTTTTAGCCAGATGAAGAATGGATCCCCTGCTTCATCTGGCCCTAAATATCCCGGGGGAGTCGCGGCTTGCCGCGGCGGGGGCAGCGCCCCCATCTAGCGTCTTTTCAGCCTTTCATCCCATCCCAGAAGGACTTAACCGATGAAAAAAAGCTTTTTGATTCAGGGTGGTTATCTTCGCCGAGATCATCGAACTCTCGCAAGAGTTCTTTTTGTCGACTTGTCAGGTTGACCGGTGTCTCGACAGCCAATTCGATGAACATGTCGCCTATGCCGCCACCGCGCAACGCGGGCATACCTTTGCCACGCAAACGCATCTGACGACCGGATTGGCTGCCTGCTGGGATTTGTACGCGGCCTCTGCCGCCGTCAATTGTGGGAACCTCAATCGACCCACCCAGTGCCGCCTTGGCCATACTGACAGGTACACGGCAATATAGGTTCACGCTGTCGCGTTCGAACAATTTGTGATCGGACACTTCGACAAAGATATACAGATCGCCCGGAGGACCACCGCGCATCCCGGCTTCGCCTTCACCCGCAAGGCGAATACGCGTTCCAGTCTCGACACCTGCCGGGATGTTAACAGACAGTGCGCGTTCTTTTTCAACACGACCCGCGCCCCCGCAGGACTTACATGGGTTTTTGATTATCTGACCCAAGCCTGAACAGGTCGGGCAGCTGCGTTCAACGGTGAAAAAACCCTGTTGTGCGCGTACTTTACCCATGCCCGAACATGTTGGGCAGGTTGTCGGTTCAACTCCGCTTTCGGCACCGGATCCATCGCAAGCTGAACACGCCACTGCGGCCGGAACGTTGATGGTTTTTTGCAGACCGGCAAACGCTTCTTCCAGAGAGACCCTGAGATTATAGCGCAGGTCGGATCCACGCGCAGCGCGACGTCCGCCGCCGCCACCGCGTTGGCCACCCATGAAATCGCCGAATAGGTCGTCGAATACATCTGAGAACGCGCTGGAGAAATCGCCCTGGCCGAATCCACCGCCCGGACGACCACCGCCACCCATACCGTTTTCGAATGCTGCATGGCCAAAGCGATCATACGCGGCCTTTTTCTCGGCATCGCGCAACACGTCATAGGCTTCGTTGGCTTCTTTGAACTGCGCCTCTGCATCCGGGTTGTCTTTGTTGCGGTCAGGATGCAATTCCTTGGCTTTCTTGCGAAAACCCTTCTTGATCTCATCCGCCGATGAACCCTTGGATACGCCGAGCACATCGTAGTAGTCGCGTTTTGACATCAGTATTTCCTTCTGCCTCAACGTAATCGGGCCGGCCCGGCGAGCGGACCGGCCCAAATTGGCCCGGTTACCCGTTAGTTACGTTTGTCGTCGTCCAGATCTTCGAACTCGGCATCGACAATGTCATCATCGCCCGGCGCGGCATCTGCTGCGGCCGGTTCGTCCTCGGCCTCGTCAGATTGTGCCTTGTAGATGGCCTCGCCCAGCTTCATCGCGGCCTCGGTCACGTTCTGGATGCCAGACTTGATTTTGTCGGCGTTTTCAGTTTCCAGCTCGTCCTTCAGCGCGGCAATCGCCAGCTCGATTGCTTCGATGGTGGTTGGGTCGACCTTGTCGGCATGCTCTTCCATCGACTTTTCGGTCGAATGGATGAGGCTCTCCGCCTGGTTCTTGGCGTCCACCAGCTCGCGGCGTTCCTTGTCGGCCTCGGCGTTTTCCTCGGCGTCCTTGACCATCTTTTCGATGTCCTCGTCGGACAGGCCGCCCGAGGCCTGGATGGTGATCTTCTGCTCTTTGCCGGTGCCTTTGTCCTTGGCCGAAACCGAGACAATGCCGTTGGCGTCGATGTCAAAAGTCACCTCGATCTGAGGCATACCGCGCGGTGCCGGTGGGATGTCTTCGAGGTTGAACTGACCCAGAATCTTGTTGTCCGCAGCCATTTCACGCTCACCCTGGAACACGCGGATGGTCACGGCGTTCTGGTTGTCCTCGGCAGTCGAGAAGACCTGAGACTTTTTGGTCGGGATGGTGGTGTTGCGGTCGATCAGGCGGGTGAACACGCCACCCAGCGTCTCGATGCCCAGCGACAGCGGGGTCACGTCCAGCAGAACAACGTCTTTGACATCGCCCTGCAGAACACCGGCCTGAATGGCGGCGCCCATGGCAACCACTTCGTCCGGGTTCACGCCCTTGTGCGGCTCTTTACCGAAGAATTTGGTGACCTCTTCGATCACTTTCGGCATCCGGGTCATGCCGCCAACCAGAACAACCTCGTCCACGTCGCCAGCCGACAGACCCGCGTCTTTCAGAGCAGCAGCACAGGGCTTCATCGACTTTTTGATCAGATCGCCAACCAGCGATTCCAGCTTGGCACGGGTCAGCTTCATGACCATGTGCAGCGGCTGGCCGTTTGCGCCCATCGAGATGAACGGCTGGTTGATTTCGGTTTGCGAGGTCGAGGAAAGCTCGATCTTGGCTTTCTCGGCAGCTTCTTTCAGACGCTGCAGGGCCATCTTGTCCTGGCTCAAATCGACGCCGTGTTCCTTTTTGAACTCATCCGCCAGATAGTTGACGATGCGCATGTCAAAGTCTTCACCACCCAGGAAGGTGTCACCGTTGGTCGACTTAACTTCGAACAGACCGTCGTCGATTTCCAGAATGGTCACGTCGAAGGTACCACCACCAAGGTCATAGACCGCGATGGTTTGGGTTTCTTCTTTGTCCAAACCATAGGCCAGAGCGGCGGCTGTCGGTTCGTTGATGATCCGCAGCACTTCGAGACCGGCGATTTTACCGGCGTCTTTGGTGGCCTGACGCTGTGCGTCGTTAAAGTATGCCGGAACGGTGATAACCGCCTGCGTGACTTCCTCACCCAGATAGCTTTCTGCGGTTTCCTTCATCTTGCCCAGAGTGAAGGCCGAGATCTGGCTTGGGGAGTACTTTTCACCGCGGGCTTCAACCCACGCGTCGCCGTTGCCGCCATTCACGATGGCGTACGGCACCATTTTCTTATCTTTTTCGACTTCGGCATCATCCACACGACGACCGATCAGACGCTTGACGCCAAAGATCGTGTTGTCGGGGTTGGTGACCGCCTGACGTTTTGCAGGCTGACCGACCAGACGCTCATCTTCGGTGAAGGCGACGATCGAGGGCGTGGTCCGCGCCCCTTCTGCGTTTTCGATGACCTTCGGTTGCGAACCATCCATGATCGCGACGCACGAGTTCGTGGTCCCAAGGTCAATCCCGATTACTTTACCCATATGTTCAATCCCTTTCTCTTCAAGGCGATGTCCGAGGTCCGGACCCGTTATGGCACCCGCCCCCGATCTGATGTGCGCGATAGCACTACACCATCACGCGTCCCGGCGTATATAAGGGCGAGACCAAAAGCCTGCAAGCGGTGTAAATCGCAGGTTTTCGGGAATCTGCGGCCTTTTTTGCAAGGTTTTGGTAAGGATCGGGGAATCTTGGATGACACGGCTGGTTTTGCGGGATTTTGAAATCCGAAAAGCGTATCTGGATGGAACCAAACAGACCCGTCTGATTGAACTGCTTCGCCCGATTCTGAAATCTGCGCCGTTGTTTCGACCTGTGACGCCTTCGGGCAAGGAAATGTCGGTGCGGATGACCTCAGCCGGGTCTTTGGGTTGGGTGTCAGACCGGGGTGGATACAGATACCAAAATCAACACCCCAAGGGCATGGCATGGCCCGCGATTCCAGAGCCAATCCTTGCGATATGGCGCGATCTTGCCAGCCCTGAGCGAGAACCGGACTGCTGTCTTATCAACTACTACGGTGAAGGCACCAGAATGGGGTTGCACCAGGATAAGGATGAGGCGGATTTCTCATGGCCCGTTCTGTCCATTTCGCTTGGAGACGACGCGTTGTTTCGGATTGGGAATAACACGCGCGGCGGCTCAACCGAATCTGTTTGGCTAAATTCAGGTGATGTGGTCGTGATGGGCGGACCCGCACGCCTGACCTATCATGGGGTCGACCGTATCCGCTTCGGCTCATCAAAGCTGCTGCCAAAGGGCGGGCGCATCAACCTGACGCTGCGCGTGGCCACTTAACGACGGGCACCCCAGCTTTGGGAGACGTGTTGCCGGGAGAAGAAGATGCCCAGCAAACCGATCAAAAGCAGAATGATACCCACCCAAAGCGGGTATTCCCAATTCGTATTGCGAGGATAGTAGTTGCGGAACACAAACCCGCGGCATTGGTCAATAATGTGAAATAGCGGGTTCCAGATAAACATTGTCAAAGTGAACCCGCCCAGCGCATTTGCGACAAACATCTTGCCCGAGAAGATCATGTTTATTCGCCTGTAAACATTGGTAAACATGTCAACCAGAGTTGGCAGCCACGGCTTGAGTGCCATCATAACTACGCCGATTGAACAGCCGGTGAACCAAGCCAATATCAGCATGTAAAATGCGCCACCCGGATACTGCACTTCCAGGGGTTCGACCCCGACATGAACCACAAACAAGATCACCAGAATGGAAACCACTTGCGTGTAAAGCGTTCCAAACGCTTTCGCCAAAAGCATCACCATCATGTTCATCGGTGAATGCAGCATCATCGGGTTGTTCCCGGTCGCAACCCCCGCCATGCTGGTTACGGATTTGATATGGGTCATGAACAAAAAGATCCCTGACAGCAGAAACAGGATCGCGTTGCCCCGTATTTTGGCCACACCCGTGAACCGCCCCAAGAGGCTCATGATCAGGTAAAACACGACGACCAGCGCGACGATCTGAACGATATTCATGACAACGGCGAGAACGGCATTCGAGCGTTGCGAGCGGATACTGCGCACCACTGCGTGAAACACCAATTCCGCGGTTGTAAACGCGCCGCCCAGAAGGGTTCGATTTCGCTCAAAATAAAACAACTGCGTGTTCTTTCCTGTCGATTTGCCCGCAATCTGTCACGAATTTCTTGCCGTTCCGTAACCGGCACATCATAAGGCCGTCAGGTTTTTCGATCAACAAACCATCCGAACGGAGCATTTTTGTGACTTACGACGCCCTCATCCCTGTCATTCGACGTCTGGCCCTGGAAGCAGGTGACAAGATCATGGAGATCTATGAAGCAGACGATTTTGACGTCAAAGTCAAATCGGACGCCAGCCCCGTGACCGAAGCTGACGAGGCCGCCGACGCTCTGATCTCGGCCGGATTGCGTGATGCGTTCCCCGACATCCTTCTGATAACCGAAGAACAGGCCGCCTCGCATTCAGAAAAAGGCGATACGTTCCTTATTGTTGATCCGCTTGATGGCACCAAAGAGTTCATCAATCGCCGTGGCGATTTCACCGTGAACATCGCTCTGGTGGAAAACGGTGTACCGACCCGTGGTGTCGTTTATGCCCCCGCCAAGGGACGGATGTTCTACACACAGGCCGATGGTCAATCCGTTGAAGAGACCGGTGCGCTCGACAAAGCTCAGGCCGGGGATGTCTCGCCGATTTCAGTGTCTAATCCGGACAATTCGGCGCTTTTGATCGTGGCATCCAAGTCGCATCGGGATCAGGCAACCGAAGACTACATTAACAAATACCAGGTTCAGGATAGCAAAAGCGCAGGCTCATCCCTGAAGTTCTGCCTGGTCGCTACGGGCGAGGCAGATCTGTACCCACGGGTCGGTCGGACGATGGAATGGGATACCGCAGCCGGACATGCGGTTCTGGCAGGCGCAGGCGGGAAAGTCGTTCGTTTCGATGATCACTCGCCTTTGACATATGGCAAGGACGGCTATGCAAACCCGTTCTTTATCGCCTACGCTCCGGGCGTTGAGTTGAAGGACGCCTGATGTCGGTACTGATTGCAATTCCTGCCCGCTACGCCTCGACCCGTTATCCCGGGAAACCTTTGGTCCCGTTGACGGGGGTAAGCGGAAAGGCGATGACGCTGGTGGAAAGATCATGGCGTGCGGCCTGCTCTGTCTCGGGCATCGACCGTGTTGTTGTTGCAACCGACGATGACCGGATCCGCGAAGCCGCCGAAGGGTTCGGGGCCGAAGTGGTTATGACCTCGGAAAGCTGCGGCAATGGAACGGAACGCTGCGCCGAGGCGCATACGATCTTGGGCACAGAACATGATATCGTGGTGAACCTGCAGGGTGATGCGCCGCTGACACCGCATTGGTTTGTCGAAGATCTGGTTGCAGGGCTGCGTGCTGCACCCCAAGCAGGTGTTGCGACACCCGTTCTGCGTTGCGATGGCGATGCCCTCAACAGCTTGCTCAACGATCGCAAAAACGGGCGCGTAGGTGGAACAACAGCGGTTTTTGCCGCGGATCACAGCGCCATGTATTTCTCAAAAGAAGTCGTGCCCTACACCGCGCAGACCTATGCCGCAGCCGACCCAACCCCTGTATATCATCACGTCGGCGTTTATGCTTACCGTCCTGACGCCCTGGCTGCTTATCCAAATTGGCCAGTTGGCCCACTGGAGAAACTAGAAGGACTCGAGCAACTGCGTTTTATGGAAAACGGCCGCAAAGTTCTGTGTGTCGAGGTCGAAGCCAAAGGTCGTCAGTTCTGGGAGTTGAACAACCCGGAAGACGTACCAAAACTGGAACGCATGATGGCCGAGATGGGCCTGGACTGACCTTTCCCACTTTTATCGCACCGCGCCACATCTTAAACCGCATCCCAGCCTTATCGCAGGTGGAACAACTTACTGGACGCTCCAATGACCAATATTCTTGTGACCGGCGGGGCCGGATATATCGGATCGCACGCTTGCAAGGCGCTCAAACAGGCCGGATATACGCCGGTGACCTTCGACAACCTGATCACGGGCTGGCAGGACGCCGTCAAATTCGGACCGTTTGAGCAGGGTGATCTGCTGGACCGCGCCCGCTTGGACGAAGTGTTCGCCAAGTACCAACCGGCAGCCGTCATGCATTTTGCTGCGCTTAGCCAGGTGGGTGAAGCGATGTCAGAACCCGGGAAATACTGGACCAACAACGTCACCGGTTCGCTGACTCTGATCGAAGCGGCTGTGGCGGCGGGTTGTTTGAATTTCGTTTTCTCATCGACATGCGCGACTTACGGCGAACATGACAACGTGGTGTTGGACGAAAACACCCCACAGCTTCCGTTGAATGCCTATGGGGCCTCGAAACGTGCGATCGAGGATATCCTGCGCGACTTCGAAGCAGCCCATGGTCTGAAACACGTTGTGTTCCGCTACTTCAACGTAGCTGGGGCCGACCCGGACGGAGAGGTCGGCGAATTCCACCGCCCCGAAACACATCTTATTCCGCTGATGCTGGACGCGATTGATGGCAAGCGCGGCGGTCTGACTGTTTTCGGTACCGACTATGACACACCGGATGGGACCTGTATCCGGGACTATGTGCATGTTTGTGATCTTGTAGACGCGCATGTGCTTGGCCTGAACTGGCTAGAGCAAGACAAGGCCAGCCGTGTTTTCAACCTGGGTACAGGATCCGGCTTTTCGGTGATGGAGGTGATCGGGCATTCGAAATCGGTTACGAACCGTGAGGTGCCTTATACGATCGGACCGCGGCGTGCCGGCGACTGCACCAAGCTGGTCTCGGGATCGGTCCGCGCCGGGGATGAGTTGGGATGGACGCCGAAACGCTCAACGTTAGAGACAATGATCTCTGATGCATGGCGGTGGCATCAAAACGGGAATTACGAACGATAGGACCATCGTGACCGGTGCGAAACACCATACGCTTCCTTCGATAAGCTGGGTGCAGAAATACCGGTTGCGCCTGAAACGGCGGCGGTTGTTGTGGCGGTCTTTTCGCAGTCGACACCAAATGACGTGCCTGCATGACAGGACCTCTGCGATCAGTCCCAGCTCGGTGCTGGCATTGACGACCTTACGCAACGAAGCGTCTCGGTTGCCGTGGTTTCTGCACCATTACCGAAATCTGGGCGTCGGGCACTTTCTGATTGTCGACAACGCCAGCGACGATGGTTCGGTTGCGTTTCTCTTGGATCAGCCTGACGTGTCGCTCTGGCAGACACATTCTAGTTACCGGGCATCGCGCTTTGGGCTGGATTGGTTGACTTGGTTGCAAATCCGATACGGGCACGGCCACTGGACCCTGATGGTGGATGCAGATGAACTGTTGATCTATCCGGATCATGACACCCGGTCGCTGAGCGAACTGACTTCGTGGCTGGACGATCGTGGGCAGAACGCGTTTGGTGCATTGATGCTGGATTTGTATCCCAAAGGTCCATTGGGAACACAACACTACGAGCCCGGAACAGACCCGACCGACATTCTGGAATGGTTCGACCCTGGCCCTTACCGGTCAAAAAGGCAGGAGCCGATGGGTAATCTCTGGGTTCAGGGCGGCGCACGCGCGCGGATGTTTTTTGCCGATCAGCCGATGCGATCTCCGACGTTGAACAAGATACCTCTGGTTCGGTGGTCGCGCCGCTATGCCTATGTGAACTCATGCCATTCTGCCCTGCCACGGAATTTGAACGCGGCTTATGATGGACCAGATGCCTCTGGGCCGTCAGGTGTATTGCTTCACACCAAATTTCTGCCCGAAATCGTCGACAAGTCGCGGGTTGAACAAACCCGTCGTCAGCATTTTCACGATCCCAACCAGTTCGACAGCTACTACGACGGCATTCTTAATCAGCCGGTAATGTGGACACCGGAATCCGTCCGCTATACCGGTGCCAGACAATTGCAGCAGATCGGGTTGATGGGCGCGATTGAGTGGAATTCCGCCACGCGCGCTAACAAGTTGTAAATGCATTGCTTTGATAGATGAAAAAGTGGCATAAATCGATGATCACCCGGCACCACTCTGGCTGATCCAGGCCCCGGGGATGCTCGCGTAGATGATGAAGGTTGGGCAGTGACGTGAGCCTGTTGGATTCTTACCGGATGAGATTGCGGCGCAAGCGCCGTATTTTGCGTTGCGTCCGCAAACGGCGTGAGCTTGTGACGACGTCCAACAAAACCGGCAATATTCGACGTCGCGACACGCTACTGATGAGCGTGGTCAGAAACGAAAAAATCCGCCTGCCCTTTTTCCTGGAATACTACCGTAATCTGGGCATCAATCACTTCTTATTTGTGGACAACGACAGCGACGATGGAACTGGTGAGTTCCTTGCCGCGCAGCCGGACGTCTCGGTCTGGCGTGCCAATGCTAGCTACAAACGCGCGACCTTCGGACTGGACTGGTCAAATTACCTGCTGCGCAAATATGCGCACGGGCACTGGGTGCTGACGGTCGACCCGGATGAGTTCTTTATCTACCCGTTTTGCGACACACGCCCGCTCCAAGCTCTGACGGATTGGCTGGACGGTTGCGCAGTGCGCAGCTTTGGCACCATGCTGCTGGATATGTATCCGCGTGGGCCGGTGGACGCTCAGCCCTATCAAGAAGGTCAGGATCCATTCGAAATCGCACGCTGGTTCGATTCCGGAAACTACATGATCACCAAGAATCCAGAGTACGGAAATCTTTGGATTCAAGGCGGGCCGCGGGCTCGGGTATTCTTTCGCGACAGCCCGTCGAAGGCCCCGGCTTTGAACAAGATCCCTCTGGTCAAATGGGATCGTCGCTATGTCTATGTCAGCTCGACCCATTCGCTGCTGCCACGGGGTTTAAATCAGGTCTACGACGAATGGGGCGGCGAAAAAACAAGTGGGGCCTTACTGCACGCCAAACTCATAGACACTCTGGGCCACAAGGCCCGGGAAGAGGTCGAGCGCGGGCAGCATTATCGAAGGTCCGGCGAGTACCGCGCCTACGCGCAAGGTTTGGATGAACAGCCGGTTTTCTGGTGTACGTGGTCAGAGAAATACATCAACTGGCGGCAACTGGAAATTCTGGGCCTCATGTCGAAGGGCAACTGGGCATGAGCAGTCTGGGCGTCGTCATGCTGGTTCACACAGCCCTGCACCGCGCCGAGCAGGTCGCCCGCCATTGGTCCGCTGCAGGCTGCCCGGTTATGATCCACGTGGATCGAAAAGTGCCAGACGCGGAATATTCCCGGTTTGTTGCATCCTGTGCCGATGACCCGCTGATCCGTTTTTCGAAACGGCACACATGTCAGTGGGGCGGGTGGGGCATCGTGGCCGCGTCGCAAACTGCAGCCGAAACGCTGTTGGATAGCTTTCCCGATGTTCACCACGTTTATCTTGCCTCGGGTGCGTGCCTGCCGCTCAGGCCGGTTGCCGAGCTGGTGGATTACCTATCGCATCGCCCGCGGGTGGATTTCATCGAAAGCGCAACAACAGCGGATGTCAGCTGGACCATCGGTGGGCTGGATCAGGAACGCTTTACACTGCGGTTTCCGTTCTCTTGGCGCCGGCACCGCAAGTTGTTTGATGCCTATGTCAAAATGCAGCGTGCGCTGGGGATGCGCCGCCGTATTCCCGAAGGTCTGGTTCCACATATGGGCAGCCAGTGGTGGTGTCTGACCCGCCAAACGCTAACGGCGATTCTTCAGGATCCGAAACGCAAGATTTATGATCGTTATTTTCGCAGGGTCTGGATACCGGATGAAAGCTATTTTCAAACGCTGGCTCGGTTGTATTCGACCCATATCGAAAGCCGGTCGCTGACTTTGTCCAAATTCGACTTTCAGGGTCGACCGCACATTTTCTATGATGATCACCTGCAGCTTTTGCGTCGGTCAGATTGCTTTGTCGCCCGCAAGGTCTGGTGCAACGCCGACCGACTGTATCAGGCTTTTCTGACCGATCAGACTGGCGCCATGAAGCCAGCCGAGCCCAATCCAGGAAAAATTGACAGGGTTTTCTCTAAGGCGGTCGAGCGTCGGACCCGAGGGCGCGATGGCCTCTACATGCAAAGCCGGTTTCCGCGACACGGCAGTGAAAACGGTCTGACATGCTTTCCATATTCAGTATTTCAGGGCTTCTCGGACTTGTTCGAAGACTTCGAGCCTTGGTTGGCCGATACCACGGGCGCACGTGTACATGGACATCTGTTCGCCCCTGAAAGGGCCGAGTTTTCTGGCGGTGAGGCAATCACCAACGGTGCGCTCAGCGATTGCGCGACGCTGCGCGACTATAATCCGACCGCCTTTGTGTCCAACCTGATCTGGAACACACGCGGTGAACGGCAGTGTTTCCAATTCGGCCCGCGAGACACGCAAGCCGCAAATTGGTTTTTGGCACGGGACAGAAACGCTCAGATTTCGGTAATCACCGGCGCATGGGCTATTCCGCTGTTTCGGCAGAACCTGAACTTTGGCGACATACGAAATGAGGCGGCGCGCCTGCAGCGGATCGAAACCAAGCAGCTTGAGGTTCTGAACTCGGTCTGGACCAAGGCGCGCGTGCGCACATGGTCATTGGCGGAATTCATTGAATCCCCGATCGAGGCCCTGCAGACGATAACGGATGAAATCGGCGCGTCGGCCACTAGCCATCTGACAACTGCTCCAACCATGGTTGACCTGACGGGCTTTGGGAAGTTTCTGCAAAACCTCAAAAACCAGGGAATGCACCCGTATCTTATGGGCGATTTCCCTGTTGATGACGTGTTTGGCAGCAAGCCTAAGCCTTACCGTAAACCCTATCTTGTGCAGTAGGCCGCCATGCACTCCGGGTTCGACTATTTCGTCATTCTTGCCGCCATGCGCACCGGGTCCAACTTGCTTGAGGCCAACCTGAACGCGCTGGAGGGGATTACCAGCCATGGCGAAGCCTTCAATCCGCATTTTATCGGACGGCTAAAATCGGATGAGCTGTTGGGCGTCTCACTGGAAACACGAGATAGCGATCCCGCAACCCTGCTGGATGCCATTCGCTCAGGCCCAGGGCAGATCAACGGGTTTCGGTTTTTCGATGGGCATGATCCGCGTGTGTTAGAGCCTGTTTTGGATGATCCGCGCTGCGCAAAGATCATTTTGACGCGCAATCCCATGGACAGCTACATTTCCCTGCAAATCGCGCGTGAAACCAAGCAGTGGCAGCTCAAAAACGTTAAGCGCCGCCGCGATGCGCAGATTGAATTCGACACCACCAAGTTTGAACAATACCTGGAGCAACTAGAGCAGTTTCAACTGCTGCTATCGCATCGTTTACAGGCGTCGGGACAAACAGCTTTCTACATCTCGTATGATGATCTGAACCGGTTGGACACGATAAACGGTCTGGCCGAATGGCTGGGTATAGACAGCCGCCTTTCCGCACTCGATGATACGCTGAAGCCCCAAAATCCAGAGCCGCCTTTGGAGAAGGTCACGAACCCGGTTGAGATGGAAGCCGCCTTGTCCCAGTTCGACCGGTTCAATCTGCACCGCTCACCCAATCTGGAGCCTCGTCGCGGGCCCGCAGTAGCGAACTATGTCGCGGGCCCAAAGACACCGCTTATGTATCTTCCTGTTCGCAACGGAGTTGAAGCGCAGATAAGGGATTGGATGGCGGCGCTGGATCACGTTGATCCCGATGAACTGTTGATCAACCAAAACCGCAAACAAACCCGCCGGTGGATGCAGGCGCATCCCGGACATCGAAAATTCACGGTTCTACGTCACCCGTTGGCGCGAGCACACACAGCCTTTTGCCGGTATATCCTGAGCACCGAACCAGGTGCATACCTAAAGATCCGCAATATGCTGCGTAACAGGTTCAAAATTCCGATCCCCGGACAGGTGCGCGACGAAAACTACTCGGTTGATCAGCATCGCGAAGCTTTTGCGGCATTTCTGGTGTTCTTGCGCCAGAATCTGGCAGGGCAAACCCCGGTTCGCGTGGATGGCGTCTGGTGCAGTCAAGCACAGGTGTTGGAAGGGATGGCATCCTTTGCCATGCCGGATCTTATCCTGCGCGAAAATGAATTGCCCGTAGCGTTATCGAGGGTGGCCCAACAAATGGGTCACGCCAATCCACCTGAACCCAAAGAAATCGCTGCGGATACGCCTTACACGCTGGCCCAGATCTACGACGAACAACTCGAAACGCTGGCAGGGGAGGCCTACCAACGCGACTATATGCAATTCGGGTTTGGAGCTTGGAAACCGGCTACGGACGCAACGTTATGATCGTACCGCGATTAACCATCGCGTAGATTTCTTCGATCTCTTCGTTCTTGACCGCTATGCAGCCCGCTGTCCAATCCGGTGTTTTGCTCGCGCGCTTACGCTCTGCACGGCGATTCGGTTGACCGTGGATAAATATATCGCCGCCCGGATCGACACCGGCAGCCTTAGCCTGTGCAATATCTTTGGAGTTTGGATAAGAAATGCCCAGCGACAAATGATAGCGGCTGTTCGGATTACGGCGGTTTATCAGGTAAGTACCTTCGGGTGTACGGCCATCGCCACGTTCGGTTTTGGTCCCGGCAGGCGCAAAGCCCAAGTCAACTTTATATTCCTTAAGCACATGTTCATTGTGCAAAAGATATAATTTTCGTGCACCTTTATTGATGACCAATGAGGTCACCTCGGGTCCATCATAAGTCAGAAATCGTGGGCTGGCTGATGCACAGGCCGAAAGGCCCAGCGTAGCCACAGCACCCAATCCAAATGCTCGACGATCCATGTTTCACTGCCTGCTGCTCTGTTTTTTTTAAGGATTATGCCAGAAATCGCAAAAACTGAAATCACTTTTTGCTGTTCGACTGCTCCATCAATCGGCGTTCAATTGATTCCAACCGCTCCAGCACTTCATCGCGATAGGCATCGGTTTTAACTTCATCCTCGGCATGGTGGGCGTCCTGCATAGAGTTCACGATCAGACCTACCAGCAGGTTAACGACCGCAAATGTCGTGACCATGATAAAGGGTACAAAGAACATCCAGGCATAGGGATAAACATCCATGACCGGACGCACGATACCCATCGACCAGCTTTCCAGTGTCATGATCTGGAACAGTGTATAGGCGGACAACCCAAGATCGCCGAACCAGTCTGGGAAGGATGACGAGAACAGCTTCGTCGAGATCACCGCACCGATATAAAACAGAATCGCCATCAACAGGAACACGCTGGCCATCCCCGGCAAGGCCGAGATGAACCCTTCGACCACCCGGCGCAGGCGCGGCGCAACCGAGATGACCCGCAGAACCCGCAAAATACGCAGTGCACGCAACACCGAAAGCGCCCCCGCGCTTGGGACAAGGGCGATGCCAACGATCACGAAATCAAATATATTCCAGCCACTTGTGAAGAACTTACGTCCGGTGGCGATAAGCTTCATCGCGATTTCCGCCACAAAGATCGCAAGACACACTTTATCCAGTGTCACGATCAAAGGCCCAGCCACCTCCATTATTGTTGGAGAGGTTTCCATCCCCAGCAACACCGCGTTGAACAGAATGACACCTGTGATGAATTTCCCGAAAATCGGGGCTTCAATGATGGTAAGCAAGCGTTGGGTGATCCCCATTCGGGTGCTCTCCTGTTCGGGTTAAGAGTTCAGGGTAAACCGGGCGGCAAGTTCGGTGTGTGACGACCATCGAAATTGGTCAACCACCTGTACCCATTCAAGGGTGTATCCCGCGTTAACAAGTATTTTTGCGTCGCGCGCAAACGTCACAGGATTGCACGAGACATAAGCGATCACGGGTCGTTTGGCCTGAGCGAGTTCGGAAACCTGTGCTTCGGCGCCGGCTCGGGGCGGATCCAGTACGACCGCATCAAAGGATTTCAGTTCGTCGGGCATCAAGGGACGGCGGAACAGATCCCGCGCCTCGGACGTAACCCGCTTGAGACCTTGTGCGCGTCTCCACCCTTGGTCCAGCGCTTGGGTCATCTCGGCCTCGCCCTCCACGGCATGCACTTCGGCCCCTTGGGCGAGCGGCAGCGAGAACGTACCGCTGCCAGCAAATAGATCTACGACACGCTTCGCGCCACATACAGCTTGCAAAACAGCGCTTGTTAGAGCCTGTTCTCCATCCTTCGTTGCCTGAAGAAAAGCGCCCGGTGGTGGCACGACCGCGGCTGTTCCAAACCGTTGAACCGGCGCGTGGCGCATGGCAATAACTTCATTGTCCCAACTCAGCCGCGCCAATCCGTATTTCTCGGTCGCTTGCGCCAGCGCCAATTCCAACGGCCCGTCCAGTGGTTTTCCCCCTTTGACCGCTACATCAAGCCCGCCTTCGGACAGGGTCAGTGTCACAGCAAGCAAGCCTTTGCGGCTGCCCCCGAGAACGGCCAAGGCTTCGGCAACCGGAATCGCCGCGATCAAACCGGGCTCCAGCAGATGGCAATCAGAAATTTCAGTGATTGTATCGGACGCCCGACCATGAAAACCCGCCAAAGTGCCCTTTTTTGTCCGCCGAACAGCGATTGTGGCGCGACGGCGCGTGCGTTCAGGCGATGTGTGGATCGGGCGCATATGCGCCTCCAACCCCTGAGCCGCCAAAGCGTTGCGCACGACATCCACCTTCCAGCTGGCAACAAAGCTATCCGCAGCATGCTGCAACTGACAGCCACCGCACGCTTTGTAATGGCGGCAGGGCGCCTTAACCCGTTGATCTGACGGCGTTTCGACCCGGATATCCGTCAGCGTCTGACCTTCGACCACACCAGTGACGACTTCACCAGGCAGAGTCCTCGGGGCGTAGATCGGTCCATCTGCAATGCCGTCGCCCTGATGTCCAAGGCGGTTTATGGTATACTGCTGCGTCATGACGGGCGTGATACCGGGGCTTTTGATGCAACAAAACCCTTATTCTGCGGCTTCGGCCTGAATAAACCCGCCCGACTGCCGGTGCCAGAACCGCGCATAGAGCCCACCCTTTTCAAGCAATGCGTCATGGGTGCCGCTTTCGACAATACGCCCCTGATCCAGAACCACGATCCGGTCCATCTCACTTAGGGTGGACAAGCGGTGAGCGATGGCCAAAACCGTCTTGCCTTGCATCACCCTGTGCAATGCCGCTTGAATCGACGCCTCAACCTCAGAATCCAGGGCCGAGGTCGCCTCATCCAGAACCAGAATTGGCGCATCCTTGAGGATGGCGCGGGCCAACGCGATCCTTTGACGCTGTCCACCGCTAAGCTTTACCCCCCGCTCACCCAAATGCGCGTCGTAACCCGTACGACCATGCGCATCCTGCAAGCCGAGGATAAAATCATGCGCTTCGGCCTTCCGGGCCGCTGCAACCATCTCATCCTCTGTGGCGTTCGGGCGGCCATACAGGATGTTCTCGCGGGCCGACCGATTGAACATGGCGGTCTCTTGTGTGACCATCCCAATCTGGCTGCGCAAACTGTCCTGAGTAACCTGCGCGATATCCTGATCATCGATACGAATTACGCCATTTTCCCCATCATAGAGCCTTAGCAACAGCGACACCAACGTTGACTTACCCGCACCCGAGGCGCCGACGATGCCTAGTTTCTCACCAGGTTGAATCATCATGTCGATGCCGGACACACCGCCGATATTGCGGCCATAAGCAAAACTGACATGGTCAAATTCAATTCGCCCCTCGGTCACCACCAACCGTTTTGCCGTGGGGCTGTCTTCGACGCGTTCTGGCTTTGCCAGCGTTTTCATGCCGTTTTCGATTTCGCCAACATTGGAATACAGCCCCATGAGCGTGAAGCTGACCCAGCCCGTCATTTGCGATATCCGGATCGAGACTGCACCCGCCGCCACAATATCACCCGGTGTCGCATTGCCCGCTTGCCAAAGACCCAGCGTTACGCCCATCAGAACAACCGGCAGGACACCGGCCAAAGCCATCAGGATGAACCGAAAGCTGGCCGACAGACGGCCAAATTCCAAAGACCGTTCTCGCAGATCCACCATCGAATCTCGCGCTGCCTGATCCTCGAACGCGGAATGCGCGAATAGCTTAACGGTTTTGATATTGGTGATCGTATCAACCACTTGCCCTGAAACCATCGCGCGCGCGCCAGCACGTGCAGCCGACCGTTTGCGAATGCGCGGCAGATACCAACGGATCAACAAAAAATAGACGCCCAGCCATACGACGAAAGGGATCATCACCAACGGATGAATAGAGCCTAACAAAAGCAAAGAGCCGACCAACGAAGCCATCGCAAAGACAATCGCACTGATCGTTTCTGACACAACAGACGCCATAGCGGTTGCCGTTTGCATCTGTTTTTGCGCGATCCGCCCAGCGAAATCGTCATCGAAATATGTCACCGACTGGCCCAGCGTCCAGCGGTTCAACTTGGCCAGCACAAGTGGTGGTATGTTGGGCATGACCACATAGTTGTTCGAAAACGCCGACAGGCCAAAGAAGACCGGGCGCACCAGCATGAAGAAGGCTGCCGCGGCTGCAATCATCCATATATTGCCAGCGGTGAAAAAGCTCTCTGGTGTGCTGGTGGTCGCAATGTCGACCACAAGGCCCAGTATCCACGCCGTTCCGGCCTCAAGCGCGCCGGCACTGGCCGAAAAGAAAGCCGCGACAAACAGCATTGGCCACGCGCCGGACAAGCTCCAGCGGATGAACGCCCCCAATGATTGCGGCGGGGGCGTTTCTACGTTTTTGAACGGGTTTATGAGGTCGGCGATCCTCATTCCGCAGCCTCGGGGTTCAGGAAGCCACCTGATTGCCGCGCCCAGAATTGAGCGTAAAGCCCGCCCTGAGACAGTAGGTCCGCATGACCGCCCTGCTCGACGATCCGGCCGCCATCCATAACCAAAATCCGGTCCATTTGGGCGATCGTGCTGAGGCGGTGGGCAATGGCGATCACGGTTTTACCTTGCATCATACCGTAAAGAGTTTCCTGAATCGAAGCTTCGACCTCGGAATCTAGGGCAGATGTCGCCTCATCCAACAACAGGATTGGCGCGTCCTTCAGGATCACCCGTGCCAGGGTCACACGTTGCCGCTGTCCTCCCGACAGCTTCACGCCCCGCTCGCCCACATGGGCATCGTAACCCGTGCGCCCCTGCGGATCCTGCAGGTCCAGAATGAACTCATGCGCCTCGGCCTGTTTGGCGGCGGCGATCATCTGTTCCTCTGTGGCGTCTGGTCGGCCATACAGGATGTTTTCACGGACCGAACGATGCAGCAAAGCACTGTCTTGCTGAACCATACCGATACGACTGCGCAAACTGTCTTGCGTGACATACGCAATGTTCTGATCGTCGATCAGAATTGCACCCTGCTCTACGTCGTAGAAGCGCAAAAGCAGCTTAACCAGAGTCGATTTCCCAGCGCCTGAACGTCCGATCAACCCGATCTTTTCACCCGGCTGGATCGTGAGGTTGATATGATCCAGCCCACCGGTTTTACGCCCATAGTGGTGCGACAACTCACGGATGTCGATCTGGCCGTTGGTCAGGTTCAGCGGTTTGGCGTCGGGGGCATCCAGCAGATCAATGGGTTGGGCAATCGTTTCCATCCCTTCGGCCACAACACCCAACTGGCGAAAGAAACTGGTCAGGGCCCACATGATCCAACCGGTCATCGCGTTCAGCCGCAAAGTCAGCGCCGTCGCAGCCGCCACCACTCCGACCGAAGCGCTGCCCTGCATCCAAAGCGCAATAGACCAGCCGACAACGCCCACAATCAGCAATCCGTTCAGTGTGACAAGAACGGCATCCATGATGGTGAAAATCCGCATCTCGTATTGGAAAGTGCGGCGCGTTTCCTCTATCGCTTCGCGTGCATAGTCCAACTCTTGTTCAGCGTGCGCGAACATCTTGACGGAATGGATGTTAGTATAGCTGTCCACCACACGGCCGGTCACGGCCGAGCGCGCGTCAGAGGCCGCCTTGGACGCGGGCCCAACCCGCTGAACCGTCCAATGCACCAACAACCCGTACAACACGAACCAGATCAAAAGGGGCAACAACAACCTGGGATCGGCCGCCATCAAAAGAATTGCTGCGCCAACCAGATACGCCAGCGAGAATGATATGGCATCGAACACCTGAAACACGGCTTCGCCTGCGGCAGGAGGTGTCTGCATGATCCGGTTTGCAATGCGGCCTGCAAAATCATTCTCGAACCATTTGACGGACTGACGCAGCACATGTTTATGCGCACGCCAGCGGAATATCGTGCCGATATTCGGAAGGATCGCGTTGTTCAGCAGCAAAACGTCCACCACATGAAGCAGCGGCCTGAGCAGCAGAACAAACACGGCCATCAGGATCAGTTCGGTACCGTGGGATTGCCAGACCTCAGCCGGAGAACCCGACAACAGATCGACCACGCGACCCATGTAATAGATCAACCCCACCTCGACCGCCGCAACGACGACCGAGATCAGAGCAGCCCAGGCAAAAAGCCGATAGAAGGGCCGGGTATATTCCAACATGAACGGCCACAACCGTGTGGGCGGCGTATTGGTTTCCTTGTAGGCAACAAAAGGGTCAACGAGGTTTTCGAAATAGCGAAACATGGAGAGTGCTCCGATTGAGCAGAAAATTAGTCATGCGAAGAAAGATGGTGCCAGAACACCACCCCTACGGGTCAAAGTGTTCCAGCCTTAGCTGTCCCAGATCCCGTAATACATTCGCATCCCTCCATTCATGTGACTGGCGCACGTAACCACAAACAATTCAAATTGTCATCCCCTTTTGAGACTCGGGACTAACCGCCCAGCAAGTCATCGCGGGTCAGGACAAAACCGGACGCGATCCAACGCGCCTCAAGCTCGGCCAGTTTTTTGCCCAGCGCAGGGCCAGAAAACGCGGGGATCAGATCGGTTGCGCGTACTGGAAAATCGGCGGCAGATCCTTTGCGCAAATCGTCCTGCATGTTTTCGGTCCAGGGTTGTTCGAGAAAAGCACAACGCAGCAGAACTTCGTGCATTCCATCTTCTTCACCGTATCGAAACCCAAGCTCGGCAATGCCCGCATTTCCGGCCGCCTCTTCCCGCATTCGGGTCAAGCGTTGTAGTTGCGCCTTGCTGAGACGCAGTGTTTGGGCCAGCTCGGGCGTTGCAATTGCAGCCAATCGTCTAAGCGGTTCTGGCCCAACACCAGCTTGTTGTTCCAACGCAATCAGCGGCGCCAGTGCGCGGTCTTCGGCCCCCGGTAGAATTTGCGACAAGACACCCGCACTGCGCATCGCCGCAACCGACGGCGCGGGGTCGGGCGCGCCCAGCAGCTTTAACAATTCTGCTCCGACGCGTTCCCGGGATAGGCTGGTCAGCCCGTCCAGATTGGCAGCAATCGCCGCAAGGGCATCTGCGTCGAAGCCTGCATCCGCATCGCCGTACCAGGCGTGAAACCGGAAATAGCGCAGTGACCGCAGATAATCTTCGCGGATTCGGTTTTCGGCAGCCCCTATGAAGCGGACACAACGCGCCTGCAGATCTGGCAACCCGTTCAAAGGATCCAGAACCGTGCCATCCGCCTGCGCATACAACGCGTTCATGGTAAAGTCGCGACGGGCTGCGTCTTCTTTAATGTCATTTGCAAAAGCGACCACAGCCCGGCGTCCATCCGTTTCGACATCTCGGCGAAAAGTGGTGACTTCGTGCGGGATGCCTTCGGAAACAACCGTAATCGTTCCGTGGTCTATGCCGGTTGGAATTGCCTTTAACCCCACCGCCTGTACCAGTTCCATGACCCTTTCGGGACGTGCGTCAGTCGCAATGTCGATATCAGATACTGACGCACCCAACAGCGCATTTCGAACACATCCGCCAACAAACAAAGCCTGTGCCCCGGCATCGCCCAGCGCAGCGCATACTTTCTGCGTTGCCGGATTCGAAACCCAGCTATCCGTCAGTTTGATCATTCACTCATCCGCGCGGCCAACCCCCGCAACATACGCGCCGTCGCACCCCAAATGTAATAGGGGCCATAAGGCACCGTGAAATAATACCGCCGTTGACCCCGCCAGCGACGCGCTTCGACAATATAATTCGCAGGGTCAAGCACATGATCAAGCGGAACCGAGAAAACCTCGTCTACTTCGCCTGTCTCGGGGATCGGGTCAAACCTTTCGCGCAGCACGGCAACAACAGGTGTGACGGTAAACGATGTCACCGTTTCATGCGTTGGCAGATGGCCCAAAATCTCGGGCAAATTGGGCGGCAGGCCGATCTCTTCCTGTGCTTCGCGCAGGGCTGTCGCGGTCACGTCGGGGTCTTCCTGATCCTGTTTGCCGCCAGGAAACGCGATCTGACCGGGATGGTGTTTCAGGGCCGAGGACCGTTTCGTCAAAATCAGGCGCGGCGTATCATCCACAAGCGATATCGGGACCAATACACCTGCCGGGCGCAATTTACGGCCTTCCGGCAAGACGGTCTCTGGGTTGAGATCGAAATCGCTTGAGCCATGGCCGGGGCGGCGCAAAGCCGCTCGCAGCGTTTCTGTTGGGTCAGGCACCGTCTGCATCAAACCCGACCGTTGCGGGATCCAGCACGTAGTGCGCCCCACAGAACTGACAGTCCGCTGTCACCTGACCTTCGTCCGTTGTCATCTTTTCGATGTCCTTGGCCGAATAGATCGAAAGGCTCTGGCGCACGCGATCTTCAGAGCAGGTGCACCCAAACTGCACCGGTTGAGCGTCATAGACCCGCGGCTTTTCTTCATGAAACAGACGGACAAGCAGGTCGGTCGGCGCAACCGAGGGACCGATCAGCTCAAGGTCTTCGACCGTGTCCAGCAGGATGTTGACCCGACCCCAATTCTCACCTTCTTCTCCGTCAACCAGATCATTGGCGGTCAGTATTTCACCGCTGCCTTCGCCTGACGCCGCAAACGGGGATGCTTTGGGCATGTGCTGCAACATCACGCCACCCGCGCGCCAGTGTTCACCAACACCCGGTTCGGTCGATTTTCCAAAGCTCAGCGAAAACCGGGTTGGAAGCTGTTCGGACTGCGCAAAATAAGCCTCGGCACAGGCGCTCAGCGACCCTCCGGCCAGTGGCGTGATACCCTGATATGGCTGCGTGCCTTCACCCTGATCGATCAGAATGGCGAAATACCCTTCGCCAACCTGATCAAAAGGTGCCGCATCTGTCAGCTTGTCACGGTCGAAGCTGGCATAGGCGCGAATTCGGGCTGGTTCACCTTCGGTCTTTGGCGCGTAGTAGTCGGTGGCAATCATTCGGACAGCCCCTTTGGACTGCACCTGCAGCGACAGTTTCCAGCGCAGCGATACCGTCTGGCCGATCAACGCGGTCAGCAGGGCCATTTCGGCCACCAGTGCCTCAACCTTTTCCGGATAATCATGCTGTTGCAGGATGCCATCCAGCACCCCGTCCAGCCGCGCCACGCGGCCACGCATATCCGATACATCAAGTTGAAAGGGCAGGACGGTGTCGTCCCACGCGATTTTGGTTCCAAGAGACATGGGGTTTCCTTACACGCCACAGATTGGCATACCGCCAGCATATAGGTCGAACAATTCGGGTTGTAAGGGGCCATACATGATCAGACGGTTCGGTGAAACCCCACAAGCGGGGCGCAAATACACACGGCGTGTGGGCGTATACGCGTTGTTGCCCAAGGGTCGAAGCCTTTTGCTGACCTGCCAGATGGAGCCCGGTCCTGATCTGCAATTGCCCGGAGGTGGCATAGATCCCGGCGAATCACCCATTACTGCGCTGCATCGTGAAGTGTTTGAAGAAACCGGTTGGCGCGTAGCCGACCCGCGCCGGATCGGAGCATTTCGCCGATTCACCTACATGCCAGAATATGACCTTTGGGCCGAAAAGGTTTGCCTGATCTATAAGGCCCGCCCTGTCCGTCGCGTCGGACCCCCGACCGAACCCTTTCACGAAGCCCTTTGGATGGACAGCGCAGAAGCCGCACAAATGCTGGGCAATGGCGGAGACCGGTATTTCGCGACGCGCCACCTGCTGAGGCTCTAAGCTCCGTTGAACTCAAAAAACACGGCTGACACATCGTCATCCATGCCTGTGTCCGGGACCATCGCCTGCGTCAACCTCCAGAACATGTCATCCAGAAATTCCGTCCCGCCACGACCTTGCGCGCAATCCTCTGCCAGTTTGTGCAACCCTTCTTCTTCTAACAACCCGCCTTCGGCCATACGGCACTCGGTAAAGCCGTCGGAATACAGCAGCAGCCTGTCACCGGGTTGCATGTAGGTCTCGGTCCGTTGAAATGTGACGTTGGGCAAAAGTCCAATGGGAAGGCCCCCCTCGCCCAAAAACTCAGTCGTTCCGTCCTGGCGCAACATCAGCGGATGAGGATGCCCGGCCTGCACCATTTTCAGATGTCCGTTGCGCAGGTCCACAATGGCATAGACCATGGTGAAATATTCTTCGACACCTGCATCGGCCATCAAACGGCAATTGAGCATCTCTGCCACCTGTTCAGGCGGCAACAACGCGTAGAACTTGTCAAAACGCTTTTCCATCGCGACGTTCTGATCGAAGTGCTTACTGGAAAGATAGCCACCCAATCGTGCGGTCATCATGGCCGAGGTGATCCCGTGACCTGACACATCTATGCTGTAAAACCCCAACCTGTTCACGCCGGGTGAAAACATACCGACCAGGTCGCCACCGATATGCCCACACGGTTTAAGCAGCATGCTGACCCGGGACTTCCCGAAATCTCTGGTCAATTCGGGTACAAGGGATTCCTGAATTTTCCTTGCCTGAATCAAGTCCTTGTCGATGGCATCATGGGCCACGCGTAATTCTTCCAAAGCGGTTTCGATCATGCGGTTTTTCTCGGACAGCTCGCGTTGCATTCCCAGAATGCGCGCGCCGGCCGAAATACGCGCGCGCAGCTCATCCGCCTCTAGCGGTTTGATCAGAAAGTCATCGGCACCCGCATCCAATCCGCGCGCAACCTCCTGCTTTTCACTCTTGGATGTCAGAAGGATGAAATAGCTGTAATGCCTGCAATCCAAGGCCCGAAAAGATCGACAGAACTCCAGACCGCTCATCCCGGGCATGACCCAATCGCTAAGCACAAGATCCGGTGGATCATCCGCGCAGATACTCAGCGCGGCTTCTCCGGTGTCAGCCTCAAGAACGTCGAAACCCCATTTCTTGAGCGACGCGACCAATATGCGGCGTTGCAGGCGGCTGTCATCCACGACCAGCACCTTTCGGATCACGCCGAAGTCCAGCTCTGCTCTGGCGTCTGCCTGATTGACCTGTGCCACCTGTTTCCTCTGCGATGCAGCGTTTTCCGACCTGAGGCGACCCTACCGCGCTGCGGTTTAACAACCGGTGAAAGGTTAGCTTAACTGGGCCTTTACCTGTCGAAGGCTATCAAACACCTATCGCTATACCCAAAGAGAGGGCGCCATGATCGACTGGGGCAGGGTCAAACAGCTGCGGAACGAAGTCGGTGCCAGCGAGTTTGACGAGGTGGTGCAAATCTTTCTGGAAGAAGTTCAGGAGGTGATTGAGCGCATGAACAGGGACAAGGGCCGCATCGATTTGGAACAGAATCTGCACTTTCTGAAAGGCAGCGCCCTAAGCCTTGGGTTTCAGCAATTTTCCAAACTCTGCCAAGACGGAGAGCGTGCCG
Organism: Ruegeria sp. BG8; assembly: GCF_056538325.1. Taxonomy (NCBI): domain Bacteria; kingdom Pseudomonadati; phylum Pseudomonadota; class Alphaproteobacteria; order Rhodobacterales; family Roseobacteraceae; genus Ruegeria; species Ruegeria sp. BG8. The sequence continues at coordinate 125,574 of NZ_JBQFSZ010000007.1, read as the reverse complement.
CCGCTGCCGGTTGTGCAATGGATGTTGATCTGGCCGCAATTCTCACCACTTACGACGCCTCGCGCGCAGAATTTCACGCCGAGGCTGAAAAGAATCTGGTCTAGATCACAAACTGCGCCAGCGTTTCGTCTTCGGTGATGTCGGTATAGGTGAACCCGGCTTCGTCCAGATGCGCGAACAATCTTGCAAAATTCTCGGGCTTGCGGGTTTCAATCCCGATCAGGACCGAGCCGAAATTCCGGGCTGACTTTTTCATATACTCAAACCGCGCGATGTCATCCTCGGGGCCGAGAATACCCAGAAATTCCTTCAGTGCGCCGGGTCGCTGCGGCAAGCGCAGAATGAAGTACTTCTTGACCCCGGAATAACGCTGGGCGCGTTCTTTGACCTCGGGCAAACGCTCGAAATCAAAGTTGCCGCCTGACGTGACGCAGACGACGGTCTTACCACGAATAAAGCTTTGAATATCGCCCAGCGCCTCAATAGCCAGCGCGCCAGCAGGCTCTAACACGATGCCTTCAACGTTCAACATCTCGATCATCGTTGTGCAGATGCGATCCTCGGACAGAACATGCACATCGGATAAGTGCCGCCCTTTCAATAACTCGAACGGCTTGGCACCAATCCGACCAACAGCTGCCCCGTCGACAAAGTTGTCCACGTGATCTAGCGAGACCGGGTGACCCGCCGCCATAGCCGCATGCAAACACGCGCCACCCTTGGGTTCGACAAACAGACAATGGGTTCGATCCCCGAACCATGTCGCCACACCTGACGACATGCCGCCTCCACCTACCGGAAGTATGACGTGATCGGGCAACCCGCCCAATTGCTCTTCGATTTCTACGGCTAAGGATGCCTGCCCCTCAATCACGTCTTCATCGTCAAACGGGGACAAAAAGTAACCGCCCTGTTGGGCGCACCAATCCTGCGCTGCGGCCAGAGTGTCGTCGAAATAGTCGCCGATCAGGTGGATCTCGATATTGTCGCCACCGAAGATGCGGGTTTTCTGGATTTTCTGCTGCGGCGTGGTGACCGGCATGAAAATCACACCGCGCACATTGAGGTGCTTGCACATATAGGCCACGCCCTGCGCGTGATTTCCCGCGCTGGCGCAGACAAACAGGTCCTGACCCTGCTGCTTACGCATCGCGTTGAACGCACCGCGTATCTTGTACGACCGCACCGGGCTGAGATCCTCGCGCTTGAGCCAGATATCAGCGCCATATCGGTCAGACAGATGGGCATTCCGCTGTAGCGGCGTTGCCGGGAATACAGAGCGCATCGCCTGTTCGGCGGCGCGGGCACGGGTCATGAAATCGGTCATGCCGCAGTCCCTGCCCCATCACTGCTGAAAGGGCAAGGAATACATATGTGTACGGGCGCTCAGGTCAGTTCACGTTTTTCTATGAACACGCCGTACATGGTGGTCAGGATGCTGACATTGATCAGTGGCAGCACCAAGGTTCCAAAGAACACGCTTGCCAGAATTCCCAGGACAGGAATTAACGCCAGTGTCGTGAAAACCAGTTGCACCAAAAGCTGGAACACGAAGTTCACGACCAGAAGTCCGAAGATTGCTCCTGCGGTTCCGTGAGTGCTGTTCCAGGCATCCCCCAGAGTCAACGGATGGCCAATTGCTGCGGCGGGCAGAATTATGGACAAGCGGTAAAAGCTGACAAACAAAAAGATGGCGTACACCGCCATAACCGCCAGTGCCAGCACCCCGCCACCAAGAGCGGCCGCAACAAACCCCATGGGAAGAAAGGCAATCGCCATAAGGATACCCAGCATCAAAACGCGTCCCAGATAGGCCAGAATTCTGTCGAATCGGAACGTTGGGAATATACCGCTGGGATATTCCTCCATCAGAATGAAGCGGTGCCATGAAACAGCGATCCAGAACATTGTTGTCACCGCGACAAAGACCACACCGGCGACAAAAAGAACCACCGACGCATAAGATGTGCCGGGCGGTAATTCACCCGTTTCCGCATCCAGCTGGTCCAGTGGTACGTCCAACAGCAGAAACAAAGCAACGATTGCAGCCGTCGCAACCATCGCAGGTCCGAAGGTAATCTGAAGAACCTGCTTGAGGTTTCCAAAAACCATTCGCACGGAATGCGTGAAAATCTGCAAACCCAACATCTTGAAACTGTCCCTTCAACCAATCCTTGTTTTATATGTGAATGTTTCATCCTAATTCGGCGTTCAGGTCAACGCAGATAACTTGCCCCCACGTTCAAAACCCGCTAGGGGCCAAGCGTCTTACGAATAAGGGGAAGTCAGATGTCCGCGCCCAAGAAAGTTGTTCTGGCCTATTCCGGTGGCCTTGATACCTCGATCATCCTGAAATGGCTGCAGACCGAGTATGGCTGTGAGGTCGTCACCTTCACCGCCGATCTGGGACAGGGTGAAGAGCTTGAGCCCGCGCGTCAAAAGGCCGAGTTGCTGGGGATCAAACCCGAGAACATTTATATCGAGGATATCCGTGAGGAATTTGTCCGCGATTTCGTCTTCCCGATGTTCCGCGCCAATGCGCAGTATGAGGGGCTGTACCTGCTGGGCACCTCCATCGCGCGCCCGTTGATCTCAAAACGTCTGGTTGAGATTGCCGAAGCCACCGGTGCCGATGCTGTGGCCCATGGCGCAACTGGTAAGGGCAACGATCAGGTGCGGTTCGAACTGGCGGCCTACGCGCTGAACCCCGACATCAAGGTCATCGCGCCCTGGCGTGAATGGGACCTGACCAGCCGTACCAAGCTGCTGGAATTTGCCGAACAGAACCAGATCCCGATTGCCAAGGACAAACGCGGTGAGGCTCCGTTCTCAGTCGATGCTAACCTGCTGCACACCTCGTCCGAGGGTAAGGTTCTGGAAGACCCCGCCGATATGGCGCCGGACTATGTGTACCAGCGCACTGTCCACCCCGAGGATGCGCCGAACCAGCCCGAATTCATCGAAATCGGTTTCGAAAAAGGCGACGCGGTCAGCATCAATGGCGAGGCAATGAGCCCCGCAACCATCCTGACCAAGCTGAACGAATATGGCGGCAAGCACGGCATTGGTCGTCTCGATCTGGTCGAAGGCCGCTTTGTCGGTATGAAATCGCGCGGCATCTATGAGACGCCCGGCGGCACCATCCTGCTGGAGGCGCACCGTGGTATCGAGTCGATCACCATGGACCGTGGCGCGATGCACCTGAAAGACCAGCTGATGCCGCAATATGCCGAGCTGATCTATAACGGCTTCTGGTACTCGCCCGAGCGTGAGATGCTGCAGGCCGCAATCGACAAATCGCAGGAACACGTCACAGGCACCGTGCGTGTGAAACTGTATAAAGGTCTGGCCTCGACCGTCGGGCGCTGGTCAGAACATTCGCTGTATTCCGAGGCACACGTGACCTTTGAGGAAGACGCCGGTGCCTATGATCAGACCGACGCGGCAGGTTTCATCCAATTGAACGCGCTGCGGCTTAAGCTGTTGGCGGCCCGCGACAAGCGCGTTTCAAAATAACCCAGCCTTTTGCAAGACATACAACCCCGGCCATCTGCGCCGGGGTTTTTTCATTCACTGTCACGTCAGTTCCAGTTGGGTCATCCTTGCCCGCCTGATCGGTTTACCTTTACGTCATGTCAAACCAAAGACTGAGGACATCATGTTGCAAGAGATCGCTGACGGAATTCAAAAAGGCCTGACTGGCAAAAGCTTTGACGGGTCGCTGAAATTCGATTGCGGCGAAGATGGAGTCATTGTTCTGGCCGACAATCAGGCCACGACACAGGATCAGGACACCGACTGTACGATCCGAATTTCAAAAGACAATCTGACCAAACTGCTGACCGGCAAGCTGAACCCCATGACCGGGGTTGCGTTGGGTAAGCTCAAGATTTCGGGAAATATGGGGGTGGCGATGAAGCTGGGGCAGCTGCTGGGATAAACTCGTCTCACCAGCGCGTTACAAACGATGTCAGACGATTGCACCGGACGAAAAGAGAGGGCAGCTTAATCTCAGAAGGAGACCTGCCATGACCCGCATCGCTTATCTCGACTACGTCAAACCGACGCTTCTTTTTGCTTTGATCACCATCGCTGCTTTGCTGCGTGCCGCACCAGCTCCGGCAGCCGAAACCGAAACCCTGACCGTAGCAGGCGGGTGTTTCTGGTGCGTTGAATCCGATTTCGAATCCGTTCCCGGCGTTATCGGAGCCGTTTCGGGCTTTACCGGAGGCAGTGTCGCAAACCCGACCTACGATCAGGTCTCCAAAGGTGGCTCTGGACACTATGAGGCGGTTCAGATCACGTTTGATCCCGCGCGCGTTTCCCGTGAAACCCTGCTGAACATGTTCTTCCGCTCCGTCGATCCGACCGACGCCGGCGGACAGTTCTGCGACCGGGGTGACAGCTATCGCACGGCCATTTTCGTCTCTGGTGCAGGGGAAAAAGCACTGGCCGAAGCTGCCAAGGCAAACGCCCAGCGCGCCTTGGGTCAAACCGTAGTAACCCCGATCCTTCAGCAGGGCGCATTCTATCCTGCGGACGAATACCATCAGGATTATTACAAAGGGAACAAGCTGGTGTTTACCCGCTTTGGTCCCAAACGTCAGCACAGCGCCTACAAGGCTTACCGTAAAGCCTGTGGCCGTGACGACCGTGTAAAACAGCTGTGGGGCAGCGACGCGCCGTTCGTCGGATCTTAATCGAACTGCGCTTCGCTCACCTCTTTCAAATCGGGGATGACATCAGCTGTACCGTGCCGCGTGACCATCAGAGCCGCGGCACGGTTTGCTTGTGAAATCGCTTGCGGCATCGGCATCCCACGATCCATTCCCGCAAGAACGTAGCCGGTGAAAGTATCTCCTGCGCCGGTTGTGTCGACAACCTGCACCTTATGGGCCGCGAAATCCGCTGCTTGACCTTTGTGGAAGTACCGCGCGCCATCCGATCCCTTGGTGACAATGATATGCTCGACATTCAGGTCGGCCACCTTCTGTCCGGTCGCCTCGAACAACTGTTCCGCTTCAACCTCGTTCAGGATCAGGAAATCGAGGTAAGGCAAGACCGCTTGAACGGCCTGGGCCTGAAACGGGGCCGCGGCATAGCAAACGGTCAGGCCCAGTTCCTTTCCCATTTTTGCAGCCTCAACCTGAAGGTTGGTTTCGTTCTGCATCATCAACAAATCGCCACGCGAAGCGGACGACAGCGCCTGGCCCAACTGCGCGGCTGAGATCACATGGTTCGCACCGGGAAACAGGATGATATTGTTTTCACCCTCTGCATCCACCGCGATAATGGCGTGTCCTGTCGGAATTTCGACCTCTGAGATATAGCGCGTATCGACACCATATTCGGTCAGCCGATCGCGCGCCCACCGTCCATCCGCCCCTACAGCGCCAATATGCGAAATCTGACCCCCGGCCCGTGCAGCGGCCACTGACATATTCGCACCCTTTCCACCCAAAAACCGATCCAGACGGTTGGCCGAAAGGGTTTCTCCGGGTCCCGGCAGGTGCGGAACGTCATAGATCATATCCGCATTGATCGAGCCGAGGTTCCAGATTGTCATGGTTTGCCCGAGATATCGCACGAGGCCAGAATGGCCATGTTCAGGATGTCATTCGCTGTCGACACGGTCGAGCAGATCTGAATCGGCTTGTCGATCCCAGACAGGATCGGGCCAATCACCGTCGCGCCACCCATTTCCTGCATCAATTTGGTTGAGATCGAGGCCGAGTGGCGCGCAGGTACAATAAGGATGTTGGCAGGTCCAGTCAGGCGCTGGAACGGGTAAGTGGCTTGCTGATCCACGTTCAACGCAACATCCACGGTCATTTCGCCTTCGTATTCGAAATCAACGCCACGCTGATCCAAAACAGCAGGGGCGCGGTGCATTTTTTCGGCCCGCTCGGACACCGGATACCCAAAAGTCGAAAAGCTGACAAACGCCACGCGTGGCTCAAGCCCCATATGACGCGCAACGGCGGCCGAACGTTCGGCAATATTGGCCAGATCATTCTCATCCGGCCATTCATGCACAAGCGTGTCGCCGATAAGTACGATCCGCCCCTTGTGAAGCAACGCAGTCACACCTGCTGCACCGTGCGCGGCATCGGCGTCAAAGACATGGTTGATCCTGTCCAGAACATGCGCCGATTTTCGCGTGGCACCGGTTACAAGGCCGTCACCATGTCCGTGCGCCAGCATCAACGCCGAGAACACATGCCGGTCCCGCGCCGCCAGACGATGGATGTCCTTGCGGTCAAAGCCTTTGCGCTGCAGGCGCTGATACAAAAAGTTCGAATAGGTCTCGAGATGCGTTGTATTGGCGGCATTCACAACCTCCAACTCGCGCACAGCGTCACCCAGACCCGCTTCTTCCAGTTTGGCCTTCACATCATCGGCGCGGCCCACAACTAATGCCTTGCCGAAGCCTGAGCGTTGGTAGGTTACAGCGGCACGCAACACACGTGGATCATCACCTTCGGCAAAGATCATTCGGCTTTGCGCCGCGCGGGCACGCGCGTTCAACCCCCGCAAAATACTTGCCGTTGGATCCATGCGGGATTTGAGGCTCAGCTCATAAGCCTCCATGTCGATAATGGGGCGTCGTGCTGCGCCTGTATCCATCCCTGCCTTGGCCACGGCAGGTGGAATGCGGTGAATCAAACGTGGATCAAAGGGTGTGGGAATAATGTAATCCCGCCCGAAAGTCAGCGACTTGCCATAGGCCATTGCGACCTCATCCGGCACATCCTCACGCGCCAAACGGGCAAGTGCATGTGCGCAGGCGATCTTCATCTCGTCATTGATAGCGCGGGCATGGATATCCAGTGCGCCGCGGAACAGGTAGGGAAAGCCCAGAACGTTATTGACCTGATTTGGATAATCACTGCGCCCCGTGGCCACGATCGCGTCTACGCGAACCTCATGCGCCTCTTCCGGGGTAATCTCGGGGTCGGGGTTGGCCATGGCGAAAATCACAGGGTTATCGGCCATGCTGGCGACCATATCCTGAGTCACGGCCCCTTTGACCGACACGCCCAAAAATACGTCCGCGCCCTTCATGGCGTCTTCAAGCGTCCGCAGATCAGTCGAGATCGCATGGGCCGACTTCCACTGGTTCATGCCCTCGGTCCGGCCCTGATAGATAACGCCCTTGGTGTCGCAAACGATGCAGTTCTCGTGCTTTGCTCCCATGGATTTCAGCAGTTCGATACAGGCGATACCCGCGGCCCCGGCACCGTTCAGAACGATTTTGACGTCTTCGATTTTCTTGCCAGAAATATGCAAAGCGTTAAGCAAACCTGCCGCACAGATCACGGCTGTCCCATGCTGATCGTCGTGGAAGACGGGGATATCCATCTCTTCCTTAAGGCGCTGTTCGATGATGAAGCATTCCGGCGCCTTAATGTCTTCCAGATTGATGCCGCCAAAGGTCGGACCCATCAATTTAACGGCACGGCAGAATTCATCCGGGTCTTCGGTATCCAACTCGATATCGATCGAGTTCACATCGGCAAAACGTTTGAACAGAACGGCCTTGCCTTCCATCACCGGCTTACCGCCAAGCGCACCTAGATTGCCAAGCCCCAAAACAGCCGTACCGTTCGAGATTACGGCCACCAGGTTACCTTTGTTGGTATAGTCATAGGCCGTCTCGGGCGCTTCGGCGATGGCCTCACACGGAACGGCCACACCGGGGCTGTAGGCCAACGACAGATCGCGCTGTGTGGTCATGGGAACGGTGGCCTGCACCTCCCATTTGCCGGGGGTGGGGTCCAGGTGAAAGGCCAGTGCCTCTTCTTTGGTGATCTTCGTTTTGGGCATGGGATATGTCGTTTCTTTACAACTTCGGGCTTTAGCGTCTTAGCCTAGGCCCGTCTGTGTCTCAACGACAATAGATTTCACCTTTCGTCGCGGGGGCCGGGTTTGTAAGGTCGCCCGGAATACGCCAGAAGGGGTCAGCCTTGTCCACAGTCACGCCAATGATGGCGCAATATCTCGAGATCAAAGAGGCCCATTCCGACGCCCTGCTGTTCTATCGCATGGGTGACTTCTACGAGATGTTTTTCGAAGACGCCGTCAACGCCGCCGAGGCGCTGGACATCGCCCTGACCAAACGCGGTAAACACAACGGGAATGATATCCCCATGTGTGGCGTACCTGTCCACGCAGCCGAAGGATACCTGCTGACCCTCATCCGCAAAGGGTTTCGTGTCGCGGTTTGCGAGCAGATGGAAAGCCCGGCTGAAGCCAAAAAAAGAGGCTCTAAATCAGTCGTAAAGCGGGATGTCGTGCGATTGGTGACACCCGGTACCTTGACCGAAGATGCCCTGCTGGAAGCGCGCCGCCACAACTTTCTGGCAGCCTATGCCGAAGTCCGGGATGAGGCCGCTTTGGCCTGGGCCGATATTTCAACCGGCGCGTTTCACGTGATGCCTTTGACATCGGTACGGCTTAGCCCAGAGCTTGCTCGATTGGCACCATCTGAGTTGATCGTTGCAGACGGCGCGCAAGACACACTGAACGAACCGGTCCGAGATCTTGGCATTTCACTGACGCCCATCGGACGGGCCAGTTTTGACAGCACGGCCGCCGAAAAACGCATCTGCGCTCTGTTTCACGTGGGTGCATTGGATGCTTTTGGCAGTTTTGGTCGCGCCGAAGTGTCCGCAATGGGTGCTTTGATCGACTATCTGGAGATCACACAGAAGGGGAAACTGCCCCTTCTGCAAACACCATTGAAAGAATCCGAAGACCGGGTCGTGCAGATTGATGCCGCCACGCGACGCAATCTTGAACTGACGCGCTCGCTTTCTGGAGGTCGTGCCGGATCGCTTTTGTCCGTGGTGGATCGGACCGTGACACCGGGTGGTGCGCGGCTTTTGGAACAGCGCCTGTCTAGCCCGTCGCGCAATCTGGATGTCATTCACGCGCGCTTGGATGCAGTAAGTTTTGCAGCCGAGGACAGCCTGATCGCGTCCGACCTGCGCGAATCCCTGCGCAAAACTCCGGACCTGGACCGGGCTTTGTCCCGTCTGTCGCTAGAACGCGGCGGTCCCCGTGATCTGGCCGCCATCCGCAATGGCTTGACCCAAGCCAACGCGATCGCCGAGCTTTGCGAGGGCCAGGACCTTCCAGTTCTGTTGGCCACTGCACTACAAAACCTCGTCGGGTTTGATGATTTGCTCAATCTGCTGGACGAAGCACTGATTGCAGAGCCACCGCTTCTGGCGCGCGACGGCGGGTTTATCGCACTGGGATTCGATGCGGAACTGGACGAGGCGCGCACCCTGCGTGACGAAGGCCGATCCGTCATCGCGGGATTTCAACAGAAATACGCGGAACACACCGGTATCAGTTCGCTGAAGATCAAGCACAACAACGTGCTGGGTTACTTCATCGAAACCACGGCCACCCATGCCGAAAAAATGCTCAACCCGCCGTTCAGCGAAACCTATATCCACCGTCAGACCACCGCCAATCAGGTGCGGTTCACAACAGTCGAACTATCCGAGATCGAGACACGTATTCTGAACGCCGGTAATCTGGCGCTTGAGATTGAAAAGCGGCTCTATCAAAGGCTTTCTGACGAAATTCTATCCCTCGCCGCCCGCCTCAACCAGGCGGCACGCGGGTTAGCCGAGCTTGACCTGACGACTGCGCTGGCCGATCTTGCCCGCGGTGAAAACTGGTGCCGCCCACAGGTCGACACGTCACGCGCCTTCGACGTGCAGGGCGGTCGGCATCCGGTCGTGGAACACGCGCTGCGCCAACAAGGCGGTGACGCATTTATAGCCAATGACTGTGACCTCAGCGCAGAGGACGGGGCCGCCATCTGGTTGCTGACCGGCCCCAACATGGCCGGTAAATCGACCTTTTTGCGACAAAACGCCTTGATCGCACTATTGGCTCAAATGGGTAGCTACGTTCCGGCAGAGAAGGCACATATCGGCGTTGTGAGCCAATTGTTCAGCCGTGTCGGCGCATCCGACGATCTGGCACGCGGCCGGTCGACCTTTATGGTGGAAATGGTGGAAACTGCCGCAATTCTAAATCAGGCAGATGAACGTGCGCTGGTCATCCTTGATGAAATTGGGCGCGGAACTGCCACCTATGATGGCCTTTCGATCGCCTGGGCCACTTTGGAACACCTGCATGCAGCCAATCAATGCCGGGCCCTGTTTGCAACGCACTACCATGAACTGACAGCGCTTGCCGGAAACTTGAAAGACGTGGACAACGCCACGGTGGCCGTCAAGGAATGGGAAGGCGAAGTCATCTTTTTGCACGAAGTCCACAAAGGTGCTGCGGATCGGTCCTATGGCGTGCAGGTCGCTCAACTTGCTGGTTTGCCCGCATCAGTTGTCGCGCGGGCGCGTGTCGTGCTAGATCAGTTGGAAAAGACCGAGCGCGAAGGCGGCAAGCAAAAGGCCCTGATCGACGATTTGCCGTTATTCTCTGCCGCTCCTCCGCCACCGCCGCCTGCGCCGAAAAACTCGCCCGTCACAGATATGCTGGATGACATTTTACCAGATGAGTTAACGCCACGCGCGGCGCTGGACCTGATTTACAAACTAAAAGAGGCGGCCAAATCCTGACCGCCTCGTGATTGTCAAAAAGGTTCGATTAGCTGGCAGGGGTCGACGACACGCCAACTTGCGCCGGACGCAGCAGACGATCGTGCAGCATGAATCCTTCGGCTGAAACCTGAATGATATCGCCTGCACGGGTCCCCGGAACCGGTGCCTCGAACATCGCTTCGTGAATGTTGGGATCAAACCGATCGCCCACTTCGGGCGTGATTACCTCGATCCCGTGTTTCTGAAAGACATCCTTCAGCGCACGCATGGTCAGTTCAACACCTTCCAGCAAACCGGCAGCAACTTCTTTCTGCTCGTCGGTCGCAGCCTCAAGCGCGCGTTTCATGTTGTCGTAAACCGGCAGCATGTCACGGGCCAGTTTCGACCCACCGTATTGTTCCGCATCGCGACGCGCCTTGTCGCCACGCTTGCGCGCGTTTTCGGCGTCGGCCAATGCACGCATGAATTTGTCTTTGAAATCGTCCCGTTCCGCGCGCAAGGCATCAATTTCCAACGCTTCTTCGCTTATTTCAGCGAATTCCTCGGCCAGTTCCTCGGCCTCGGCGGTTGCGATATCGTCTAGAAAATCTTCGTTCTTGGGCTCTGCCATCTTTTACCCTCTAGCTCCGGTCGGATATCAGCTTGCCGACCAGTTGCGCCGTATAATCCACGATAGGCACGATCCGTCCATAGTTAAGACGCGTAGGTCCAATGACCCCGACCGCACCAATTATCTTTCGATCAGCGTTCATATATGGAGACACCACCAAAGAGGAACCCGAAAGTGAGAAAAGTTTGTTCTCAGAACCAATAAAAATGCGAACGCCTTCACCTTCTTCGGTCAATTCCAGAAATTCGGCAATATCACGCTTGCGCTCGAGATCGTCAAACAGGACCCGAATACGATCCAGCTCTTCCGCCTCGCCCGAATCCGCCAAGAGATTCGCCCGCCCGCGCACAATCAACCGGGCCGAGTCGCCAGCGTCCCCGTCCCATGCAGCAATCCCGCTTTCCACCATTGCGCGGGCGAGCGTATCAATTTCCTGTTTACGCGCGTCGATCTGAGACAGCATCTGGCGGCGCACCTCACTGATCGTGCGTCCTTCGATCAACGCATTCAAAAAGTTCGCAGCCTCTCGCATCGAACTGGGCGTCTGTCCGGGCGGTGGCGTAAACAACCGGTTCTCTACGTGGCCGTCAGAAAACACCAAAACCACCAATGCCCGGTCATGGCCTAACGAGACGAACTCGATATGTTTGATTTCCGCTTCATGTTTGGGGGTCAAAACAAGCGAAGCGCCTTGTGTCACGTGTGACAGAGCGGATCCAACCCGATCCAGCATTCCGCCAACATCCCCAGCGTTAGAGCCTAAAGTCTCATCTAATTTCTGCCTGTCGGCCGGTCCCAAATCCCCGACTTCGAGCAATCCGTCGACAAACATCCGCAAGCCTTGCTGCGTCGGAATTCGACCGGCACTGACATGCGGGCTGTCGAGCAATCCCAGAAACTCAAGATCCTGCATCACGTTGCGAACGGTTGCCGCGCTGACTTTTTCGGACAACGTCCGTGTCAGAGTACGGCTTCCAACCGGCTCACCGCTTTCCAAGTAACTCTCGACGATCAGCCGGAACACCTCACGCGACCGGTCGTTCATCTCATTCAGAATTTTGCTTGCTTCGCTCATCCGCGGTCCCCTGCTGGTTCGTCATTAAATCGCAGGTAAATGAAAGGTCAATCGGGGTTGCATCGTAACGCCGTGGGACGTTATCCCCAACCCAGCAAACAAAGGAAATTCCATGCGACCCTCAGGACGTAATCTAGACGAAATGCGCGCTGTTTCCATCGAGACAGGTTTCACCAAACATGCCGAAGGTTCCTGCCTGATCAAGATGGGCGACACCCATGTGCTGTGCACCGCCACGATCGAGGATCGCGTGCCGCCCTTCATCAAGGGCTCGGGCCTGGGTTGGGTCACCGCCGAATACGGCATGCTTCCCCGTGCAACCAACACCCGAATGCGGCGTGAGGCGGCCAGCGGCAAACAAGGCGGCCGCACCGTGGAGATCCAGCGCCTGATCGGCCGCGCCCTGCGCGCCGGCGTGGACCGGGTTGCTTTGGGTGAACGTCAGATCACCGTCGACTGCGATGTGATCCAAGCCGATGGCGGCACCCGCTGCGCCTCGATCACCGGCGGTTGGGTTGCCCTGCGTCTGGCGGTGAACAAGCTGATGAAAGCGGGCGACGTGATTTCTGACCCGCTGGTCGATCCGGTGGCCGCTGTGTCTTGTGGTATCTATGCCGGTCAGCCGGTGCTGGATCTGGACTATCCCGAAGACAGCGAGGCCGGCGTGGACGGCAACTTCATTATGACCGGCTCGGGCAAGCTGATCGAAGTGCAGATGAGCGCCGAAGGCTCGGTCTTTAGCCGCACGCAGATGGATCAGCTGATGGATCTGGCCGAAAAAGGCGTAGGCGAACTGGCTGCCGCGCAAAAGGCTGCGACCGCATGACCCGCAAGTTCGATAGCGACAGGCTGCTGGTTGCCACTCATAACAAAGGCAAGCTTGAGGAGATGGCGCATCTGCTTGAGCCCTTTGGTGTGACCGTGATTGGCGCGGGCGAAATGAACCTGCCCGAACCGGAAGAGACCGAGGATACCTTTGTCGCCAACGCCCGGATCAAGGCGCATGCTGCGGCCAAGGCGACCGGCCTGCCTGCCCTGTCGGACGATTCCGGGATCACCATCGATGCGCTGGACGGCGCGCCCGGCGTTTACACCGCCGATTGGGCCGAAACCGGAAATGGCCGCGATTTCCTGATGGCCATGACCCGCGCCCATGATGAGCTTGAGGCGAAAAACGCCCCCCACCCCCGCACCGCGCAATTCCGCAGCACGCTGGTGCTGGCCTGGCCCGACGGTCATGACGAGGTGTTCGAAGGCATCGCCCCCGGCCATCTGGTCTGGCCCATTCGCGGCGAAGGCGGGTTTGGCTATGACCCGATGTTTGTCCCCGACGGCTATGACATTACCTTTGCCGAGATGGATCGCTGGGAAAAGAACAAGATCAGCCATCGCGGCCGCGCGGTGGAGATGTTCGTGAAAGGCTGCTTTGGCGGATGATTGGCGCAACGGGGGCTTTGGCCTGTACGTGCATTGGCCCTTTTGCGAGGCCAAATGCCCCTATTGCGACTTCAACAGCTATGTTTCTCGTAATATCGATCAAAAACAATGGCTTAAAGCTTATCTGAGCGAGCTGCGCCGCTCGGCCGCGGAAACGCCGGACCGGGTGTTGAACACGATCTTCTTTGGCGGCGGCACCCCATCCTTGATGGACCCAGAAACCGTACTTGCCGTGATTGACGAGGCCCGCGCGCTGTGGCGACCAGCCAATGACATGGAAATCACGCTTGAGGCCAATCCCGGCTCGGTCGAGGCGGGACGCTTCGCCGCCTATCGCGATGCAGGGGTCAACCGAATTTCCATGGGCGTGCAGGCGCTGAACGACGAAGACCTGCGCCGTTTAGGTCGCATTCATACCGTCGCGGAAGCACGCGCCGCGTTCGACATCGCTCGCTCCTGTTTTGATCGAGTGAGTTTCGACATGATTTACGCGCGCCAGCACCAGACGCTAGATGCATGGCGCGCCGAACTGACCGAAGCCCTGTCAATGGCGGTGGATCACCTCTCGCTCTACCAACTGACCATCGAAGAAGGCACCGCCTTTGGCGACCGCTATGCCGTCGGTAAACTGCGCGGACTACCCGAGGATGACCACGCCGCAGACATGTATTTGGCAACCCAAGAAATCTGCGACGCACATGGCCTGCCGGCGTATGAGGTATCCAACCACGCTCGTCCTGGCGCGGAGTCGCAGCATAACCAAATCTATTGGCGCTATGGCGATTACGTTGGAATTGGTCCCGGAGCGCATGGTCGCATTACCATTCAGGGGCAGAAATTCGCGACTGAAACCTATCTGTCGCCGAACGCATGGCTAAATGCTGCCTCCAATGGATCCGGTGAGAAAGAAAGGGCACTCCTATCATCCCAAGATCAGGCCAATGAATACCTTATGATGTGTCTGCGTTTAGTAGAAGGTCTATATATAGACAGATTTAACCAATTATCTCTGCACCCGATACCGTTAGATAAGCTGGAAAACCTGTCAGAGCTTGGAATGATCGAACACAGAAACGGGCGTTTAGTTGCTACGACAGATGGGCGGGCCGTTTTAAACGCCGTGATCCGGGAATTGTTGGTGTAGAATGCAGTATATTTGGGCCGCTTTGGGATTGATCTGTGTGGCGCTTGCGTTCGTCGGAATCGTTTTGCCGCTGCTGCCCACCGTTCCATTTCTTTTATTGGCTGCCTTTTTCTTTGCGCGTTCATCCTCTCGGTTACACAACTGGCTGATGACACATCGTGTGTTCGGCCCGATGATACTGGATTGGCAAAGATCTGGTGCAATTCGTCCGGCCGCAAAAAAAGCAGCAACCGTTTCGATTGCCGCTGTCTTTGGGATTTCTATATTAATTGCCGTCCCGACTTACGTTCTGCTTATTCAGGCCGTGGTGTTGGGCGGCGTTCTGATCTTTATCTGGTCCCGTCCTAACGGCTGAGTTTAGCACAGAGATCATCCAGCTGATCGAGGTTTTCATAGGTCAGGACCACCTGCCCTGTTTCGGTCCCAGCCTTATGATTAATCGTCACCTTCATCGCCAAAATGGCGGACAAGTCCTTTTCCAAAGCCCTTGTATCTGCATCTTTACCCGCATCCAGATTTCGTGACTTAGGTACCGATTTTACAGGATCTTCGTTCTGCTTCTTGACCAAAGCCTCAGTGGCACGCACAGAAAGCCCGTCGCGCACGACAATTTTTGCCAGCTCAGACGGATCTTCGGCGGTAATAAGCGCCCGGGCGTGACCCGCCGAAAGCTTCCCTTCGATTACCAACTTCTGAACATCCAAAGGCAAAGACAACAACCGCAAAAGGTTGGCGATGTGACTGCGGCTTTTCCCTAGTGCCTCGGCCAGCTTTTCCTGGGTATGTCCAAAGCGATCCATAAGCTGCTTGTAACCCGCCGCCTCTTCTACCGCATTCAGGTCAGCGCGTTGGATATTTTCAATGATTGCGACTTCCAGAACCTCGGTATCGTCAAAATCACGAACAATAACCGGTATGTCGTGGAGCTGGGCCATCTGAGCGGCCCGCCAACGGCGTTCCCCTGCAACGATCTCATAATCGCCTTCCGAAATCTCGCGAACAATCAGAGGCTGGATAATCCCCTTCTCTTTGACCGAGGATGCAAGTTCATCCAGCTGTTCCCGTGAAAACGTTCTGCGTGGCTGATTGGGGTTGGCATGCAGCTTTTCAATCGGCACCGTCATATCGGGTCGCCGTGGTTCAATCGGAGAGCGGACTTCGGTGTCCTGAGTCACATCCGCCATCAGGGCAGACAAACCACGTCCCAGACCACGGGGTTTTGCTTTTTTGGCGGCCAAGTTGCCCTCCTCGTACCGCTCAGGCGGCGGCTTTTTTGTTTTTATGGATGACTTCTCGTGCCAAATGCCGATATGCCATCGCCCCCAGAGACCCGGAATCATATTGCAGCACAGGCAACGCATAAGACGGAGCTTCGCTTACCCGCACATTCCTGGGTATCTTGGTTTTAAATACCATCTCACCCAGATTGTCACGCGCGTCTTTTTCGACCTGTCGAGACAAGTTGTTGCGGTTATCATACATGGTCAACACAACACCTTCGATTCTCAGGTCTGGATTTGCTGTCTGACGAACCTCTCGGATCGTCAACATCAACTGGGACAAGCCCTCCAACGCGAAAAACTCACTCTGAAGCGGGACCAGAACAGAATGAGCCGCGACCATGGCGTTTACCGTTAGAAGGTTGAGCGATGGAGGGCAATCAATCAGCACAAAATCCAACTCGAACTTGTCGATTGCGGTTTGTCGCAAGGCATCATGCAACAAATAGCTCCGTTTTTCGTTGGATATCAGCTCAATGTCAGCTGAGCTAAGGTCAACAGTCGCCGGGATCACGAACAAGCCACCGATTTCTGTTTCCTGAACCACGGCTTCCAATGGGGCGTCATCCAGGATCAAGTCGTATGTTGTCCAATCCCGATCTTCGACCCCCAGACCTGTCGAAGCGTTTCCTTGCGGGTCGAGATCAACCACCAGCACATTGCAACCGGCCTCTGCCAATCCCGCCGCCAGATTGATCGCCGTCGTCGTCTTTCCAACCCCGCCCTTTTGGTTGGCTACCGCAATAATCCGGGGCCCGGCTGGACGAGACAGATCAACCACGAGATACTCCTTTGATCTTAAGGATAACGGCTTGGGGTTCAGTTAGACTTGTAATCTCCTCAGCATCGAATTTCCATTCCTGGCGGGCGTCTTCAACTTCTTTTTTCCAGTTTGCGCCTTTCGGCAACAATGCCACCCCGGTTGGGCTTAAATGTCTGTCACAAAACGAAAATAGCGTTTTCAAATCCGCCAAAGCACGCGCCGACAGTACCTGCGCATTCAACGGTTCAACGGCTTCGATACGTTTTGCGAGAATGCTGCAGTTTGCGCCACACTCCCGAGCTACGTTTCTTAGAAAAGCAGCCTTTCTTTGGTCGCTTTCCACAAAAACAAACTTTGCCTCTGGGTTTTCAATAGCGGCGATTATCGCACAAACCATACCCGGGAAACCGCCACCGCTGCCTAAGTCCACCCAGTTTTCAAAATGGTCTACGCATCGATAGACCTGAACGGAATCATTAATATGCCGGCTCCAGATGTCTTTTAAACTATTTCTGGAAACAAGATTTATCTTTGGGTTCCAGCGATTCACCAACTCAACATAGGTCTGCAACCGCTCAGATGTTTCACGTGAAACATTTAACTCTGCTAGAACGCCCTCGTTCATGCTTTCCGTACTCGTTGATCGCGACGAAGCTTAGCGAGAACCAAGGTCAAAGCAGCGGGCGTAACACCCTCTACGCGTCCGGCCTGGGCAATGTTTTCAGGCCGAGCTTTTGACAGCTTTTGCTTCATTTCCGACGACAATCCTTCCAACGCAAAGAAATCGAAGTCATTTGGTATTTCATAGGCTTCATCCCGCTTCATCGCTTCTACATCTTTTTTCTGTCTTTCGATGTAGTTGGCATAAAGCGCGTCTCGTTCGATCTGCTGACGGATGTTCTGATCTACCTGCTCCAATTCGGGAACCAATGGAATTACATCCTCAAAAGTCACGTCTGGAAATGCAAGAACTGCCATTCCGTCTCGTCTGTTTCCGTCCTGGTTCACGTTTATACCAGCTGAGCGAACTTCTTTCGGTGTAAAGGTATTCTCGGTTAACAAGGTTTTCGCAGAAGAAAGTTTCTCCATCTTTCTTGTGAATGCCAATTCTCTCTTGGGACCGACACATCCGATATCCAGTCCAGCCGGCGTCAGGCGCTGGTCAGCGTTGTCCGCACGCAATGAAAGACGGAACTCTGCCCTGGATGTAAACATCCGGTACGGCTCAGCGACCCCTCGGGTCGTCAGATCATCAATCATGACGCCAATATAGCTGTCAGACCGTGTAAAATGGATCGGATCTCGACCCGATACAGCCAGAGCGGCATTCAAACCCGCAACGAGGCCCTGCGCTGCTGCTTCTTCATATCCGGTTGTCCCGTTAATCTGCCCTGCAAGGTAAAGTCCCGGAACATCCGGCAAGGCCAAAGATGAACTCAGAACTCGCGGATCGACGTAGTCGTACTCAATAGCATATCCCGGTTGCATTATCTCAGCATTCTCAAGCCCTTTTATGGACTGGACATACTCTTTCTGAACGTCTTGGGGTAAAGATGTCGAAATACCATTCGGGTAAATCGTATTATCGTTTACCCCCTCGGGCTCAAGGAAGATCTGGTGGGACTCCTTATCAGAAAATCTTACAACCTTATCTTCGATCGACGGGCAATATCTTGGTCCCACGCCATCAATATGGCCGCCATACATAGCTGATCGAGACAGATTCTTTTCAATAATCTCATGTGTTCGCGCGTTTGTATGGGTGATCCCGCATGAAATCTGCGGAGCAGCTACTGATGTAGACATGAACGAAAACAGTGTTGGCACATCGTCTCCGTCCTGTTTTTCCAGACCTGACCAGTCTATTGTGCGACCGTCCAACCTGGGTGGTGTTCCTGTTTTCAAACGACCTAAAGGCAGTTGGAAACTGTCCAACCTCTCAGCAAGTTTGACAGAAGGCCGGTCCCCCATTCTGCCGCCTGGACGCGCAACATCGCCGATGTGGATGACACCACGAAGAAAGGTTCCGGACGTCAGAATAACCGCGCCGCAGTGGAGCTCGGATTCATCGGCCAGCTTAATACCTATCACTTTGGATCCGGACATCAGGAAGTCTACAACTTCTCCGACGATTACTTCCAAACCAGCCTGAGCCTGAGTTTCCTTTTGCATCGCAGCACGGTACAGCGCACGATCTGCTTGGGTTCTTGGGCCTTGTACAGCCGGACCTTTCCGGCGATTCAGCAGTCGAAATTGGATACCTGCCGCATCAGCGACACGACCCATAACGCCATCCAGCGCATCGATCTCACGTACCAGATGCCCCTTACCCAGCCCACCAATGGCTGGGTTGCATGACATGACCCCGATATCTGACGCAGATAATGTAACCAGCGCAGTCTTTGCGCCCATGCGCGCAGACGCATGTGCTGCTTCGGTTCCAGCGTGACCAGCGCCAATAACAATGACATCGAATTCCGAATGTTTCACGTGAAACACTCCTTACTTACCAAGACAAAAGCTCGAGAATATCTCATCCAAAAGATCCTCGACCCCTATTCTGCCAACCAACGATTCGAGCGCCCGAATAGCAATGCGCAATTCCTCGGCAGCGATATCATACAAGTCCGGACCTGATTCCAGAACAGACATTGCTGATTGCAAAGCATCAAGCGCCTTGTTTAGCGCAACCCGGTGCCGTTCCCGGGTAGCTATCCCAGATGTAGTAGATCGCTTACTAAGTTCACACGATATATCGGAAACTAAGCGATCAATACCTTCACCCGTTTTGCCAGATATTCCACCTTTCTGATCTTTCCGAAGATCAGATTTTGGTAAGACCTGAATATCCCCAGCCTGCATTTCAATACCAAGGATCAGAGGATCCTCTGCCAAAAAAACTCTTAAGTCCGCAGACTCCGCTCGTTTGCGAGCAAGTTCGATTCCCAGATTCTCGACATAGTCCTCAGTCTCGCGAAGCCCTGCTGTATCCAACAAGGTGACCGGTAGGCCATCAAGATCCATCCTTACTTCGATAACATCGCGCGTCGTGCCCGCGTATTCCGAGGTTATGGCCGCGTCCCGTCCAGCCAACGCGTTCAACAAGGTCGACTTTCCGGCATTCGGTAATCCAACAATCGCGACCTCAAAGCCGGTTCGAATGCGTTCCGCGATCCGCACACCCTCTGCCTGATGCTGTAAATCTCGCATCACACCAGACATAAGATCCCGAACCTCTGGTGTTACGTCGGTCGGAACCTCTTCGTCTGCAAAGTCAATAACCGCTTCCAACAGGGACGCTGCCCGGATCAGATCTTTGCGCCACCGTTCAGCCAGATCACCCAACTCTCCGGCGAGAATGGTTTGGGCTTGGCGGCGCTGTGCCTCGGTTTCCGCATCAATGAGATCCGCAAGCCCCTCGACTTGTGTCAGATCCATCTTACCATTCTCAAGAGCACGGCGCGTGAACTCACCCGGTTCTGCCAACCGCAACCCCTTTGTATCGGACAGGCATTTCAGCACAGCGTTTACCGTTGCCGTACTGCCATGTATTTGCAGTTCAGCAACATCTTCACCTGTAAAGCTCGAAGGGGCTGCAAAGGTTAAGACCAAACCATCGTCCAGGCGCTGCCCGTCTGGCGCGGTAAACGTGCGAACCCGCATTCCGCGAGGCGGCAATGCGCTGCCGGTCAGCTCGGCGGCAGCATCATGCGCTGACGAGCCAGTGATGCGGATAACCGCCACCCCGGCTTTGCCTTGCGCGCTGGCCAAGGCGAATATCGTATCCATTCGAAGGCCTCGCGTCGGTTAAGACCTGTGTCAGGTATTCATCGAATCGAAGAACTCGCCGTTCGTCTTCGTCTGCTTCAACTTCGACAGCAAGAACTCGATCGCGTCGGTCGTGCCCATCGGATTGAGGATGCGGCGCAGAACGAAGGTCTTGGCCAGATCGCCTTTGTCGACCAACAGGTCCTCTTTCCGAGTACCGGATTTGAGGATGTCGATGGCCGGGAACACGCGCTTGTCTGCAATTTTGCGATCCAGAACGATTTCCGAGTTACCGGTGCCTTTGAATTCTTCAAAGATCACCTCGTCCATCCGGCTGCCGGTATCGATCAGCGCAGTGGCGATGATGGTCAGCGAACCGCCCTCTTCGATATTCCGCGCCGCACCAAAGAAGCGCTTGGGTCGTTGCAACGCGTTCGCGTCCACACCACCGGTCAGAACCTTACCCGAGGATGGGACCACAGTGTTAAACGCTCTACCAAGTCTTGTGATCGAATCAAGCAAGATAACAACATCTCGTTTATGCTCGACCAGACGTTTTGCTTTTTCGATCACCATCTCAGACACGGCGACGTGACGCGTCGCCGGTTCGTCGAAGGTTGAAGATACAACCTCACCCTTCACCGAGCGCTGCATGTCCGTCACCTCTTCGGGGCGTTCGTCGATCAACAGGACGATCAGGTAGCATTCGGGGTGGTTCTGTTCGATCGAATGGGCGATGTTCTGCAGGATCACCGTTTTACCGGTCCGCGGCGGCGCCACGATCAGCGACCGCTGGCCTTTACCGATGGGTGCAACCAGGTCGATCACACGGGCCGATTTGTCCTTGATGGTCGGATCTTCGATTTCCATCTTCAAACGCTCATCCGGGTACAGAGGCGTCAGGTTGTCGAACAGGATCTTGTGCTTGGCCTTTTCGGGATCTTCGAAGTTGATCTTGGTGACCTTCGTCAGCGCAAAGTACCGCTCATTATCGTCGGGCGCTTTGATCTCACCTTCGACCGTATCCCCGGTGCGCAGCGAATGCAGGCGGATCATGTCGGGCGAGACATAGATATCGTCAGGACCCGGCAGATAGTTCGCCTCAGGCGAGCGCAGAAAGCCAAAGCCGTCCTGCAGGACCTCAAGCACGCCATCACCGCCAACAGTCCAGCCCTCATCCGCGCGTTCGCGCAGAATCTGGAACATCATTTCGCCCTTCCGCATGGTCGAGGCGTTTTCGATCTCCAGCTCTTCGGCCATCGCCAAAAGGTCTTTGGGGCTTTTGGCCTTTAGGTCAGCCAGATTCAGGGATTCATTGGACATAGCGATACGAACCTTGGCCGTAGGGATCACGGCACGGAATTGAATTTCAGTACGGAAGATACGCCGCCCGGACGGGCGTGTTATGCGTTACATACGCATCCAGAGAGCCCGAGTCAAATGACCCTCTCAGAACTTCAGAACGACTGCCAGAACGATGATAACCATCAAAACGGTCGGAACCTCGTTCATCATGCGATACTGGCGTCCTGACAGCTTGTTTTGGCCTGCCAGGAAATCCTTGCGCCGGGCCATCAGCCAGTGGTGGAACCAGGTCATACCGATCACGCCAGCACCTTTCAGCCAAGGCCAGGTCCAGTCCCATCCGACGATCCCCGGCGTGAACACCATGATCAACCCGCAGAGCCACGCTACGATCATCGCAGGGCGCATGATCACACGCAGCAGCTTTTCTTCCATTTCAAAGAAAATGTCCTGCGCGCCTTCCACGGCTTGCGCTTTCTCAACGTGATAGACGAACAATCGAGGTAAATAGAACAATCCGGCCATCCAAGAGATCACGGCCATGATATGAATGGACTTCACCCATGGGTAAATCGCGAAAAGAAGATCAGTCATTCTGACTCCGTCGATTGCTCGGGCTCTTCCCTAATAAAAAAATAAGAAAAGAAAAAGGAAGATGGTTTTGTAGGGTGCTTAAATTCCGTGGATTACTTTTTTACACACGCGTTTTCCCCAAGTGGATTAATTCCCAGAGGATATGAGTGATTCTGTTGAGGGAATTTATTTCAACATAAAAACAATCACTTATATGGAATATGAATATGAATCTCTGGGGATAACTCTATGGTTAAGTTCTGGGAGAACGGTTATCCTCGAGGTTGAAGTTATCCTTGTCCTGATTGGACAGAACTTGAGCGAATCTGGGAAGTTCGCGGCAAAAATCCCGGGCTTGCGTGTCAACTGGAAAACCATACAAACCATCCCGGAACCGTTAACGATTTGCTCAGGGGGTTTTCCACATGTCTGTCCCCATCATCTTGGCCTCGGGGTCGTCCATTCGGGCTCAGCTGCTGAAAAACGCGGATGTGCGATTCAGGGTGGAAACCGCACGGGTCGATGAAGATACAGCCAAGCAAGCGTTGTTGGCCGAACAGGCCAGCCCGCGCGATATTGCCGATACGTTGGCTGAGATGAAAGCGCGCAAGGTCAGCGATAAGAATCCCGGGGCGATGGTTTTGGGGTGTGACCAGGTGCTGGACTTTGAAGGACAGCTTATGTCCAAGCCGAAAACGCCCGAGGATGCCTTTGCCCAGCTTAAGAAGATGCGCGGAAAACGGCACATGCTTTTGTCTGCGGCTGTCATCTATGAGAATAGCGAACCGATCTGGAGGCATGTCGGTCAGGTCCGACTGCGAATGCGTATGAGCTCGGACGCGTATCTGCGTGACTATGTCGATCGTAACTGGGACAGCATCCGACACGCCGTTGGGGCCTATAAGCTGGAAGAAGAAGGTGTTCGCTTGTTCGCAACCATTGACGGTGACTATTTTAACGTCTTGGGTATGCCCCTGTTGGAGTTGTTGAATTTCTTGGCCGTCAAAGGGGTGATTGATCAATGAGCAAGGCAAAAATTCCTTTGGCCGGTGTAATTGGGCACCCTGTGGCACATTCAAAATCTCCGCAGCTGCATGGGCACTGGTTAAAAACCTATGGGTTGCCGGGTCATTATGTTCCTATGGATGTCGCCCCCGAGGATCTTGATACGGTTTTACGTGCGCTGCCCAAGGCGGGTTTTGTTGGAACGAACGTCACGGTCCCGCACAAAGAAGCTGTTCTGAAACTGGCGGATGAGGTCACAGATCGCGCGCGTAAAATCGGTGCGGCGAATACTCTGGTTTTTCGGAATGACGGGACGATCCATGCCGACAATACGGACGGATACGGGTTCATGGAGAACTTGCGTAGCGGCGCGCCAGATTGGAAACCCGGTGATGGGCCAGCGGTGGTTATCGGCGCCGGAGGTGCTGCTCGGGCTGTGTTGCAGGCGTTGGTCGATGCAGGCTTGCCCGAAATATTGCTGACAAACCGAACAAAAGAGCGCGCGGAACATTTGAAAGAAGAGTTTGGCCCGACCATCAAGGTGGTTGATTGGTTGCAGGCCGGGAATGTCCTGGAACTGGCGGAGCTTGTGGTTAATACAAGCTCACTTGGTATGCAGGGTCAGCCGGAACTGCGCGTGCCTTTGGATGGATTGCAGCCGGGTGCCGTTGTGACCGATCTTGTCTACGCGCCTTTGAAAACGCACCTCTTGAAAGCGGCCGAAGAGGCCGGATGCACGACAGTCGATGGGTTGGGTATGTTGTTGCATCAGGCTGTTCCCGGTTTTGAAAGCTGGTTTGGTGTTCGACCCGAAGTGAATTTTGATCTGAGAGCCGCCGTTTTGTCATGAGTTTCGCACTTGGACTCACAGGCTCGATCGGGATGGGCAAAAGCACGACCGCGCAGATGTTTGTCGACGAGGGCTGCGCGTTATGGGATGCAGATGCAGCCGTACATAGACTCTATTCAAGGGATGGAGCCGCAGTTGAACCCATGCAAGCTGCATTTCCTGATGCAGTCGTGGACGGCGCGGTCAGCCGAGAGATGCTTAAACAAATCATCGGGCGCGATAGTGCCACCCTGAAACAGATTGAAGCGATTGTGCATCCTTTGGTTGCCGCTGATCGTGCAGCGTTTCGGCAAAATACATCGGCCGACATACTGGTTTTTGACATCCCCTTGTTATTCGAAACCGGAGGGGACGCGGCGATGGATGCCGTTGCCTGCGTTTCAATTCCCGCGACAGAACAAAGACGCCGCGTGATGGAGCGCGGCACAATGACCGAAGTCCAGTTTGAACAGATCCGCACCAAGCAGATGCCGAATGACGAGAAATGCGCGCGGTCGGATTTTGTGATCGTGACGGATACGCTGGACCATGCCCGCGCGCAGGTGCAGGATGTGGTCAGGCAAATACGGGCGGGGATGGCAGATGCGTGAGATTGTACTCGATACCGAAACCACGGGGTTTGATCCCGAAAGCGGCGACCGGATTGTCGAGATCGGCGCGGTCGAGCTGTGGAACCATGTCGCCACGGGCGAAACCTATCACGTCTACATCAACCCCGAACGCGGGATGCCGGATGAGGCGTTTGGCGTGCATGGAATCGGCCCGGACCTGCTGGAAAACCCACGCCCGCCGGAAAAGGGTGAGGTGACGCTGAAGGACAAACCGGTCTTTGCCAAGGTCGGTCAGGGATTTCGCGATTTCATCAAGGATTCCAAGCTGGTGATCCACAATGCGTCCTTCGACATGAAATTCCTGAACGCTGAGCTGAAATGGATGGGCCTGCCGCAGATTCCGATGGATCAGGCGCTGGATACGCTGGCCATTGCGCGCAAACGTTTTCCCGGCTCGCCCGCATCACTGGATGCGCTGTGTCGGCGGTTCAACATCGACAATTCGAACCGGACGCTGCACGGGGCCTTGCTCGACTCAGAAATTCTGGCTGAGGTCTATCTGGAACTGATCGGTGGGCGGCAGCCGGATTTCGGCCTGTCTACATCAGCCGCTTCAGGTGCCGGAGGGCAAGATGACTGGCGGCCCGTGGCGCGCCCGACACCTCTGACGTCAAAAATCACCGAGGATGAACGCGCAGCGCATGAGGCTTTCGTGGAAAAACTGGGCGAAAACGCTTTGTGGACCCGCGCCTGAGCTGACCTCTGGCGCGGGTCAAAGATTTTAGGCGTCGGCCTTTTGCGCCTCTGCTTGACGGCGCATCAGTTCGTTGCGGTAAAGGGCCACAAAGTCGATATTGTCCAGGTTGACCGGCGGATATCCACCATCGCGGGTCACGTCACTGACAATGCGGCGCAGGAATGGGAACAACATCCGCGGGCATTCGATCATCAGGAACGGGTGCAGCTGATCTTCGGCGACACCTTCCACGTGGAACAGACCGCAATAGTCGATCTCACACAGGAACAGGACATCTTCCAGACCTTTGGCCTTGGATTTGAGGTTCAGCTTGATCGAAACTTCGTACTGGTGCTCGGCGCCGCGTTTTTTGGCGTCCAGATTAACCTGAACAGAAATCTCAGGCTGTACGTCACCAGACACGCCCTTTTGGGCCATTACGTTTTCAAAAGACAGGTCACGAATGAATTGTCCCAGAACGCGCATCTGAATCTGAGGGGCGGCTTGGGCCGCGGTGTTTTCTTTGGCGTCTTCTTCGGCCATGGATCTACTCCGAAACTAAAATTCGCCACTGCTTAGCAAGTTGGGCGCGCCACCTCAATGCAGGTCACGGTCCTTCTACCCATTTCGATGGCTTTGAGGGGTCTTTGCGGGGGCGAACCTCGGTAAATTCTCCGTCAATTATGTCATCCTGTTCGAAAGGATCGGCCCCTGTGTGAAATTGCGCACCCGTTCCCATTTGAAAGTGGGTGACGTTGACCTTTGACTTGAGGTAGCGAAAGACGGCAACGCGAATGCCGGGAACAAGCAACGCGAATCCAACAGCATCGGTGAAAAACCCAGGTGTCAGCAGCAACACGCCTGACAGCAAAATCATTGCCCCGTGGGCCAAAGGTTCAGTCGGATCATCTAGTTCCGCAAAAGACCGCTGTAGATTGGCCAGTGCCATGCGACCTTGTGTCCGCACCAAAGCCGTGCCCAAAACCGCTGTCAGGACTACAATCGCGAGTGTTGGCCACAGGCCGATCAAGCCGCCAACCTGGATAAACAGGGCGATCTCGATGATCGGAACCAATAGAAATGCCAAAAACAGATACATATGCGTTATCCTTTACAGCGGGTCGGGCGGTGGACTTGCCCCAATCTGTCACCTACATAGTGGCATGAGGTCGCGTATACAAAGCCGCGGTCTGATAAAGAGGATGAAATGAACGAACCGATGATCCAGTTGCTGGTCCTGGCCGGAATTGCCGTTTTCCTGATCCTGCGCCTGAAAAGCGTTCTGGGTACACGGGAGGGTTTCGAAAAACCTCCTGTTCAACAACAACCCGACACAGGTAAGTCGCGCCGTGACTTTGAGGTGATCGAAGGTGGCCCCGACCACGACATCACCGACCACGTTGAAGAAGACAGCGAACAGGCCCAAACCCTGACCGCAATGAAACGGATCGAGCCCAGCTTCTCGGTCAGTGAGTTCGTGCAGGGTGCGCGCGGTGCCTATGAGATGATCGTCATGGGGTTCGAAAAGGGTAATCTGGATGAAATCCAGCCCTTCCTGTCAGAAGAGGTATTCGACACCTTTGTCTCGGTCGTCGCAGCCCGTGAAGATCAGGGCCTGACCATTGAGGCGGAGTTCATCGGTGTGCGCGAAACATCTCTGGCCGACGTCAAGTTCGACAAGGACACCAATGAGGCCGAGATCACCATGAAGTTCGTGGGTGAGCTGACATCGGTCGTACGCGATCGCGGCGGTGACATTATCGAAGGCAATCCGAACACAGTGAAACGGCAAAAGGACAGCTGGACCTTTGCCCGCGTGATGGGTTCGGATGATCCTAACTGGCTGCTTGTTGCCACGGACGCATGATTGCAACGCTTCGGTCGCTATTGCTGGTCGCTTTCATGAGCACCTCTGCCAGCGCCGAAGCGACACGTTCCATTGTCACGTTTGATGATCTTGATGGCTGGGCCGATGACGACCACGGCGCAGCCCTTTCTGTATTTCTGAATACATGCGGTGATCTGAAAGACCCTGATTGGCGTGCTCTGTGCGGAGTTGCACGCAGTTATGGACCTGAAGCCGCTCGTTCCTTCTTTGAGCTGTTTTTCAGACCGGTTCTTATTGAGGACGGCAAGGATGCCTTGTTTACCGGGTATTTTGAGCCGGAACTGGATGGGTCCAAAACCCGCACGGAACGATACAGATATCCGGTCTATAAAATGCCACCCGAGGCGCGGCGTGCAGAACAATGGCTGTCCCGTCGCGAGTTACTGTCAGGCAACATTATGCAGGGCCGTGGTCTTGAGATCGCGTGGGTCGACGACCCGGTCGAGCTTTTCTTTTTGCAAATTCAAGGCTCGGGGCGCATCCGTTTACCGGACGGCAGCGCGCTGCGTGTCGGGTACGGAGGTGCCAACGGGCACCCGTATCGCTCAATCGGGTCCGAGTTGATCCGGCGGGGCGCACTGGCCGCGCATCAGGTCAGTGCCCAGATGATCAAGTCATGGGTTCGAAAAAACCCGGAGGCCGGAGCCGAGTTATTGTTTCACAACCCTTCTTACGTCTTTTTTCGCGAGGTGACGCGTGTCGCACCCGAATTTGGACCGCTGGGCGCGATGAACCGATCGGTTACAGAGATGCGCAGTATCGCCGCTGACCCAGTTTTCACGCCACTGGGTGCGCCGGTTTGGGTAGAAAAGGACGGCAAACAACCTTTGCGTCGGCTGATGATCGCGCAGGATACGGGATCAGCTATCAAGGGCGCACAGCGGGCCGATATCTTTTTCGGCACCGGGGATGCCGCCGGAAAGGCGGCCGGGCGTTTGAAAGACCCAGGCCGCATGGTCGTTTTACTGCCCATTCAGCGCGCATATGCCCTGCTTCCGGATGAGTTTTGATGTCACGCCGCAAGCTGACTGCAGACGAAATAGATTTGTGGCGCAAGGTCGCCAAGCAGGCGGAGCGCCTGCACCCAGAGCTGCCTCAGACTGTGCACCCCACGTCCTTGCCGAAGCCCAAACCAACTAAGCCACCCAAAACACGGCTAGAACCCTTTGAGCTTGGCCGAAACGTCAGTCTCAAACCGTCCGGTAATGCGCTGAAACCAACCGTAACCGAAAGCCTTCAGGCCAAACCGATCCAGATGGACAGCAAGGCATTTGGCCGAATGAAACGTGGCAAGATAAAGCCCGAAGGCAAGCTGGATCTGCACGGAATGCGCGTGGACACGGCGCATCCTGCGCTTATTCGTTTTGTTCTGACGGCGCAGGCCCAGGGGAAACGGCTTGTGCTGGTGGTAACCGGAAAGGGCAAGGATCGCGACGAACCGGGTCCAATACCCACACCGCGCGGTGTTCTGCGCAATCAGGTTCCGCAATGGCTGTCATTGCCACCTTTAGCGCATGTGGTTCTGCAAGTGACACCTGCCCATATCAGCCATGGCGGCGACGGGGCCTATTACGTCTATTTGCGGCGCACGCGTTAAAGCGTGTGTGCCACACGGTTGATCCCGGTCCAGACCAGAGCGCAAACCCCAAGGAAAAAGAAACCGATCCACAAAAACTGTGCATCGAGTGGTATGCCTTGATCAATCAGAACACCGGTTAGCCCGGGGCCAATCGCAGACCCCAATACCATCAGCGATGTGGCTATTGCTTTGATCGCTCCGATATGTCGGGTTCCGTAGAACTCAGCCCAAAAGGCGCTGGGCAATGTACTGTTTGCACCTACTGTCACGGCCAGAAACGTCAGGGCAAGTGCAGCTGTACTCGGGGTCGCCATGACAGATACGATCATAAATCCAATGGCCATTGGCAGTTGGTAGAACGGCATCATCCGCGCCGTTCCCCACCTGTCCAAAGCCCAACCCGCGGCAAACATCGAAACAACCGAAACACCAGTATACAGAGGAAACAGGGCAACAAGATTTATGTGCTGCCACCCTTTGATTTCCGCCAAATGGACCTGGTGGAAAAAGAATGCAGTCGTAAAGGCCGGGGGCGCCATCAAGGCGGGGGCGATAAGCCAGAACAGCGGGTTGAACAGCGCTTCTTTCCGTGTCCAGTGGCGGCCTTCCATTCCCGTGGCAGAATATTCGCTCGCCAGGCTTTGCGGTGTACGCTCCAGACGCAGCATGCGCCACAAAACGGGGATTCCGATCATTACGATCCCGGCTGAGATTACCCAAAGCCAACGCCAATCCAGATACAGCATTGCTGCCACAAAGGTGACCGGCAGAATGGCCTCTCCGATTGAAAAACCGGCCGACGCGATAGATAAGGCCTTGCCGCGTGTTGCGGTGAACCAGCGCGCCATTGCGACGGCGGCCAGATGAGTGCTCATCCCCTGCCCGAACAGACGCAGCAGAAACACGACCACCGGCAGCAAAAACAACCAGATGTTTAAGGCCATAGCCAAAGTGGCCAACGCCAGCCCGGCCAGAACGGCGGGGCCCAGAACGCGGACGCGAAACATATCGGTCAGCCCACCGGCCCAAATCATGACGATTGCAGAGGCGGTTGTTCCCAGAGAATACAATCCACCCCAGGCACCATGGGTCAGGCCAAACTCAGCCCGGATTTCTCCAGAAAAGACAGAGATGAAAAACGTCTGTCCGAAACTGGACATGAACGTCAGCAGGACCCCGGCGCCTAACCAGGCCGTATTGTCACGCAGATACCGGCCCAGGTTAAATTGTGTCACGGAGCGCTAACCTGCGCCTGACCAGTTTCTGTCAGAACTATTTCCGTCGCACCGTCCGGATTGCGGACGCTGGCTGGCGCGATCACATCAAGCCCACGCTGTTCGGTGCCGAATGTGTTGCTGATCCTTCGGGCTGAATTGATGATTGCCAGCAAAGCCGGAGATGTCGCGGCCACGAAATGCGAGGATTCTGCATCATCGTTGAACGCCGTCGTATCCAGGATGTTGATCTTGTACTCAGACAAAGCTTCGGCGGAACTGATATTGCCCAACCGCTCGCCCTTCGTGGTTCCGCGTAGCCGGGCTGAGATATTCAACAACTTGTCCTTCTGCGAAACCATCACAATGAAGGGATCAGGTGGCGTCTTGATCGTATCCATTTGCGACCGGAACAGATCCACATCCAGATCCGGCGCGATCAGCACCACACCCTCGATATTCTTGTTCGACCAGCCGGGTTCTCGTAGTTCGGCCTGCCGCAACATCTCCATCGTCAGGGCAGTACCCATGGAATGTGCAACCAGAATCACGCGCCTTACCCCGATTGATTTCAGATCCCGAACCGTTTGTTCTAAACCGTCGCGCGCAAACAGCATGCTGTCCAGATCATAGGCATAGCCATACCCCGTGGCCTGGCTGGGCCAGGAATAAACCATTGTGGCACCCGGGATTTTCAGATCATAGCTGAGCTGCGCTGCCCGAAACGCGGTTTCAGATTGGGTCGTGTTATACCCATGAATAAAGATCGAAACCTCGTCCTTTCCTTGCAGGCGCGACCTGAGATCGCCTGGACCCTGCAACTCGTCCACGCGGGCCATGACGAATTGCTTGTCCGGATTGGGATTAGCATATGAGAAATCCAGTGTTCCGGGCGTGTGATTGGGCGGTATCGAGACCGTCATTTCCAGAAACTGCAACGTCTCACCGCGCCGAAACCCATAAGAGCCATCCGCTTCGCGGGCGCGCGTCGTGGTGGCAAACACAGTTTCCGGCGTACCCACTTCCAACGCGGTGGGTACGGTCTGGGAAACAGTGCGGTCGACACAAGCTGTCAGTGTCAATGAAACGAAAGTAATTAAAGCAAAACGAAACACGTTTAAATCCTCAGAGAATCTTGCGCAAAAGCTAACCGATTTCAGCCCTGCGTACAGCGACGCAAGGTGAAAGGCACGGCAAAAACCGGCTTATACTGTTACAGGACGTAACGGCTGAGGTCGGTGGACTTGGTCAATTCGCCAAGGTTTTCGTCAACGAACGCGGCGTTCACGGTAATCTCGGTGCCAGCCTTGTCAGGTGCGTTGAAAGACAGTTCTTCGAACACGCGTTCCATAACCGTATAAAGCCGGCGCGCGCCGATGTTTTCTACAGTCTGGTTCACATCCGCTGCGATCTTAGCCAGCGCTGCAATGCCATCTTCGGTGAAGCTCACCGTGACCTCTTCGGTTCCCATCAGGGCAGTGTATTGGCGGGTAAGCGCATTATCAGTCTCTGTCAGGATGCGTACGAAATCCTCTTCGGTAAGTGCACGCAGTTCGACGCGGATCGGCAAACGCCCCTGAAGCTCTGGTAAAAGGTCCGACGGCTTGGCGATGTGAAATGCACCTGAGGCGATAAACAGGATATGGTCGGTCTTGACCGGGCCATGCTTGGTTGAAACTGTGGTGCCTTCGATCAGAGGCAGCAGATCGCGCTGCACACCTTCGCGGCTGACATCCCCGCCGCGCGCATCCGAGCGCGCGCAAACCTTGTCGATTTCATCCAGAAACACGATGCCGTTCTGTTCGACCGCTTCAAGTGCCACACGGTTCACGGTTTCATCGTCCAGTAGCTTGTCGGCCTCTTCCCCGATCAGCGCATCATAGCTTTCGGCTACGGTCATGCGTTTCTTGACAGTGCGCCCGCCGAACGCCTTGCCGAAGATATCGCCTAGGTTCATCATGCCCATCTGACTGCCGGGCTGGCCGGGAACGTCGAACATCGGCATCGGATTCGACGTGTCGGACAGTTCCAGCTCGATCACCGTGTTATCCAATTCTCCGGCTTTCAGCTTTTTACGGAACATGTCGCGGGTCGCTTCGCGGGCGTCCGTGCCTGCGATCGCCTCGATCACGCGGTCCTCGGCAGCCTGATGAGCCTTGGCTTTGACGTCTTCGCGCATGAACTCGCGGGTCTGGATGATTGCCGCATCAGCCAGATCACGCACGATCTGTTCCACGTCTCGGCCAACATAGCCAACTTCGGTAAATTTGGTGGCTTCGACCTTGATAAAAGGCGCGCGCGCCAGTTTGGCCAGACGGCGACTGATTTCGGTTTTGCCGACACCGGTGGGGCCGATCATCAGGATGTTCTTGGGATAAACCTCTTCGCGGATGTCGTCGGCCAACTGTTTGCGCCGCCAACGGTTACGCAGGGCGACAGCCACCGCGCGTTTGGCATCCTTTTGCCCGATGATAAAACGATCCAATTCCGAGACAATCTCGCGCGGGGTCAGGTCGGTCACAGGGGCAGTCCTTTCGGTCGGCTTTAGGCAGGTGCGGATTAAGTAATCACCGCAGGGGCGAAAACAACAGAGGCAGCGTTGGTTAGCAATGCGCTACCCGGTTTGCAAATGCTTTCCGTAGGTGAAAGGCGCGCGGTCTGCTACCGTGATTTCAAGGCGTTGAGGGTCAGGAACAAAGCTATGACGAAAATTGCCAAGATCACCCTTCTGTTCGTGGTGTTTGTTGATCTGCTTGGGCAAGGATTGGTCTTCCCCATCATCAACTCGCTGATCATGGAGTCGAAATCCGGTTTCCTGCCCGAAAACACACCAATGGGACAGCGGCATTTCTATTACGGGCTGGTAATTGGGTGCTTTTTCCTGTCGTGGTTTCTAGGTGTGGTCTATGTTTCGAAGGTTTCGGATTCTATCGGACGCAAGAACGCGCTGTTGGTGTGTCTGGGCGGGGCGTTGATCGGGTATGCGCTGACGATCGCGTCGCTTTACCTCAACAGTCTGTTGTTGCTGATTATCGGTCGCTCGATCACCGGGTTCACTGCTGGCAACCAACCCATCGCCCAAGCGGCAATGATTGATGGCAGCACCGATGCTGCCGACCGCGACCGCAATATGGGATATATCGTGACCGGCGTCAGCTTTGGCCTGGTCGGCGGGCCGATCATCGGCGCCCTCCTGTCCGATGCCGCCCTGTTGGGCAGTGTGGCCACGCTGAAAACCCCGTTCTACGGCGCTTTTGTTCTGGTCTTGATCGCAATCTTCCTCGTGATCACCTTTTTCAAAGACACCCGTACCGAACGTGCGCCGTTTGTTTTTCGTCCGCGCGATGTGACCGACAGTCTGATCGCCGTGCGCGGGCACCCGATGGTTCTGAAGATCCTGCCGGTCTATTCCTTCTTTATGATCGCCAACGTCACTTTCTATGTGTTCGTCGACAATTATTTAACCAGCCGGTTCGGTTACGGCGTGATCGGTGGCAGCGTGGCGATGGTGGTGATTGGCTTTGCGCTGGCTTTTTCCAGCACGTTCCTTGTGAAACCCGCGCAAGAAAAGTTCAGCAAACACAAAATCATCTATACCTCGTTGATCATTATGGTGATCTGCGGCTTTGCTTTCGCATTCAGCCCCAACGGCGTGCTGAGTTATGTGCCGGTCTTTTTCTTCTACTTCTTCTTTGGAGTGTCTTACCCCACACTGCTAGGTCTGTTTTCCTCTGCCGTTAGTGAAACCGATCAAGGCTGGGTCATGGGTGTCACAACAGCCGTGTTCTGTCTGACCGGAGGTATAATGTCGCTTGTCGGCGGCGGCTTAATGAGCATCGACATCCGCGTGCCCTACTACATCGTCATCGTTGCGGCGATACTGGGATTGATCGGAATGCATCGCCGCTGGAAAGGGAAAGAGATCAAGGCGCTACTGGCCTGAGATCTCCTCGACCGTCAGATTGCCATTGGTGTAAACGCAGATATCCGCGGCAATTGCCATCGCCTCGCGCGCGATCTGTTCGGCTGGTTTGTCGCTGTCCATCATCGCGCGTGCTGCTGCCAGTGCGAAGTTTCCGCCAGATCCAATAGCGGCCACGTTATGTTCAGGTTCCAGCACATCCCCTGCCCCGGTGATGACCAACAGGTCTTTGCCGTCGGTGACGATCAGCATCGCCTCGAGCTTTTGAAGGTACTTGTCTGTCCGCCAGTCCTTGGCAAGCTCGACCGAGGCGCGGGCCAGTTGGCCGGGCGTGGCCTCAAGCTTGGCCTCCAGCCGTTCCAGCAACGTAAACGCATCAGCGGTCGAACCAGCGAAACCGGCAACAACTTCGAAACCGCCGGGCGAAAGGCGGCGCACTTTCCGGGCAGTGCCCTTGATTACGGTCTGACCCAGACTGACCTGTCCGTCCCCGGCAATCACCACATGGCCGCCTTTTTTGACGCCAATGATCGTTGTGCCGTGCCAACCGGGAAAGTCGTTGTCTGCCATCGGGGCCTCCAATTTGATCTGGCACCCTATATGGGCCGGACCCGCCGTCAGCGCAACAGTTCACAAACTGCCTAAAAGATATGCAAGAATCGCAGATCGGGGTTACCAGACTAGCAATTGTGAGATTCGAGTGTTGGTTCTACATGAGCCTCACAACCGACATGAGGTCGGCTGTTTCAGTTAAAAGGAATGCGCAAATGGCAACCACCGCGAATATCCATGCGCCGCTCGGAGCAGCTACCATCCTGCATGTAGTGGACGCGTTCTTCGGAACCTATGAAAAAGCAGTAGCGTGGAATGAATCCCGCAAAACACGTAAGGCACTGTGGCAACTCAGCGACGCTCAGTTGGAAGACGTTGGTCTGTGCCGCGCGGATATCAGCAAGTTCTGATCCGCGACCCATATCGTGTGATAGATGAGCCGCTCGTCCGAGCGGCTTTTTCTTTGTCTAACGTAAACGAAAAAAGGCGCCCCGCTTGAGGCGCCTTTCTTTTCCGTCAAATCAGCCAGATCAGATGGATTCGTCAATCCAGCTTTGCAGGGCTGCCTTGGGGGCCGCGCCCGCGCGGTTCGAAACAACCTGACCGTCCTTGAAGATGAACAGGGCCGGAATGCCGCGCACACCCATAGCCGCTGCAGAGTTGGGGTTGCTGTCTACGTCTACCTTGGCGATTTTAACCTTGCCACCATACTCGGACGCCAGCTCTTCCAGAGCGGGGCCGATCTGTTTACAGGGGCCACACCATTCAGCCCAGAAATCGACAACAACAGGGATGTCGGAATTCTTGACTTCGGCGTCAAAGGTATCGTCGGTTACGGCTACGGTCGACATATTCTGTCTCCTGAATGGGGTAAACTCGGGATCAGAACGTAGGGTCGCGATGGCCCAAGGTCAAGATATCTGGGTGCGCGCCAAGGCATCCGTCACAATATCGTGTGGCAGCCACATCAAATCCGCGGTTCGAGTCCAAAGAATTGCCGTGCTGATTTTCCGATCCGGGTAAATCTGTGCCAAAGCGTTGGCATAGGCCCCCATCTGACGCAGCAAACCCTCGGGGCAGGTTTCGGGGCGATCTGGAACGGTGGCATTTGATTTAAAATCAACCACCTGTACCTCGTCTTCGGTCACGATCAATCTGTCTATCACGCCGTGCATCCTTTGCCCGTTCAGATCTGCGGTCACCGGAACCTCGGCCAGAGCGTCTTTGGCAAAAACCGCCTGCAGGTGTTCTGCGGTCAACACCATCTGCGCCTCGTTTAGCAGCTCCTGACGTTCCAAGGCGGGTGTGTCGGGCAGAATCCTTTCGCTAAGCTGCGGCCAATCTGCCTGGGATATCGAAGGTAAATGTTCCAGCAACAGATGCAGGCGCGTGCCGCGCAGCTTTGCTGCCTCTTCATCTTGTCCCGCGTCCCCGGCAAGGGCTTTGGCCCCACCAAGATCCGATGGGCTGAGCGTTTTCGTCTCGGGCAGCGCGTCCTGGGCCGGGACCAGGAACATAGCTGGCAGATCTGTTTGCGAAACGGTGGCTTCGTCATGTTTGATCAAAGGAAGCCCATCCCAATCGCCATGAGACAGTCGTAAGGTTTCGGTGCCGGGAACAGCTGTGGCCCCTGCCCGTTCCATCGCGGCCTTTATCATCTGGTACCAGCTTGTGCCGTCTTTTCCGACATCACCCGCAGCACCAACGATCAACCATTTCTCTGCGCGCGTCATGGCGACGTATAACAGGCGCAACCGCTCGTTTTCTTCGCGCTGGCGCGCCTCGGCACGGGCGCGGGTAATCAGATCAGGTGATGCGTCAGCCGGTACCTTCCAGACGGGCATTCCGTCGGACACCATGATTTCCGCATCGCGCGGCGCCTGTCGTTTGCCCGTGTCAGGCAGAATGACGATTGGTGCCTCCAACCCTTTTGAGCCGTGCACCGTCATCACACGGATCATGTTGCCGACCCCACTCATCTGCCGTTTGATTTCCAGATCGTCGGTCTGCATCCAGACAAGAAATCCGGTCAAACTGGGGATATCGGTGCGTTCGTAGGCCAGCGCCTGAGACAGCAGGGCGTTTATGCCGTCTTCGGCTTCAGCCCCCAAACGGCCCAGCAGTTTGCGACGCCCGTCGTGTCGGGTCAGGATTCGTTCGATCAGATCATAGGGGCGCAGAAAATCAATCTGACCGCGCAGATCGTTCAAAATGGCTAGTGTTTCGGGGAAGTCGTCGGCTCGGCTGCGCAGCGCGGCCCAAAGATACTGTTCCCGACGCCGGTGCGCCAGATCGAACAATTGCTGCTCGTTCCAGCCAAACAGGGGTGATTTCAGCACGGTTGCCAGCGACAGGCTATCTTCGGGCGTCGCAAGAAAGCTGAGCAATGCGGCCAGATCCTTGACCGCCAGTTCCGCACCAACCTTTAAGCGATCAGCGCCTGCAATCGGCAATCCTTCGGCCTTGCATGCGCGGATGATTTCGGCAAACAGGTCCGAGCGGCGTTGAACCAGAACCAGAAAGTCCCCCGGCTGCACAGGGCGTCGGATAAACCTGCCGGGTACGTCGCTGTCGTCGGGAACAGTTTCGCCACCGTCGATCATCGCCTTGATTGAACACGCTACTTTTTCGGCAAGGATCACTGTGTGGTGACGCGCGCCAGGTCGATCGACCGGATCAGTCCAGTCCGTGTCCTCAGCATCGTCGACCTTTTCCACGACAGGCCAAAGGTCGACCCGACCGGGAAGATCAGCCTTAAACGCCCGGTGCTGACTTTCTTTGTGAAATCCCGCCTCCGTCCGGTTTTCGAACAGAATATCGACCAGAGACAGGATCGCGCTGGAAGACCGGAAAGAATACTCTAACGTCGAATCCCACAGTTTAGAGCCTGATTCAGATAGTTTTCGCCCAAACTCTGCCTGCATCCGATCGAACGCCTTAGGATCGGCGCCCTGAAAAGAATAAATCGACTGTTTCTTGTCCCCGACCACAAAGATCGTCCGCTCGACACCCGAACGGGCCCCCTCGCCGCTGGTAAATTCCTGAGCCAGTTTCTCGACCACATCCCATTGATCCGGGCTGGTATCCTGAGCCTCGTCCACCAGAATGTGGTCGATCCCGCCATCCAGCCGGTACAGTACCCATTCCGCCACAGCTGGGTCGTTCAAAACTTGCCTTGCCCGCAGGATCAGATCGTCAAAGTCCAGCCAACCGCGAAGTTGCTTGCGTCGTTCGTATTCTGGTAAAAACGTCGCTGCGAACCGGTGCAGGACATGCGTTTTGCGCGCGGCCACCAGTGCCAACCGCTGCTCGCGGGCGGCTTCAACCCGCAGCATCAGCGCCTCGAGCTGTGGCATCTGACCTGCAAGTATCCCTTCACGCAGTGCCTTGGTTGGAAAACTGTTGATCTTGGCGGTAAAGGGCTCTTTCGCGGCTTTGCCCGTCAGAAAAACGCTTTCCAGCAGTGGAAGGTGGGTAATGTGCGCTTGGGTAAAAGCATCCAGTTTCGCTGCGGCTTTGGCGTTGTTCCCACCACTTTCGGATAGCGCGGGCAGGATTGAGCGGATCAGCTCGACTTCGCCGCCCAGAAAGACGCGGTCTTTCAAAGCGTCTTCATCGAATCCGTGGGGCAATCCGAAACGCTCAAGGATGTCGTTCCAGTCTAAGGGATGCAAAAAGTAACTGCGTTTTTGCGATATGGCAGAGGTCAGGTTTTCAAACCCGGTGTCCGTCACGAACCGCGCAACATCTTCAATCAAGCTGACTTGCACACCTTCGGCAAAGTCTGAGACGATCTCTTCGCGCAGTAAGGCGGCTGCCCGGTCCTCCATCTCGGTGAATTGGGGGCTGACACCTGCCTCAAGGGGAAACCGGCGCAATAGCGAGGCGCAGAACGAGTGAATCGTCTGTATTTTCAACCCGCCTGGCGTTTCGATGGCGCGGGCAAACAACGTGCGCGCCTGAGCCAAACGATCAGGGGTTAGGTGGCCCAGAACTCCAAGATCGGTCAGTTGCGCCACCAAACGATCGTCACCCAGCATCGCCCATTCACCCAGCCGTTTGAACAGACGGTTCTGCATCTCGCTGGCGGCCGCCTTGGTATAGGTCAGGCACAGAATGTGCTGCGGCTGCACCCCGTCCAGCAACAGCCGTGCTACCCGATCGGTCAACACGCGGGTTTTTCCAGACCCCGCATTCGCCGCCAACCAGGTCGAGGCATCAGGCCGGGCGGCCTGAACTTGACGTTCGGTGGCGTCGTTGCGGGCGCTCATGTTAAATCCTCAGGCGTTGTCTCGTCTGTCCGATCCCATTCTCCGAACCGGGCCAGATGATCATAGTCGCCAATATCGGTGTCCTTGTGCAGCATACGGCGGGAAGAAAAGCCTTGTTCAGGGTCTAAATAAGCAGAAATCAACTCTTTTAACTCGGCAAGTACCTTGTCAGTCGGTTCCTTCAGTAGCGGAGCGGGAACCTCTTTATAGCTGCCGCCCATACCGATAAAGATCGCTTCGGCCACGGGCAGTGGATCAAAGCCTTCGATCCCGCCTTGTTCGGCAATTGCGGCTTCGATCAGCAATTGTTTGTCGAACTTGCTTTGTTGGCTTTCGGTAGGGGGCGCGCCCGTTTTATAGTCCACGATCCGCAACCCGCCCCTGCTGTTCACATCAATCCGGTCGGCGCGACCTGCAATGGTGAAATCCAACGGGCTTAGTACAAGTTTCATTGCGGCCTCGAACGCGACCGGGCCGCCATCGCCACGACGGGCGGCTTCGGCATTCAGAAAGTCGTCTGCGATCCGTTCCAGCCGCGCGAGCCAGAGTTTGCGTGCCGTAGGCCATGCCACGTGCTGGTCCAGTAGTGTTTCAGCTCGTTTCAAGAAGTTTTCGCGGGTCAGTAGCGCGCTGTCCAGCACGCTGTCCTTCACGAAATGCTCCAATATCTCGTGGATTACGATTCCGCGCAGCAAAGCATCCGGAGCCTGCACAAGCGGGTCCAGCGGCTTGAGGCGAAGCACATGTTTGGCGTAAATCGCATAAGGGTCGCGGATCAGTCGCTTGATCTCGGTAACACTCAGGCGGCGTGGTCGGGCAGAGACAGGTGGACGCGGTGAAGGACGTGGTGCAGGCATGATCGGCGGCGCGGATTCAAGCTTGCCAGCCCAATCAAGCCATTGCTGACCTCGGGTTCGCATCGCGACAAGCGCATCCGGACCGCCCTGCCCCGGCAACCCTTGCAGCAAATTCGTCAAACGGTTCAGCCACCGGGATGGTACAGTTTCCGCATCGTCGGACCGTGATGCGCGCGTCAGCCAGACCTCAGGCGCGCCAATGGCCTGTTGAAAGTCGTGCGCCGACAGCCCGATACGCCGTTCTGGCAGCAGCAAACCGGCTTTGTTGCGCATTTGCCGGTTCAGCCAGGGATCGGGTGCCGGGGCTTCGGGCCAGCTGCCTTCGTTCAATCCCCCCAGGATAAGAAGATCAGCGCCTTGAACCCGCGCCTCAAGCGTACCCCAGATCATAATGCGCGGGTGTGGTGCGTCACGGTCGCGGACCTCTTCGCCAGCCAGCAAGGCACCTAAAAGATCCGCAAAGTCATGCGCGGTCATAGTACCGCCGTGATGGGCTTCATTTTCGAGTGTGGTCAGAACGGACAGCGCTTTTTGACCTGCATTCTTGTCCCAAAGCGTTCCGGTTTTGCCCGTGCTTCCGGCCGAGATACCCTCGGCCAGTTGCCTCAGGCGCGTGACCCAATCAGACAAGGAAAGTGCGGCAGTCACGGTTTGGTCGCAAAAGTGCTGGTTCAGCCAGCGAACCCAGTCATCCGGGACGTCCTTGCGGACTGCAAAAGCTGTAAGGCTGATGCTATCCGGAAACGGAGGCCCGTGCCGTCGCAAATCCAGCTCAAGATCACGCGCATGCAGTAGATGAGCGCCGCGGTTTTCGCCGTCATGGCACAAAGGATGTTTGAGCAGGGTCAGCAGCGCTTCGCCGTCAAGCCGACGCACGAACAGGCCCGCCACATGGCGCAGAAACCGGCCTGGTGGCGACAGTTGCAGCGGTAATCCCGCGCTGTCGTCGGGCAGAATGTTCCAGCGATCCAGTGCTGCACTGACCTGCCGGGTCAGCATGCGGTCAGGTGTAATCAATGCTGCGGTTTGCCCGGTTTCGGCGGCCTCGCGCAGACGCAGCGCAATGGCCAGCGCCTCATCCCGTGGCGATTGCGCTTCGACCAATGTCAGATCAGCGGTCGCGCCGTCCAGATCTGTTAGTGCGGGTCCTTCGGACATCCATGCATCGGTGATTGGTGCGGGGCGTAATGCCAGTGAAATCAACTTGTTGCGCGCGGCCGAGGGCGGCTGATCTTCGGTCCAATGCTTGATCTGACCGGGCTTCAGATCAAGCTGGGTCATCAGTTTGCGAAACCGGTACTGCGGATGGTCTTCTGAACTCAACGCGTCGTCCAACCCATGCCAAACATGATCCGGTTGGTCGAAATCGTAACCGGGCAGGATCAATGCGCCTTGCGGTAGGCGGGCGATGGCCTCCATCAACATCAATGTTGTTCCACGAGAGCCGGTGGATCCCGCAAGGATAACGGGATGTTGCGGGGGTTCATGCTGCCATCGCTCAATCAGGGTCTCAACGACCCGTCTTTGTCGCGCCTGCGCGTCCAGTGCGTCACCACCTGTATCCACAAACTGGTCCGCGATCCCGACAAAGGCCTGAGTACGCGCCCAGTGACCCGACATATCGCTGACATCAAGATTGCGGATGGCGTCCGTAGAAACACCTTCGCCCTGCATCTCGTCAATCAGCGCGGCGAGGCTGTCGGATAAATCGAACAAGGATGATCGTGCGGCCAGATCAGGCTGCTGGTCCAATAGTTTCGCGACAAGCTGGGTCAGTTCAAGCCGCCGCCGCAAGGCTGGAATTGCCGGGGGAATCTGCGCAAGATCGACGCTTTCTCCCAGATCGGTCACAAGTGATATCTGGGGCAAAAGGGCCGCCGGACCTTGGTCAAACAAGTCACGCACCCTGCGCGCCATTCGCCGCGTGTTGACCACAAGCTGGACGCCAGCCAACACTTCTGGAGCCATGTCTTGGGTTCGCGCACGCAAACCTTCTACCAGCGCTTTGGGGAAATCACTTCCCGGTGGAACAGCATAAACACGCGGATGAGCGTTGGGATCAAACATCGGCCAGCAGCCCTTCGGCCAACGCAATCCCTTCGGGTCTACCCACATCGCACCAACGACCGGGATAGGTTATGGCGAACAGTCGGTCTTTTTGATGCATGCGATCCCATAAAACATTCAGCGAAAAGGCTTTGTCTGGAATATCAGCCAAGCCTTCTGTTTTCATGATCTGCGCGCCGCCATAGATCAATTCTCCGCCGCGTGTGATGCGACCGGAACTGTCCGCGGTAAAATCACCGGTTCCCGCATGCCCAATTGTCTGCGAGATCGGGATGCACATCAATAACGCGTCCATATTCTGGGGATCCCACGCGTCGCGCAGCATCGTCAGCGGATTAGGCCCGGACCAGATAGCGTCCGAGTTCAACGTAAACACTGTATCAGTGTCTAACAAAGGCAAAGCGGCACGCAATCCACCGCCAGTTTCGAGAATGCCCGGTTCTTCATACGACAGCAAAACGCCCTTCGGCGCGAGATGTTCTGTAAGCTGATCAGGCAAATAGTGCAGGTTCGCGACCTTGCGCACAGGTTCAAGGTCGCTGGTCAGATCAAGCGCGTGATCAATCAACGGGCGCCCAGCGCACTCGATAAGCGGTTTGGGTCGATCTTTGGTCAGCGCACCCATGCGGGTTCCGAACCCGGCTGCAAACAGCATGATTGCCTCGGGGGAACGGGTCATTTTGATCGAAGCCTGTCTAGGTTTTCAGAAGTCGGCCGGGGCAGGGCATCGCGAACAAGATCAGCCACTGTAATCAGCGCAGGGTGTTCCAGATCTCGCATCAGATGCGCCCATGTCGCTGGAATAAGGTCAATATATTTGGGTTTTCCATATTCGGTCGCGAGGCGCGCAAAGCCACCGAGGATTCGCAAGTTCCTTTGCGCGCCAAGCACAGCATATGCCGTGCGAAAGTCGTGGTCGTTTATGCCGGTTTCCGAGATATACCGGCTGACCATCTGCATTTCCGTTCCAGGCGCCACATCTCGGCGCACGTCTTGCAACAACGAGACGAGGTCGTAAGCGGGATGACCCAACATAGCGGTTTGAAAGTCCAGTAACCCGACCCGCGAGACGCCAATACGTTCAGGTAACCAGATCAGGTTTTCTGCGTGGTAATCCCGTTGGACGACAACTTTAACCCCGGACGTTTCCCGGTGCAAAATATCTGCAAACCTGTCTTCGAACCGCACCCGGACGTCTTCATCATGTGAGCCGTCCACAGATTGGGCGTATTTTGTGAATGACAGGGCAGCAAGCTCGGTCATCAGGGCCGGGTCATAAGACTGCAGCGGTAGTGTTGGGGCTTCGTGGAGCGCTATCAGAACATCCGTTGCTGCCTGGTACAGCTCGCGCTCTCTTTCGGGTGTTTTTTTCAAAACCCGGGCGAACAGATCGTCGCCCAAATCTTCGAGCAATAAAAACCCGAATTCGGTATCTTCGGCGTATATTTCAGGTGCGCTCAATCCGATTGATCTGAGGTGGTTGGCCATGCGCACAAACGCCTCTACGGGTTCTGCTTGCCCTGGAGGGGAGTCCATCAATACGGCTGTTTCGCCCGTTTCGCGGATTGTAAGCCGTTCATAACGGCGGTTTGAGGCATCCCCGGCAAGAGGGGCCCTGTCCGTATTGGCCCATCGGGTCTGAGCGATCAGTGCTTCGGCCACTACTGCCCGGTTTGTCATGCGGCGCTCTCCAATTTTCCTGACCATTTGACATCTGTCCAAGTAAATGTCACATGCCGTTTTTCCAACGTGTTAGGGTCTGTTTTGAACTGTATTGTCAAGGCTGACGCCGGCCTTAGGGCACCCAGCTTGTCCGGCCATTCGACCAAGCAGATCTCAGTATCGAACGCTTCGATCAATCCCAGCTCGTCGACCTCTTCCAATGCGTTCAGGCGATAAAGATCGCAATGCCAGATTTCACCCAAGCTGGTTTCGTAGGTCTGAACCAGTGTAAACGTGGGGGATGGTACATCCTCTAGGGGTGTCATGACCGATTGGATCAGGCTGCGGGCAAAATGTGTCTTTCCACTGCCAATTTCACCTTCAAGAAGAAC
Source organism: Ruegeria sp. BG8 (assembly GCF_056538325.1). NCBI lineage: Bacteria > Pseudomonadati > Pseudomonadota > Alphaproteobacteria > Rhodobacterales > Roseobacteraceae > Ruegeria > Ruegeria sp. BG8. The sequence goes on along the minus strand of NZ_JBQFSZ010000007.1, from coordinate 81,490 downwards.
GATGTCACCGGGCTGCAGGTTTTGGCCTAAACGGGCCGCCAAAGCAGCCGTTTCTGCAGGTGAATTCAAGGTCATTACTAAAGGCGCAGTCGTCATGGCGCCACAATGACCGCGCGGTCGGCTCGCTGCAACCCGGTTCAGGCGCTGATCCGTTGATCCTCTGATCGGGCAGCGACGGCATCCTCGGTTGCAAAGCTAACAATCGTCGCGCCATTTTGCATTGGACACACGATACAGGTTAGCCGCTGGCCTTCGCGTGTCCGCAATTGCGCAGACCACTCAACCCGATGGTCGCGCATTTCGATAAACTCACGGATTTCTCCGAAAACCGGCGAGGCGGCACATTGATCTTGCCATTTACGTGTAACTTCCAGGACTGTGTCCGGCTCAAACCCGGTGTCGCCCGTGTCGCCCCAGAGTTCTTGATAGGCAAAGTTGGTAAGCGCAAGCGTTCCGTCATCAGCAAAAACAGCGACGGCATCGGCGAGCTTGTCGAGAACGGACTGCATAAGATCCATCTCAGAGCGGAAACGCCGGGTGAGGGTGATCTCGGCCGTGATGTCTTCAAATAAAAAGGCCACGGCACCATCGGGATGTGGACGACCGCTGACAGAATAGACCGACCCGGACGGCAGAGACCACGTTTCCTGATAGTTACCGTCTTCAGCCGCCTCAAGCAGGTCATTCATCTGACTGCGCCAACTGCGATAATTCTTGGGTTCCGGCATCATGTGCTGGTCCCGCAGCCTGTCGAAGAAACTGGACAGACTGGGGCGGCAACTTAGGAAATCCGGGGGCAGGGTGGTCAGATCAATCAGGGCGGGGTTGAACAGCGCCAGTTGCCGGTTTCGGTCGAAAATGGCCAACCCAATTGACAACTGTGCAAAGGTCTTTGTCATCGTTTGCACGAATTTTCGCTGCGCCGTTTCGGCGTCGACAATCGCGTTGATGTCAACGGCATAGCACAGATGCCCCTCGGGATGATTTACCAGCGTCAGGTCGAACCACAGCTTGTTTTGAGTGGTATCCGACGAGATTGAAACACGTGTCTTGGCAGTTGGCCGGTTTTCGTTATCAAAGCCCGGAAATAAAGGGGCCGTCAGGTCGGTATCTTGCCCCCGTACCTTGCGCACCAGCGATACGTAAGCGGCGTTGCACCAACGCACACTATCTTGCGCATCAAGCAGCCAGACGGGGTAGGGCGCGCGCTCCATCGCAAGGCGGATGGGATCGTTCGCTTCGCGGTGAACAGTCGCCGGGCACTGGCTGCTCTCGCGCAGACGGACACGGAAAATGCCGTCAATCCATTCGCACAGCACGTCGCGCTCGACCGTGCAATCGATGGCCGGGACGACCATCCGGCCTTCTTGTTGGATGAGCTCGGGTTTTTCAGGGAAAGCCGGGAAGTCGCGGTGTAAAAGGCGGCGCAAGTCGGACCAGGTTCGAATATCCTCGAACCCTTCCAGCGCGATATCGGAATGGCTGATTAACCTTTCACCGTCGAACAGAAAAACCGGATCGAACAGAGAGTTGGGTGAGGACAGGCCAAAGTTGTCACCCCTGTGCCGGCGGCGCGGCAAAAGCCACTGAACGGCCAGACCGGCAGATACCAAGCTGATTACGGCCAGGATAATCCAATCGACCATGCGCGCGCCCTAAACAGAAAACACCGCAGCGCAGTATGGTTACCAATGGTTAACGAGGTCTTAATTCACACTTCAATGCGTTGATTAACACCCGAAGGCACAGGCGTATCGCCAAGCTGCGCATCGACCAGATTACGCGGCCACGTCACGCGCACGATCGCACCCCGGCGTTCGGGGTTGTCCGACAGGGTTTGGTAGGGATCAGAGCCATTGGCAAAATCCAGTTCGGCCCCGCTGCGTTCCAACAGCGTTTTCGCGATGAACAGTCCCAACCCCATCCCTTCATATTCCGGGCGCGTGCGCTGCTCGGTCTCGGCCCGGCGACGTCGCATGAACGGGTCACCAATCCGGCCGATCATCTGCGATGGGTACCCGCGCCCGTCATCCATGATTTTGACGGTGATCTGCGTCGGGCTCCATTCAGCCTCGACCCAGACATTCGCTCGGGCGAAGTCGACGGCATTTTGTATCAGGTTTCGCAGGCCATGAATGATTTCAGGTTTGCGCAGGATTGAAGGCTGCTGCACATCCCCGTCGCCAACCGGTCCTTCGGCGAATTGAACGGATTTGCCACGATGTATATGCGGCTCAGCCGCTTCGTGAACCACTGTTGACAGCGGAGCTTGCCGCAGATGCAGGTCATCTTTCCCGGCCCGGCCCATATCGCGAAGAATGTCGCGGCAGCGGTTGGCTTGTTCTCGGATCAGCGCGGCGTCTTCCTTGAGGTCCGGGCGATCGTCAAGTTCTTCGATCAGCTCTGAACTCGTCAACTTGATCGTGGCAAGAGGTGTTCCCAGCTCATGCGCGGCTGCGGCGACGACCCCGCCCAGGTCCGTCAGTTTCTGCTCTCGGGCCAGTGCCATATGTGTGGCCGATAACGCCTCGGACATGGACTGAACCTCAGAGCTGACGCGGTGGGAATAGGCCCCCAAAAACACGATTGCGATGACAATTGCAGCCCAGTTTCCAAACAGTAAAATATCCGGAATATCCAGATCCATGCCGCTGTCAGTGCGCAATGGTATGTGGAATTCGGCCAACAGCGAGGTCAGGATGATCGCCACCAAACCAATGATCATGGTTGACCGCGTGGTCATCACACTGGCCGAGATCGTAACAGGGCCCACCAACAGCAACGCAAACGGATTGTTGAGACCGCCGGTCAGGTAAAGCAGAACCGTTAGCTGCAGCAGGTCGAACAAGACCATCAGAAAGTTTTCAAACTCAGAAAGCCGCTTGTTTCGTGGAAAAATCAGGATCGCCGTCAGGTTTCCCATGATCGAAATGCCGATGGCCAGATAACACAGCATAACGTCTAGCTGCACACCATAGGTCTGTTGTGCGACTGTGATGGCGGTGATCTGGCCAACAATGGCCACCCAGCGCAACAGGATCAGCGTTCGCAGTCGGATCCAGCTGCTGCGTTCCTGTCCGCGCCACAATGTGATGTTGGAATTGGCCATTGGTCGACTATGTCCTGTTGCATCGGCTGATCATCTTGATAGGTGTCCCGGCCGAAACGATCAACAACCCCTCTGATCTCAGGATTAATGTCATGGTCCGTCTTTACGCTATTCTTGCTGCTGTTGTTCTGGCCATTGGTATGGGTGCCATGTGGCTGCTGACGCGCGGCCCCGGTTCGGATGACAAGTTCGCTCAATGCCGATCAAGCCAGATCGCAGGTGGAACCGCAGCAATCGGAGGGCCGTTCGAATTGATCAACGGCGCTGGTGAAACGGTCACTGATACCGACGTGATTACCGAGCCAACACTGGTCTATTTCGGCTATACATTCTGCCCCGATGTTTGCCCGTTCGATATGTCCCGCAACGTCGAGGCCGTGGATGTTTTGGCAGAACGCGGTCAGTCGGTCACACCGCTTTTCATCTCGGTCGACCCGGATCGTGATACACCCGAAGTGGTGGCAGACTATGCCTTTAACCTTGGTGGCAAGACGATCGCGCTGACGGGAACGCCCGAGCAGATCAAGGCTGCCAGCCAAGCCTACAAGACCTATTACAAGGCGCATGACAAAAGCGATGAATACTATCTGGTGGACCATTCGACCTTTACCTACCTGGTCACTCCGCAGGATGGTTTCATCGAATTTTTCAATCGCAACGACAGTGCCGGGCAGATGGCCGATAAGGTCGGATGCTTTCTGGACAAGATCTAGCCTGAAACACGCTGTTTGACCTTTGCAATGGCGCTGCTATTACTCATGTTTAAGCCAAATGCGTGAAATAGCGGAAAGAATAGAATATGGCGGACAGCTCTGACCTGGATATCGGCCCCGACAAATCCCTGCTATTGGTTGATGATGACGAGCCGTTTCTGAGGCGGCTGGCCAAGGCAATGGAGAAACGCGGCTTTGAGGTTGAAACCGCAGGTTCCGTCGCTGCAGGCCGCGCGATCTCGACAGCGCGCCCTCCTGCTTATGCCGTGGTTGACCTGCGGCTCGAAGATGGAAACGGGCTGGATGTGGTCGAAGTGTTGCGTGAAAAACGCCCCGACAGCCGGGTCGTGGTTCTGACCGGTTACGGAGCGATTGCCACCGCCGTAGCGGCCGTCAAGATCGGTGCAACGGACTATTTGTCGAAACCTGCAGACGCCACAGATATCACCAACGCCCTGTTGGCCAAGGACGACGAATTACCGCCGCCGCCCGAAAACCCCATGAGCGCCGACCGCGTGCGCTGGGAACATATCCAGCGGGTCTATGAATTGTGCGACCGCAATGTCTCGGAAACCGCGCGCAGGCTGAACATGCATCGCCGGACTTTGCAGCGGATCTTGGCGAAACGCAGCCCGCGTTGAGTTGAGGTCTTACACCGGCAGATCTGGAGCCCAGTAGTTTACGGCTGGCCTGATTTCGACTGTCACAGCTTCGTGACTTGCACCTCCGCGCCCTGAGGCCAAGTGTCCGTCTTGGAAGAACACTTAACAAGACAGGAATCTCACATGATCGGCTATGTGACCATCGGCGTTTCGGATATGGAGCGCGCGAAGAAGTTTTATACGGATCTGCTCTCGGATCGCGATGCAAAGGTTACGTTTGATGCTGGTCGCATAGCGTTCATCGGCAATGAACCGGGCGCGCCTATGTTGGCTGTCTGTGAACCCTATGATGGCGGTGACTGCGCGCCGGGGAATGGCACCATGGTTGCGTTTTCCGCCGACTCGAAAGAGCACGCACAGGCGATGTATGAAAAGGCAATTAGCCTTGGCGCCACCGACGAAGGCGAGCCGGGTCAGCGCGTTCCGGATGTTTTCTACGGTGCCTATGCCCGCGACGCGGACGGCAACAAGCTCTGCTTTTACGTTTTCGGTTAAAGCTGCGCCAGAAGGGGCCGTAGGGCTCTATTTGTCGAGCGGGATACGAAAGCTAAACCGGCGCATCGGAGGGGTCGATACCACATTTTCTGCACAATTTGTGGAGGAAACTGTCCACGGGTATTTTCCCTCCGTAATTTCGCCGAATTAGCGCTCTTAGGTTTGTGGAGTATAGATGGATTGACATAGAATTTGTTGGAATTTGGATATCTGACTTGTTTAAGAGCGCAGCTTTGTGCCGTGCTTTTATTGGGTAAAGGACCTCACTACTGGATGAATACTTCACTTCCCCGTTCAGGTTCATGAAGTAACGCAGAGCATCCGGACCATAAGTACCCCAAGGAAAAAACTCCGGTTGAACCGGGAGGTTCTTGCTTAGATGATCTTTTCGCATCTTTTCGTCCCACCAAGGGGGAAATTCATCATTCTTCGACGCGAATTTTATCAATTGACTGAGGGTCTGGCTTTGCTTTGGCAAAGCCAAAACGCTGTTCATAATGGTTTTCCCAACGCCACCAAATAAGAAACCGTTCTGCGTTTCGAGAGTACGGAGCGGATAAACATCAGTGTCCACCCAAATGAAGTCGGTCTTTTTCAATAGGTGCATACGAAAAATATCTGCATGCAAAGCAGGGCTTCCACGCAGAATACCACTGCCAACTTTTTGGCGCAGAGTTTCTTGAGTCTCATAAATTTCGTTTGCATTGGCCGCAATGGCAAAGGGCGGCATATTTTGAATTGGATTGTACGAATAGAGCGTCACTCTTTGTCCAATGTCATCGAATGCTTTGAGGCAAAGCAGGTCGAGAAAACTCAAACGTTCACCAATCCAAAGCGAGGCAATTCTATTTCGCTCCATGTCGAGCTCTCCTAAGTCTGCAAGTGTCTCTCGCATAGGCTTGTTTGGAGATCAACGGCCAGCAGGTCTTCTAACTCTGTGCAAGAGATTTTGGATGTTGTTTAGAAGTGAAAATAGCAAGTTGAAAAATACCCTAACATAATGATCTTGATCAAATTCTGCTCATAAGCTGGCTGTGCTTGTCTTCAAAAGCCCGCCTAACCTGTACGGGTGGGCGCAGTCTAATCATCAACCCGTCCATAACTGACTTATCCGGACGGCCAAAGAACTTGGACGCCTCGGCCTCGGAGAAACCTGCGATCTGGGTTGCTTCCATCCAGGCGCTGATTTTGTCGGCTTTTTTAATTTGCCGCTTCACCGTTTTCGGTACGGCTGCGGGCAGGCCAAAGCGGATGTGGATTGCTGCGGCAAGCCGATCATCCAGTGCCCCATAGCCCGGCCCCACTGCGGACTTGACCGGAGATATCATGTCGCCAATCACATATTCGGGTGCATCATGTAACAACGCCGCAAGCCGCCATTTTACCGGCGCATTGGGCGCGATGCGGCCAAAAAGCTCTTCGACCAGAAGTGAGTGCTCGGCCACGGAATAGGCGAAATCACCTGCCGTCTGGCCGTTCCACCGGGCCACAAACGCCAGACCATGCGCGATATCCTCAATCTCGATATCTACGGGCGTTGGATCCAACAGGTCCAGCCTGCGGCCTGATAGCATTCTCTGCCATGCACGTGGTTGTGTTGCCATTATGCCATGCCCCGTCTGAACAGCCGCGATTGCGCCGCATTTTTGTGGTATGGTTTACCTGTCAAGATCACCAGCTGCCAACTTTTTCTTGAGCATTCGTGCTTTGAACAAGTGCGCGGTGATACCGACATGAAGTACCGAGGGGGGCGCATGCTTCTCCCGGTGTGCCCCTCTCGATCGAAACTCGTATCGAAAGGAGCTTGTTATGTTCAAGCGTTTGTTTGGAATTGCCCTGGCCTTTGGAATGGCTGCCACTGCCCCCCCTGCTTTTGCTCAGCAGCAAAATTGCGCGCAGCGAGAGCACGTGGTCGCCAAATTGCAGGACAGTTATTCAGAACAGCTGGCCTTTGGTGGATTGCAGAAATCGCGCGGCGGGCAATCGGTTATGGAGGTTTGGACCTCAAAGGAAACGGGAAGCTATACCGTTTTGGTGACCCATGCGAATGGCGTAAGTTGCATCGTCGCCGTTGGCACCGATTTTTTCGAAGCGATCCCCAAGATCAAGGTAGAAGGCACGCCAAGCTGATTATGGCGGCATAAAATCCCGTTTCCGGCCATCGTCGTTGCCACGTCCGCAAAGGGATGTTAGGGCAACCCGGACCAAGATTTACCGGAATGGAGTACCTGATGGCCGGGGACTATATCGTAAAAGACATTTCATTGGCCGGGTTCGGCCGTAAAGAACTTGATATTGCTGAAACGGAAATGCCGGGGCTGATGTCCTTGCGTGCCGAATATGGCGAAAGTAAACCATTGGCAGGGGCCCGTATTGTCGGTTCGCTGCACATGACAATCCAGACCGCAGTTCTGATTGAAACACTGGTTGCGCTGGGCGCAGATGTGCGCTGGGCGTCGTGCAACATCTTCTCAACCCAGGACCACGCTGCCGCCGCGATCGCCGAGGCTGGTATCCCCGTCTTCGCCATCAAGGGCCAGACGCTGGAAGAGCATTGGGATTACCTGGACAAATCCTTCCTGTTCGAGGACGGCCCGAACATGATCCTGGATGATGGCGGCGACGCGACGCTGTACATCCTGCTGGGTGCCCGCGCCGAAGCAGGTGAAGACATCATCCCCGTTCCGGGTTCGGAAGAGGAAGAGGTGATCAAGAAACAGATAGCCAAACGCATGGCTGCCTCACCCGGATGGTTCACAAAGATGCGTGACCAGATCCAGGGCGTGTCCGAGGAAACCACCACCGGTGTGAACCGTCTGTATCAACTGGTCAAAGACGGTCACCTGCCGTTCCCGGCGATCAACGTGAATGACTCGGTCACTAAGTCGAAATTCGACAACAAATACGGCTGTAAGGAATCGCTGGTCGACGGTATCCGCCGCGCCACCGACACCATGATGGCCGGCAAGGTCGCTGTCGTGTGCGGCTATGGCGACGTGGGCAAAGGCTCGGCCGCGTCGCTGGCAGGGGCCGGTGCCCGTGTGAAGGTTACCGAAGTCGACCCGATCTGCGCGCTGCAAGCTGCAATGGACGGGTTCGAAGTCACGCTTCTGGAAGACGAAGTCGCATCGGCGGATATCTTCATCACCACCACCGGCAACAAGGACGTGATCCGCATCGAGCATATGCGCGAGATGAAGGACATGGCTATCGTCGGCAACATCGGTCACTTTGACAACGAAATCCAAGTTGCCAGCCTGAAGAACCACAAATGGACCAACATCAAGGAACAGGTGGACATGATCGAGATGCCCTCGGGCAATCGTCTGATTCTGCTGTCCGAAGGCCGTCTGCTGAACCTCGGCAACGCCACCGGGCACCCATCCTTCGTGATGTCGGCATCCTTTACCAACCAGGTTCTGGCGCAGATTGAGCTGTTCACCAAAGGCGACCAGTACGAAAACAAGGTCTACATCCTGCCCAAGCATCTGGATGAAAAAGTCGCGCGTCTGCATCTGGATCGTATCGGCGTGAAGCTGACCCAGATGGATAGCGAACAGGCAGCCTATATCGGCGTAAAACCCGAAGGCCCCTATAAGCCCGAGCATTACCGCTACTGATCGCGGATCGGGTATGACCAAACGCAAAGGACGCCGCCGGATATTGCATCTGGCGGCGTCTTTCTTTTCGATCATCGTATTTCTATTTCTTGTTGGGTCGGGTGGGTATTTGCTCCTGGCGCACCCAAAATCCCCACTTCCTGCGCATTGGAACCCTTTGCGGGACTTGTCCCTGACCGCTCCTGTCACGCCGGTCACGAAGTTCCAGTTGAACAAGGCGCTGGCGGATGAGGCGCAGTGCCGGGTGACACTTTCACAGGCGGATATCGCGTTTTCCGAGATGGAGGATCTGGTGGTTGATCGCAATTGCGGCATTGCCGGGCGAGGTTTGCTGTCGGGGTTGCGAACTGCCCGCGTCAGCGGGGTTGAGACTCGTTGTACAACAGCTCTGCGTTTGGCGATGTGGGAGCATCACGTGGTTCAGCCCGCTGCGCGGGACCTGTTGGGGACTGACGTACGCGCCTTGCGGCATCTGGGTAGCTACAATTGCCGCCGCATGCGCACGGCGCAGGGAGAAAACAGCGGATGGAGCAGTCACGCAACGGCGGACTCGATTGATATTGCCGGGATTGAGCTGGCGGATGGTAGAACACTCAGTCTGCTGCGAGGCTGGGCCGAGCCGGGACCTGAATCAGAGTTTCTGCACCGAATTGGGAAAGGGGCCTGTGACTGGTTTCGCGTGGTGCTGGGCCCGAACTTCAATCGCCTGCACGCGGATCACTTCCATCTGCAAGGCCCCGGTTGGGGCTATTGCCGATAGGTGTCCCGGCCCCACATTGCAGGGCCGGGAGTTTCTTTAGCGTCCGCTGACCGCGTCAGACAGCGATTTGAACCGGACGATCTTGTAGATGCCTTTTGATGCATCCTCGCCATTGTTCAGAACGGGTGAGCGGTGCAACTCGTTAATCGTGGCGTAGACATATCCATCCGCACCGATCGAGAATCCGTCTGGCCACGGCAATTCATCATCCGACTGGAACAGCACTTCATAGCTGCCATCCGGTTTGGTGACACCCAGCGCATTGTCCGTCATCGCGGTGATATAGACGTTGCCGCCGGTATCCACGGTCGAACCATCCGAGATCGGCTTGTCGCCATAGCGCTCAACCTTGGCCTCAAGATCCGCGTCCGACAGGCTTTCGTCCAGCAGTGCGGCGGTTGGGATGCGGTACATTGCGCTGGCCGTCATGGGCGCGAAATAGACCCATGTGTTGGTCGGATCGACGGTGATCGGGTTGATGCCGATCTTGGCGGGATTGCCGCCCAGTGTGATCTCGCGCCCGTCGATGACCATCGGGGTATCTTCAGGAATCGTATATTTAGAGCCTTCCAGAACCCGCCGCGCGCGCCCGGTCTCCAGGTCAACCACGATGATGGCCGAGTTCTGACCGTCACCTGTATCCGAGATGTAGATGGCCCCATGATCGCGGTCCACGGCCAGATCGTTCAGGAACGATGTCGGGCGCGCAACAGGTGCGCCGATATAATGGATCGCATGCAGCGTCTCGGTTTTGGTGTCCCAACCAACAACGCGCCCGGTCTGGTTTTCACCCTGACCGTCCAGCATCCACAGGATACCATCGCGGTCAGCCCGCAGACCCAGAACGCCGTTCAGCCCGTCGGCGTCATCTTTCGGTGCGCGGGCCCATTTTTCGGTCGGGTAAGGCTTGGTTGACCCATCGGGCATGACCTCAACCACCCGCAGTTCGGGGCCGTAGAATTCATGCACCGACATGAACATGCGCCCGTCCGGGCCAATAGCCAGGTTGCCCGGGGGCATAGCTTTTTCGAACTCAAGGTATGTTTCCAGCTCGGCGGCAGCAGCCGGCAGAGCAAGCGCTAGGGCGCATACACTGGCGTAAAGGGATTTCATCTGTTCCTCCTCTGATGATTGCAGAGCAGATACCATTTGAATTTTTTGCCGATAACTGGCTGAATTTCAAAACCAGTGTTAGGATTTTTCGAATGTACCATGTGAATGACCTGATGACCTTTATTTCCGTGGCCAAAACAGGCGGAGTTGGTTCGGCCGCCAAGGCCCAGGGCCTGTCCGCGGCGACAGTCAGTCATCGCATTACAAAATTAGAAGAAGTTCTGAACCTCAAACTGTTTCACCGCAACAGCCGCAAGGTACAGTTAACGAATGAGGGGATGATCTTTCTGGACCGGATTGAACCAATTCTGGCCGAACTGCGCGAAGCCGAATTGGACGCAGGAAGCGGAACCGGGGCATTGCGTGGGCATTTGCGGGTTACGCTGTCTCCTTGGATATTGTCTCGGTTCGTTATGCCGCAGATGGAGTCGTTTCAGCGTGAACATCCCGACCTTTCGATCGAGTTTCTGGCAGTGGATCGCTATGTATCGTTGGTGGATGAGGGGATCGATTGCGCCATTCGCGTTGGTCAGATGGCCGACAGCACGCTCAGAGCCCGCAAGCTGAGTGACAATGATCGGATCATCTGTGCGTCACCTCGATTTTGCAAAACATACGGCACCCCGCAAGTGATCGAAGATCTTCGGGTTATGCGCTGGGCGTGTTTGCCGTGGCAAACGCGGCTAGAGATCACGGGGCCGCATGGTGCCGGTCAATTTTCAATTCCACGCGGGATTGCGGTTTCAAACTCGGACATGTTGACCGAGGCTGCTGTGCAAGGTCTGGGTTTGGCCGTTAAATCCCGCCTGGCCGTTCAGCGAGAGCTGGAAAGCGGCGCGTTGGTTGAAATAATGCCGGGTGTTCTGCGGTCGCCGGATGCGCCCATATCCTTTGTTCACGCGGGCAATGCGACACCGGGTCGAAAGGTGCGCGCCTTTTCAGACTTAGCCAGCCGCGCCTTTGAAAAACCGGTTGGTTCGAGACCGGCTGCTTAGGGGGAAACGGGAAAAATTTTCCCTTTGAGCGAACACATCCTCTGATTAAAATCCATGCACTTGTTTGAAGGACATGTGAAATCGTGGCGAAGGCCGCATTACGGGAGAATTATTCATGGGAAAACGCGACGAGTTGATCGCTAAATATGCCGAAGACCTGAAGTCCAAATGTGGAATGGACGCGGATATGGACCTGTTGACCAAGGTCACGATCGGTTGCGGCCCGGCGATCTATGACGCTGATGCGGCAACTGTGGCGGCAACGCAGGAAGGCGAGATTGAAACCGTCAAGAACAACTTCCTGATCAAAAAGCTGGGCCTTGCCGATGGCCCCGAGCTGGATGAAGCGATCAATAAAGTGCTGGAAACCTACGGCATGTCCGAGCGCAACAAATATCGCGCGGTCGTCTACTATATGCTGACCAAGCATTTTGGGAAAGAATCGGTTTACGGCTAAATCCACAAACCTGACGCCCGCTTCACCCGAGGTGGGCGTTTTCAATTTTAAGCAGTTGGTGTTTGTACTGACAGCCTAAAACCGACTAATGTACCAATGTGACCAGGATGGTCAGAACCGGAATTTCTATACGCGTGTGGTGAGTCGGGAGCACGCGGGGTAGGGAAGGTTCTGCATCCGTCGGAACCTTCCCTTTTTTCTCAATCCGCTTGTGTTTGTCCTAATTCGCAGATCACCTGCCATTCGGTATCTGTAACCGGTTGCACGGACAGGCGTGAGTTCTTGACCAATACCATGTCGCCCAACCGCTCGTCTGATTTGATCTGGTCCAGCGTTACCTCTGTCACAAAGGGTCGGATGGCTTTTATGTCCACGCATTCCCAACGATCGTCGTCGGTGGTGCTGTCAGGATGGGCTTCGGCGCAGACCTCGACGATGCCGACGATCGCTTTGTCCTTTTGGGAATGGTAAAAGAATCCCCGGTCGCCCATCTGCATCTGTCGCATAAAGTTGCGGGCCTGATAGTTTCGAACGCCGTCCCATTCTTCGCCTGCCTCGCCTTTTGCAACCTGTTGGTCCCAGCTCCAGGTGGACGGTTCGGATTTGAACAGCCAAAACGCCATTAGCCGACGACCTTTTTCCATGTAATCAGGTCAACTGATTGAAACAGACCTGCCTTGGCATAAGGGTCATTGTCCGCCCAGCTTTGCGCAGCGGCCATGTCTTCGACTTCGAGAATAATAAGTGAGCCGATCATAGCGTCCCCATCCAGCAGAGGGCCAGCCTGCGCCACAACGCCTGTTTCCTCGATATAAGCGAGGTGGGCGGCGCGATTGTCCAATCGGGTTTGCAACGCGCCGTCCTTGTCACGGGCGATAAGAGCGATCAGCATATTTATTCCTCCTTTAGGGGTCGGTTGAGCAGGGTTTCGATGGCTTGTGTTACGCTGTATGCGCCATGACTCAGATCGGCCACGGTGGCACTGATGGGCATATCCAGTCCTTCGGTCTTGGCAATGTCCGCCATGGCGCGTGCGGTGGCGACGCCTTCGACAGTTGTGTTGGAATCAAAGGGCTTCCTTAGACCCAAACTCAGGCCAAAACGATAGTTTCTTGACAATTCTGACGCACATGTGAGCACCAGATCGCCCAGTCCCGACAGGCCCATCAAGGTATCGGGGCGCGCACCCCGCATCAGCGCAAAGCGCTGCATTTCGGCGAACCCCCGGGTCATCAAGGCCGCGCGCGCGCTGTCGCCCAGCCCCGCTCCGATGGCCGCGCCGCATGCTATTGCAATAACGTTCTTGAGCGCGCCGCCCAGTTCGGCTCCGATGATATCGGTTGTGCGATACAGGCGCAGATTGCTTGTGGTGAGCGTATGCTGCAAACCCATCGCGTCGTCGGCACAAGCCAGTGTCAACGCAGTCGGAAGGCCCCGCGCGATATCATCAGCAAAGCTGGGACCCGTCAGCAAAGCAGGGCGCGCATCCGGGACAGTATCGCGAATGACCGAAATTGGTCCAAGGCCCGTGGACAGCTCAATCCCCTTGCAGCAAGCGACCAGCGTCTTTCCAGAAAGAACAGCAGCGTGGTCCAGCAGAGCGCCCCGAAGTTGCTGCATTGGGACTGAAACCAGGATCGTCTCACTCTCTGCGGCCTTCGCAATGTTCGAGGTGGCTGTGATGACGTCCGGCAAACGCATGCTCGGTAGCCGTGCGGCATTCTCGCGCCCGCCCTGCATAAGCTGCGCCTGCTCTGGATCCCGAGCCCACAGCGTGACGGGTCCGTTTCCCGCCAATGAAATCGCCAAAGCGGTGCCAAACGCCCCTGATCCCAGCACTGAAATGCTCATGCTTTGGCACCTTTTTTACCACTGCCCAACATGGCTGGACTGGTCTGATCCAAAGGCCACCGAGGGCGCGCGGTCAGATCCAGCCCGTCACGTGCGCCGGCCCGGAAACGCTCGAGCCCGGCAAAGGCGATCATGGCTGCATTGTCCGTGCAAAGCGCAAGTGGTGGGGCCGTGAAACGCGTGCCTTTTTCATGCGCAACAGTCTCTAACACGGAACGAATGGGCGTATTTGCGGCCACACCACCGGCGACCGCGATCACAGGATCAGATGGGTTTTCTTCAAGATAGCTGTCAATCGCCCGTCGTGTTTTCTCGGCCAGAGTATCGACGATGGCCTGCTGAAATCCCGCGCATAGATCGGCGCGGTCCTGCCGTGTTAATCCGCCCTTTTCCGCCACGATCTGATCCCGCATGCGCATCAAAGCGGTCTTGAGGCCGGAAAAAGACAAATCACAACCCGGCCGATCCAAAAGCGGTCGCGGAAATCGGAACCGCTTGGGATCGCCGTTGCGGGCTTCGGCCTCGACCGAGGGGCCACCCGGCTGCGGCAGTCCCAAAAGGCGAGCGGTTTTATCAAATGCTTCGCCGGGTGCATCGTCGATCGTGCCCCCAAGGCGGGTGAACTGTTCTGGTCCGTGGGCGATCAGGTACTGGCAGTGTCCGCCCGAAACCAGAAGCATCAGGTATGGACAAGCGATCCCATCCGTCAATCGCGGTGTCAGGGCGTGCCCTGCCAAGTGGTTGACACCAATCAGCGGCAACCCGGTTGCCGCGCTGATCCCCTTGGCGCACATGACGCCGGACATTACGCCCCCGATCAGGCCGGGGCCGGCTGTTACGGCGATGGCATCCATGTCTGAAAGGGTAAGGTCTGCGGCCTTTAACGCCTGAATCACGCAAGTATCCAGCTTTTCGGCATGCGCGCGCGCGGCGATTTCGGGTACGACACCCCCATAGGCGCTGTGCAAATCGGTTTGTCCATGAACAATCGAGGATAAGATTTGCGTGCCATCACCGCCTTGGCGCACAACAGCAGCCGCTGTGTCGTCACAGCTGCTTTCCAGTCCGAGGACAGTAAGTGTTTGCACCATTGGCCTGATCCGTTAAACCTTGATTGCCAAGCGGGGTATCACCCTGTGCGGATGCAAACAATCCCAAGGCCCAAGGCGCCGACTGTTGTATTTGTTGATGACCCGCCCGCGCGCGGCCTCTGAAAGGTTCATCGCGCAGTTGCCAACCCGCGTCCGATCCCGGGTTGAAGTCATCTATTCTCCGATACTCGAGATCAAACCTCTGCCGGTCCAACAGCGCATTAACGACATACGTGGGTTGATTTTCACCTCGGCCAATGCCGTGAATGCTGCAGCGTCAATGGGGGTTGATCGATCCCTGCCTGCATATTGTGTGGGCTCTGCGACAACGGGAACGGCAAAAGGTGCAGGATGGGCCGCCAGTATGATGGGACAAACGGCTGAGGAATTGGTTGCCGCGCTTTTGCAAACCCGGCCGCAAAGCCCGCTGCTGCATCTAAGGGGTGAACACACACGTGGAAACATCGCCGAAAGGTTGACCGAATCCGGTCTGACCGTGACAGAGCAAGCCGTTTATCAGCAGAACCTGTTACCGCTGACACCAGATGCAGCGGCCGCTGCAGCAGGGAACATTCCTGTGATTGCGCCAATTTTTTCGCCCAGAACGGCGCGACATTTTGCCGACATTTGGTCCGGATCGGCCCCGTTATGGCTGGTTGCAATCAGCCAGGCCACCGCTGAACCCCTTTTTTCTTTGCCCCACGCGCGTCTGAAGATCGCGAAAGAGCCCACACCCAAGAAAATGCGGAAAGCCGTTAAAAAACTTGTGAAACATGCGTTGCGGGTTGAGGGCGACGAGGCCACCGATTAACTTAGTCAGGTCTGTTGTTCAGGTCTTTTCGGATTCGTTAAGGGGAATATTGCGGTGGCTGGTAAGAAGAAAAATGATCAAAAGCCGGTGGAAGACCCAATTCTGGATGAAGTGACCGAAACCGTTTCTGCATCAGACGATTCCCTAGTTGACGAATTAGAGGCCAAGGAAGACGCACTTTCCGAAGCCGAAGCCGAAGCCGAAGCCGAAGCCGAAGCCGAAGCCGAAGCCGAAGCCGAAGCCGAAGCCGAAGCCGAAGCCGAAGCCGAAGCCGAAGCCGAAGCCGAAGCGAACCTTGAGCGTTTTAAGGAAAACCTGTCCGAACGTAATACCGAAAAGAAAAGCGCTGGATTTATGCCCGCGCTGATCGGGGGCGCTATTGCGGCAGGTATCGGTTTTGCCGTCGGAAGCGCGGGGATGTTCTCGTCAGGTGACTCGGACGCGGTCGCCGCGTTAGAGGCAAAACTGGCCGAACAGGCAGATCAGCTTGAAACACTGACCAAATCGTTGGCAGATGGTGCGGGTCTGTCGGCAAAAGTAGATGAGCTTTCGGGTCAGTTGGCACCGGTTTCGTCAGATCTGGACGCGGTTAAGACAGCACTTGATGGTTTGGCTGGAAAGGTCGACCCGCTGACTGACCGTTTGACCGAATTGGAAAGCGGGGCCTTGACCCAAGGTGCCACACCCGAAGCGACCGCAGCTTTTGAAGCGGAACTGAAAAAACTACAGGATTCGTTAGCCGCCCAGCGCGCCGAAGTGGAAAAAATGGTTGCCGATGCCCAGGCGCTCGAGGCCAGAGCGTCGGACGAGGCATTGGCGGCAACCAATGCGGCGATCCTGTCGAAACTGCATAGCCAATTGGATGCGGGCCTGCCCTATGATGCGCTGGTGTCTGAGTTGTCGGCCGGCGGTGTCGACATACCCGAGGCTCTGTCTGCTCCGGCGGACAAGGGCGTTGCAACGCTTTCTGCCTTGCGCGAGTCGTTTGATCCCGCGGCGCGTGTTGCGCTTGCCGACGCGCGAGAGGCTGACAAAGGCACTGGTATCGTCGCATTCCTGCAGCGGCAGACAGGTGCGCGATCAGTGACGCCTCAGGATGGTGACGATCCGGATGCGATTTTGTCACGCGCTCAGGCGGCGTTGTTGGATGGCAACGTGTCTGGCGCTTTGGATGAATTGAAATCCCTACCTGAAACGGCTCGGGCCGCGATGACGGATTGGGAACAGGCGGCTCAGACGCGGGTAGCTGCGGTTGACGCCGCAGATGCGCTTGCCTCTGGCGCGAACTCGAACTGAAGGACCTGCCATGCTTTGGTCACTGTTAAAAATTCTGGTTTTTGTTGCGATTGTCGGGCTTCTCGCTGTGGGCGCGGGCTTTTTGATGGAAACCAGCGGTGGTGTGCAAATCACGGCGGGTGGAACCGAATACACGCTGGGGCCGCTACAATCTGTCATTGCGCTGGGCGTGATGGTGTTTGCGATTTGGCTGTTTTTCAAACTTCTCACCTTGTTGGTCGCGACGCTGAAATTCCTGAACGGCGATGAAACGGCGCTGTCGCGTTATTTCGACCGTAGCCGCGAGCAACGCGGATATCAGGCTTTGGCTGATGGCTTGATGGCGTTGGCCTCGGGCGAAGGGCGCGTGGCTATGAACAAGGCGACCAAGGCTGAAAAACTGCTGAACAAGCCGGAATTGACCAATCTTCTGGTGGCGCAGGCCGCCGAAATGAACGGTGATACCAAGAAGGCATCGGAAACCTACAAAAAGCTCGTGACCAACAATTCCACGCGCTTTGTTGGCGTTCGCGGAATCCTGAAACAAAAGCTGGCCGAAGGCGACGACGACACGGCGCGCAAACTGGCCGAAAAAGCGTTGGCGATCAAACCGCGCCATGCGGAAACGCAGGATATTCTGTTGGGTCTGCAAACCAAGTCCCAAGATTGGAGCGGCGCACGTTCCACGCTGACGGCCAAGTTGAAATCGGGCCACTTGCCACGCGACGTGTTCAAGCGGCGTGATGCGGTTCTGGCTTTGTCCGAAGCCAAAGGCATTCTGGATGAAAACGCCACCGTCGAACAGCAAGAGCATGCAATCGAGGCGAACCGTCTATCCCCTGATCTTGTGCCTGCCGCTGCAATGGCCGCGCGGGCCTACATCAAAAAGGGTAAGCCGCGCGCCGCTACAAAAATCCTGAAAAAGGCGTGGGAGGCACAACCGCACCCTGATCTTGCGCATGCTTTTGCCGAGATCGCTCCGGATGAAACTGCGGCCGAGCGTATCAAACGCTTTGTTGCGCTGACCCGTGTGCACCCTGAAAATATGGAAACGCGCCTGATTTTGGCTGAGCTGAACATCGTGGCCGAAGATTTCCCCGAAGCTCGCCGTGCGCTGGGCGATGTGGTCGAAAAACAAGCCGACGCAAGGGCATATACCTTGATGGCTGCAATCGAACGCGGCGAAGGAGCCTCGGATGCGGTTGTACAAGGTTGGCTGGCCAAGGCGTTGAATGCACCCCGCGGTCCGCAATGGGTGTGTGACAACTGTCATGATATTCAGGCGGAATGGGCGCCCGTCTGCCAGAACTGCCACAGCTTCGATACGCTCAGTTGGCAAACGCCCCAAACACCCGAAATCGCTTCGGCCACTGGTGTACACATGCTGCCGCTGATTGTAGGCGCGATTGAGGACAAGGCCGAACCAGACATGGATGAGGCGGAAATCGACTCTGACGTCATCGAAATGGATGCAGAGCCGGCTCGCCCGGATGTTGAGCCTGCCGCCGAAGAAAAAGTCTAACGCGCGGTTTCGACGTCAAAGGCATCATTCCAAAGTTTGAACAGCTCTGCGCGGCGGTTCTGATCTCTGGCGACCAATAGCGCGGGGGACAGGGCAATAAAACGTTGTGCGCTGGGGTTCAGACCGGTATCCGCCGTGTCCATCTGCGCGACAAGCCCGGACGCGGATAGCAGGGCCTGAGCTTCGGGGGACAGAAGGAAATCCAGAAACCCGGTTGCTGCTGTTTTGTTCTCGGCTTGCCGGGGGATCATCAGCGCGCGCGACAAAACCAACGTATAGTCTTCCGGCAAGATAACTCCGACGCCGGGGGCATTGGCATTAGCCACGTACGACCCCAACACATTATAGGCGATCAGAAACCGCCCTTCTGCAACGTCGCGAATGATCTCCGAAGAACAGCAGGTAGCGACGGCATCAATACGAGCGAAACCTTCGATGAGCGAGCCAAAGGTCGTCGCTTCGAGGCTGTCGCCATAGGCAAACAGATAGCCCAACCCCGACGCGGCAATATCATAGGTTGCCACGCGGCCTCTTAACAAATCGGGTTGGGTGCGCATCGCATCAAGCAAGGCAAACCTGCTGCGCGGAACGTCCTGATCCTGCAGAAGCGTCTTGTTATAAGCGATGACGGCAGGCTCCGTTGTAATACCCCACAGCTCATCCCTCCACCGGCGCGCATTTGGCAGCGTGTCGGTCAGGTCGGACTTGTACCGATAGCCACAGGCCGAATTGACCAGCCAGACCATCTGCTGGATGGCCGAGGAAAACACCACATCCGCCGGGTCGGCCCCCGTTTTGCAGACCGTGCGACTATGCTGGAACAAAGCGTTCGAGCCCCATTGTTCATAGGTGATCGAAAGCCGCGGGTTCAGGTCGGCAAAACGCTCCATAACTGGGGCGATAATTGCGATATCGGTCGTGGACCGGATCAGCATGGGCTGGCTGCCGCTGCCGAAACTGGCTGTGGCTTCCTGCGCGCGCAAGGGGAAGGCGGTTACAATCAGACTGATCAGAAACAGGACCCGGATCATGGATATTCCTTTTCCGTTGCGGCGGGGAAACTCAATGCGGCGCGAAATCCGGTTTCGGTACGTGCCATGTTGACGTGACCATCGAATGCCTCGGCCGTGGATTTCACGATCGACAAGCCCAGCCCCGTGCTATCTTCGCCAGATGCCGAAGTACGGTTGAAGCGATCGCCAAGCTGGTCAGCGATTTGCGTCGCCGGACCGCAGCCTTGATCCTGCACCCACAAGATCGCGCGATCCCCGTCCAAACATGCGCCAATGCTGACAGGCGGTTTGCCGTGACGCAGCGCATTGCCCAAAAGGTTTTTGGCTGCCTCGCCGATTGAAAACGCGTCGGCGCTGACCAGTACGGGGTCTTCTCCGATCTCAAGCCGCGTTTCAACGCCGGGCGCAATGACCTCGTGATCGCCGTGCTCCAGAACGTCCAGCGCAACTTCGCGCAGATCGACCGGAAGACGGGGTGCGCTATCAATGCGGTGAATAACCATTGCGCGCGACAAAAGCTGATCCAGCAGTGTACCCAAAGAGCGCGTGCGCCCCAGTAACCTGTCCACAGCACGTTTTCGCGCGGGTTCATTCGGGTCATCCTGCGCTATTTCGGCCTGTACCCGAATTGCTGCGACTGGGGTCCGCAGTTGATGCGCGGTGTCGGCGATCAGGTTACGCATCGTTTCAACCTGGCGATCCAATCGCCCCATGAAACGGTTCATAGCGTTCAACATCACTTGCAATTCACGCGGAAGACCATCGCTTGCCATTGGCGTCAGATCATGCGGGTCCCGGCGGGTGAGGTCTTCGGACAACGCCTCAAGCGGGCGCAAGGCGGACCGGGTGACAAACCAAGACATAATCAGCAGCAAGGCGCCAGCAGCGGCCATTGGAAGCAACGCATCTCGCATCAGACCAGCGGTCATGGATTGACGCGCGCGCAGGGTTTGGCCGACCAGAACCTCGACCTCGCCCGAGAAATCCCGTTCGGCAAACAAACGTGCCACGCGCACAAAGCGCGCGGGCTCGCCGTTCAGGTCAGCCGCGAAATACAGCGGCGTGCCTGTCTGATCCGGGACATCGATAACCGTGTCGCGATCCAGCCCGGTGATAAAGGGCCCATCAGGGACCTGAACCGCATAGTAGATCCGATCATCCGGTGCCTGGGCCAGCAATTGAAAAGCAGAGACGGGCAAATCCACCACAGGCTCGCCATCCTGAATGCGGACCGACTCTGCGATATCGCTGGCGGCACCCAGCAACAGCCGGTCATAGGCCTGCCGTGCTGCAAGGCGTCCGTTTGCCCAGATTGAAAGACCCACGAGAAAGCCGCCCAACAGTAAGATCAGCACAACCGCACTTAGAACGCGGGCAGTCAGGCTGTGGGGCAGGTGAAGCTTAGCCATTCAGACCGATCCGGTATCCGACACCGCGCTGTGTCGTGATACTGATGGGGCTGCCTGCGAATTTTTTGCGAAGCCGCGCAATGTAAAGCTCGATCGCGTTTTCACCCACATCCGCGTCGTCGAATCCATAGAGCGAGTCATAAAGGCGCGCCTTGGACAGGTATTGCCCTTCATGCCGGATGAGCGCATCCAGCACGGCGGCCTCGCGCGCTGTGAGGTTCAGTCGCTTTCCGTCCAGCGTCGCACTGCGATCCTTGGGTGCATAAACAAGCGGACCGAGGTTGATCTGCTCGCTTTTTCGATCCGCGTCGCGACGGACCAAAGCGCGCAAGCGCGCCTCAAGTTCGCGCTGATCAAAGGGTTTGCCCAGATAGTCATCCGCGCCTTTGTCCAACGCCGCCACGCGATCTTCGACCGAGGTGAGTGCCGTTAGCATCAGAACCGGCGTTCGATCACCTGATGCGCGCATCCGTCCAAGAAAGTTCAGGCCCGAGCCGTCGGGTAGGTTGATGTCCAGCAACATGGCGTCATAGCTTTGCACCGCGCGGAAATCCTGAGCGGATTCTACCGTGGCGGCCAGATCACACACGACGCCGGACCGTGCCAAATGGGCGACTACGCCTTCGGCCAGATCTTCGGCATCTTCAACCATCAAAACGCGCATGCCCTCTCCCCAAAGCGTGACGCAGAACCGCTATGCGCTCATTATTCGGGAAACAGGTTCAACCTGCAAGGACACGCAGCGGCGCATCAGGGCAACATGCATCGGCACCGGGGTACAGAAGGCGCCGTTTTGGCCAATTGTCCCAGTCAATTCCGTTTGCTAACGTCTGCGCACGCCGGGGGAGGGCGTGCGACGCCAATGCTAGACTATTCGCATAACGCCTGGTTGGTGGCGGCTTCACTGGCCGTGGCGCTGATGGCTGGTTTCACCGGTCTGTACCTGACGCATGGCGCGTCCAAGATGGATAACCAGCGTCGCAAATTCACGGTTGCTTTGGCCGCAGTGGTCTTGGGTGGCGGTATTTGGTCGATGCATTTCGTCGCCATGCTGGGCCTTCAACTGCCGATCCTGTTTTACTACGACGCGCTGATTACCTTGATTTCGGCGCTTGTGGCGATCCTGATGGTGGGGCTGGCGTTGCTGCTTTTGCATTTCCGCCCCCGTACCATGCCTACCATCGTCGGGGCAGGTGTCATCGTAGGTCTGGGTATCGTCGTCATGCACTATGTTGGCATGGCCGGGATGCAATTGTGCCGCCCGGTCTACAGCGCCTTTGACGTGGTGCTTTCAACCCTCGCGTCGGTGGTGCTGTCCGTGCTTGCGATTTGGGTTGCGTATGACAGCCGTACCCACCGGAATATCCTGCTGGGGACTGCTTGTTTCGGCGTGGCTGTGTTTACCATGCATTTCGTGGCCACCGGGCTGACGGATTTTGTTGCGACCGACACGGCCGGTGCGGCGGGGCCTGCGCTGGACAATCAGGTCTTGGCCATGGGAGTGACGGTATCGGTATTTCTGATCTGTGGCGCGTTTCTTCTGACGGGTATCACCTTTATCGAACCCAAGCCCGAGGTCGCGGTTGCGCCTGAACCTGCCCCTCAGCCTGACCCGACCCCGACCTTGCGCGCCGGCGTGCCGTTTGAACGCGAAGGTCAGACCTTTTTCGCGGAGCCCACGCAAATTGCTGCCATCCGGGCCGAGGGGCATTATACCGTTCTCTATATGGATAAAGAGAAACTGTTTTGTCCCTGGTCCATTACCGAGGCCGAGACGCGGCTGAAACCAGACGGTTTCCTGCGTGCCCATCGCAGTTATCTGGTGAACCCCAAACATGTCTCAAGTTTTGAACGGCACAAGGACAACGGCACCTGCTATTTCGACGGCGTGGATGCGTTGACCAAAGTGCCGGTTAGCCGGTCGCGCCTTACTGACATTCGCGACGCGCTGGGCCTTTGATCGCAGTTCGTGCAGCCCATTCGCATTTCGTGAAACAAGCTGCGCGCCCCGTTTCCGGTAGCTGGAACCGCTGATCCTATCCCCCTTTTCTGGATGCAGGTCCCCCAAGGCATTGTGTCGGACCCAGGGAGGAAAAATATGATACCAGCCGGATTCGAGTATCACCGGCCGGGCGACATCGCCTCGGCCATTGGCATTTTGCAGGAACATGGAGATGAGGCGCGCGTGATCGCGGGCGGGCACAGCCTGATCCCGATGATGAAACTGCGCATGGCCGAGATGGGCCACTTGGTCGATCTTCAAGCCATCGATGAGCTTAAGGGCATCGACGTCGGGGCGGATACCGTCACTCTGGGCGCGATGGTCACGCAGCACGAGCTG
This sequence comes from Ruegeria sp. BG8, assembly GCF_056538325.1. Classification (NCBI taxonomy): domain Bacteria; kingdom Pseudomonadati; phylum Pseudomonadota; class Alphaproteobacteria; order Rhodobacterales; family Roseobacteraceae; genus Ruegeria; species Ruegeria sp. BG8. Next base: position 58,253 of record NZ_JBQFSZ010000007.1, on the reverse strand, counting down.
ATTACCCACGAAGGGCTGGCTGCTGGCGTGCCGCTTATTCGCGAGGCGGCACTTCAAATTGCTGATCCTCAGGTTCGGTATGTTGGCACTGTCGGCGGCAACGTGGCGAATGGAGATCCGGGCAATGATATGCCGGGGCTGATGCAGTGTCTGAACGCGACGTACCATTTGTCCGGCCCTGATGGCAACCGCAATGTCGCCGCGCGTGAGTTTTATGAGGCGGCCTATTTCACCGCCCGTGAAGACGAAGAGATCCTGACCCGGATTTCGATCCCTGTTCCGGATGCAGGCGTTGGTCAGGCGTATGAAAAGCAAAAGCGCAAGATCGGGGATTATGCGACCGCAGCCGCCGCTGTGATGGTGGGCAACGGAACGGCCTCGGTCGCGATGACCAATCTGGCCGACACGCCGATCTGGTCCGAAGGTGCAAGCGCTGCGTTGGCCGATGGCGACGTGAACGGCTGCGTTGCCGCGATGCTGGATGCGATCGAGCCTGTGGCCGACAACCGCGGCCCCGTCGAATTCAAGAAACATGTGGCGGGCGTCATGCTGCGCCGTGCCATCGACCGCGCACAAAGCCGCGCGCGTTGAGGGGAGGATACAATGTCGAAAATGCACGTCAAACTCACCGTGAACGGCAAAGAGGTCGAAGGTCTGGCCGAGCCGCGCACCCTGCTGATCCACTTCTTGCGGGAAGATCTGAAAATCACCGGCCCTCATATCGGTTGTGAAACCAGCCATTGTGGTGCCTGCACCGTGGATATTGATGGTAAATCCGTCAAATCCTGCACCACCTTTGTGGCGCAGGTGAACGGGGCGGATATCACCACTGTCGAAGGGCTGACCAACGACGATGGCAGCCTTGGTGTGTTGCAGGAGATGTTCCGCGAACATCACGGCCTGCAATGCGGCTTCTGCACGCCTGGGATGATTACTCGCGCACACCGCTTGTTGCAGGAAAACCCGAACCCGACCGAAGAGGAAATTCGCTTTGGCATGGCCGGGAACCTCTGCCGTTGCACCGGCTATCAAAACATCGTCAAGGCGATCTCGGCCTCGGCTGACATGCTGAACGCTCAGAAGGAGGCCGCGGAATGAACGACCAGACACTGACCCCCGAAGAACGCGCAGCCAATCTCAAAGGGATGGGCAGCTCGCGCAAACGCGTCGAGGATGTGCGATTTACCCAAGGCAAGGGCAACTATGTCGATGACATCAAGCTGGACGGGATGCTGTTCGGCGACTTTGTGCGCTCCCCCTACGCACATGCCCGTGTTGTCAGCGTGAACAAAGAGGCAGCTCTGGCGATGCCCGGTGTGATCGCTGTTCTGACCGCCGAGGATCTGGCCCCGCTGGGCTTGCATTGGATGCCAACGCTGGCCGGTGACAAACAGATGGTGCTGGCCGATGGCAAAGTGCTGTTCCAAGGCCAGGAGGTCGCCTTTGTCGTCGCCGAAGACCGCTATATCGCCGCCGATGCAGTCGAACTGATCGATGTCGAATACGAAGAACTACCCGTTCTGACTGATCCGTTCGAGGCGTTGAAATCCGATGTGGTGCTACGTGAGGACCTTGAAGGTCAGACCGAAGGTGCGCACGGCCCCCGCAAGCATCACAATCACATCTTCACCTGGGAACAGGGTGACAAGGACGCGACCGAGGCCATTTTGGCCGAGGCCGATGTTGTGGCGGAAGAGATGGTTTACTACCACCGCACCCATCCCTGCCCTTTGGAGACCTGTGGCTCGGTGGCCAGCATGGACAAAGTGACGGGCAAGCTGACGCTTTACGGCACGTTTCAAGCCCCGCATGCGATCCGGACGGTTGTGTCGCTGATCTCGGGCATTGCCGAGCACAATATCCGCGTCATCAGCCCCGATATCGGTGGCGGTTTTGGCAATAAGGTTGGTGCCTACGCGGGCTATGTCTGCTCGGTTGTGGCCTCGATTGTCACCGGCAAGCCAGTGAAATGGGTCGAGGACCGGATGGAGAACCTGATGTCCACCGCCTTTGCCCGCGACTACTGGATGCAGGGCAAGATCGCAGCCACCAAGGACGGCAAGATCACCGGGCTGTGGTGCCACACCACGGCAGATCACGGTGGCTTTGACGCCTGTGCGGACCCGACCAAGTTCCCGGCAGGGTTCATGAACATCTGCACCGGGTCCTATGACATCCCTACCGCTTATCTGGCCGTGGATGGGGTCTATACCAACAAGGCTCCGGGCGGGGTGGCCTATCGCTGTTCCTTCCGCGTGACCGAAGCGGCCTATTTCATCGAGCGCATGATCGAGGTTCTGGCCATCAAGCTGAACATGGACGCGGCCGAGCTGCGTCGGATCAACTTCATCAAGGCTGACCAGTTCCCGTATCAGTCGGCGCTTGGGTGGGAGTATGACTCGGGTGATTATCACACCGCTTGGGACAAAGCGCTGAAGGCGGTCGACTACGAGGGTCTGCGGGCGGAGCAGGCGCAGCGTGTCGAAGACTTCAAGGCGGGCAAAACTCGCAAACTGCTGGGCATTGGTCTGACGCATTTCACAGAAATCGTGGGGGCGGGTCCGGTGAAGAATTGCGATATTCTCGGGCTTGGCATGTTCGACAGTTGCGAAATCCGCATCCACCCAACGGGCTCTGCCATCGCACGGCTGGGGACGATCTCTCAGGGTCAGGGTCACGCAACGACCTTTGCACAGATCATCGCCAGTGAGATTGGGTTGCCTGCCGATGACATCACGCTGGAGGAAGGCGACACCGACACCGCACCTTACGGTCTTGGGACTTACGGGTCTCGATCCACGCCTGTGGCGGGTGCGGCGACGGCAATGGCCGCGCGCAAAATCCGTGCCAAGGCGCAGATGATTGCGGCCTATCTGCTTGAGGTCCATGACGACGACGTCGAGTGGGACGTGGATCGGTTTGCGGTCAAAGGTGCGCCCGAGCGGTTCAAGACCATGAAGGAAATCGCCTTTGCTGCCTATAATCAGGCGATCCCTGGCTTGGAGCCAGGTCTTGAGGCTGTGAGCTACTATGACCCGCCGAATATGACCTACCCGTTCGGGGCCTATATCTGCGTCATGGAGATCGACGTCGACACCGGCGAGTGGGACGTTCGCAAGTTCTATGCGCTGGACGATTGCGGCACGCGGATCAACCCGATGATCATCGACGGGCAGGTTCATGGCGGCGTGACCGAGGCGTTGGCCATCGCGATGGGGCAGGAGATTGCCTACGACGAGATGGGCAATGTGAAGACCGGCACGCTGATGGACTTCTTCCTGCCGACCGCGTGGGAGACGCCGAACTATATCACCGACTATACGGTGACGCCGTCCCCGCATCATCCGATTGGTGCGAAGGGTGTGGGTGAGAGCCCAAATGTCGGCGGCGTGCCCTGTTTCTCGAATGCGGTGCATGATGCGTTTCGGCCCTTTGGGTTGGTTCAGAGCCATATGCCGCATGACCATTGGCGGATCTGGAAGATCGCCAATGGGTTGGGGATGCATGGGTGATTGGGTTCGGACCGGCTTGGGCCGGTCCGACCTAAGCAAGGGGGCTCTGCCCCCTTGAACCCCCGGGATATTTTTAGCCAGATGAAGAATGGATCCTGGTTTTGACTTTAAGTGACGTGCAAAACGGGTTGGCCGCACAAGGCTATGTCGCTGATGATCGGTTGGCGATGGCGTTGCATCTGGCGCAGGCGCTGGGGCGGCCCTTGTTGCTGGAAGGTCCAGCTGGAGTTGGCAAGACCGAGGTTGCCAAAGCGATGGCGGCGTGGCGTGAGGCGCGTTTGATCCGGTTGCAGTGCTATGAAGGGTTGGACGCGAGCCATGCGATCTATGAGTGGAATTACCAGCGTCAGTTGTTGGCAATCCGGGCGTCCGAAGCGCAAGGCGGCTTAACAGAATCGAAGTTGTTTTCGGATGAATTTCTGCTCAAACGCCCTTTGTTAGAGGCTATAACCGAAGATAGACCTCCGGTTTTGCTAATTGACGAGATTGATCGAGCCGATGAAGAGTTCGAAGCTTATTTGTTGGAGATCCTATCCGACTTTCAGATCACGATCCCAGAACTTGGGACCGTTGAAGCCAAGACCCGCCCTATTGTGATCCTAACCGCAAATGGGACGCGCGACTTATCTGATGCCCTGCGACGGCGGTGCTTGTACAGCTTTCTGGACTATCCGTCGAAAGATACCGAGATGGCCATTTTGCGGGCGCGCATGCCTGCGATTGAGGGGCTATTGGCACGGCAGATTATCGGAGTCGTTCAGGCGCTGCGCAAGGAAGACCTCGAGAAAACTCCGGGTATTGCCGAGATGCTGGATTGGGCGGCTGCCCTGTCCGGTTTGGGGGTCAACGATCTGGCACAGTCGCGAGAAGAAATTCAGGCCACGCTGGTGTGTCTGCTGAAGACTGCCGCAGATTACGACGCTGCGCCGCCTGAAGTCATGGACCGCCTGATCGGGAAGGTTGCGTGATGCAGGTGACGCGGTTCCCATCGCGGGCTGCGGGCCTTGCCGACCGGATGTCTGGCTTTATGGCCCATCTGCGCATGAACGGGTTGCGTGTGGGCCCGAAGGAAACCGGAGAAGCGCTTGCCGCCTTGTCAGAGGTTGAGGCAACGGATGTTGATCAGGCCAGACAGGCGCTGTGCGCGCTACTGGCCGGAGACGCCGAGGAGTGGCGTCGGTTTGACGAGTTGTTCGATGCCTATTGGTTAAATACGGGCAAACAACGGTCAGGTCAGGCCCAAAGCGCACATGTGCGGGTGCAATCCGCAAAGCCAATGATCTGGCAGAGCCAGAGCAAAGCAGAGGAAGAACAATCAACCGATTCAGATCAGGCAGCCGCCACTCCTGATCCGGGCGACGGGGAGGCCGAGGGGATGGACGGGAAGCTGATCGCGACCCGCACGGCCAACCTGTCGCGCCGGGACCTTCGGGAGGTGATGGATGAACAGGCTCTAAAACAGGCGGAAAAAGCGGCGTTGACGCTTGCCCGTGCGATCCGCGACCGTCGATCACGCCGTCGGAAACGCGCATCGCGAGGCCCCGCCCTGGATATGCGGCGGATTCAACGTGCCAGCCTTGCACGAGGCGGAGAGCCGATTGACCTGTTCCGACGCGCGCGGCCACCGCGCCCCATGCGGATTGTTGCCTTGTGCGATGTCAGCGGGTCGATGACCGTGTACTCTCGTGTCTTTCTGGCATTTCTGAAAGGTCTTATCGGCAGCGGTACCCAAGCGGATGCCTACCTGTTCCACACGCGCCTGATGCGTGTCACCGACGCGCTGCGTGATCATGACTCGATCCGGGCTGCAGGCCGCTTATCCTTGATGGCCGAAGGGTTTGGCGGCGGTACTGATATCTCAGGCAGTCTTGAGAGCTTTCTGAACGGCTATGGCGCGCGTGCCCTGAATGGCCGTACTATCGTACTAATCCTATCGGACGGCTATTGCAGTTCGGACCCGCAGGCGCTGGGCGCGGTTCTGGCACGTATTCGCCGAAAAGCGCGGCGGATTGTCTGGCTGAACCCTTTGAAAGGGTGGCAAAACTACGAGCCTATCGCAGCCGCAATGCAAGCGGCCGAGCCTCATCTGGACGCGCATCTGCCAGCGAACACCCTTGACGCTTTGGCTGCGCTTGAGCCGCAGTTCCGCAAGTTGTGAAAGGAGCCGAGAATGGCAAATTTCGATATCTTTGACACGATTGAGACCCTGCGTCAGACCGGTGATCCCTTTTGCGTCGCCACGGTACTGCGAACGGCGGATGCCACCTCGGCCAAGGCCGGGGGCAAGGCGGCGATCACGCGGGACGGGCGGATACTGGGTCATCTGGGTGGCGCGTGCGTTCAGCGTGCGGTGCGCAGTTCGGCGCAAGAGGCCCTGACCAGCGGCGAGCCACAGATGATCCGCGTCAAACCCTCGGACAAGGTGGTTAGCATGACGGACCCGGACGGTGTTCAAACGTTCAAAAGCGGTTGCCCCTCGGGCGGTACGGTGGATCTGTTGGTCGAGCCCTATCAACACGCGCCTCGACTGGTCATCTTTGGGGATTCCCTGATCGCCAAAGCCTTGTCCGAGCATGCCAATCTGGCTGGCTTTCGCGTTCACGCAGGCGATCCGGCAACAGTGCACGAGCTGGGTATCGAGCCACGCGATTTCGTTGTCGTTGCATCGCAGGGCCAAGGCGATGGAATTGCGCTGGAGGCCGCGCTGAGAACACCCGCCGCGCGGGTTTCTATGGTGGCCAGCCGTCGCAAAGCCGACACTTTGACGGAAAAGCTGATCGCCAAGGGGCTCGACGCCGCCAGCGCGGCACGCCTCAAATCGCCAGCGGGCCTGAATATCCACGCAATAGACCCACATGAGATCGCGCTGTCCATACTGGCCGAGATCGTGATGTGGCGGAACACGGACAAATCAAAAGAGGTGCCTCAGGATGAAAAACTTGCTTAAACGGCTCAAATCCCTTTGGCCCAAACGCCCCGAACAAACACCCCAAGAGGCGGCTGAGACCGCACTGCGGGTCTTTCCCAAGTGTTGTTGAACAAAGGAAACACCAATGGAACTGAGTGACGAAATCCGCATCGCAGCACCGCGCGACGTGGTATACAAAGCACTGAACAACCCCGAGATTTTGCAGGAGTGCATTCCCGGCTGCGAAGAGTTGATACAAAACTCGCCCGAAGACCTGGAGGCGAAAGTTGTTCTCAAGATCGGCCCGGTCAAAGCCAAGTTTGCAGGGCAGGTCACATTGGACAACACAAATGCGCCAAATGGCTTCTCGCTGACGGGCGAGGGCAAAGGCGGTGCTGCCGGGTTCGCCAAGGGCGGCGCTGATGTCACCCTGACCGCAGATGGGGGGGAAACGGTTCTTACCTATACGGCAAAGGTGGATGTGGGCGGCAAGATCGCCCAGCTTGGCAGTCGTTTGATTGCGGGGACAGCCAAAAAACTGTCTGGTAAGTTCTTCACACGGTTCGGAGAGATCGTGGCGGAACAGGCTGTGTCCTGATCTTTAGGCTCGGGCCGGTTCTTGCGCTGGCCCGAGCGGTTGTTTTGTCGACCGATGTTTCATTTAGTGCATTAATTGTTGCGGGCCGAATGCGGGTCGTTACATCATCATCATGTTTCTGTGCATAGTTCTTTGTTTTGGTGGTGAAGATGATTGATGAAAATAACCCTTCGGGACGGGATTCTCATGTCTGGATTTCGACGACATGGAACGACGCGGTTGGCGTAACTCCGATGACGCGGAGGGAATATGAGCGGCATTGGCGCGCGGGTCAACCAAAAGAAATCGGTGAAAAATACAGCGAATTGCTCCAGCGGACTTATAAGAAAGTTCCTATGGGTGAGGTACTGACGGCAGAAGAAATCGGCGACGTCTGGTACTACGGCTCACAGGACGGCAATCCTGCACCGAGTTTCATGAACGGGGGCGGTCTGCCGGTGCTGTCAGACTCGGCCAAAACGGTTCTGGAACAGTTCGATCTGGGTGAGATCTATTTCCATTCGATCAGATTGCAGACCCCGGCGGGTCATGCGAGCACGGACGAGCCCTATTACATCCTGAACGTGTGCAACAAACGGTCGATGGGGAATTACGAAGCCTTGGGGCCCGAGGGCGATTTTGCAGCGCCATTGAACAATCTTGCCGGCAAGATTTTCAGTCCAAGGTCGGGGTGGGAGCACAAACTGGTCGTTGTCCCCGAAGCACTAGGCGGCCCTGACCTCTGGATTGATCAAAAAACGCCCCGAATCCTGTTCCTCTCAGAACATCTCGTTTCAGCTTTAAAGGCAGCCGGAGTCGATGACGGTTGGGGTTTAGTCCGCTGCCCCGTTGGGGTTCTTTGATCCGCAACCACACCTGCCTCCGCCACTGATCAAAGCCTGTCCGCAAGGACAAGACACAGTCAAAACGCGACAGAAAACAGACGCACGATCGGCGGCTTAAGATATTCTGATGTGGTCGGGGATATGGTGCCCAGGAGAGGCACCATAGACCTTTTCCGGGTTGTTCCGACACATTCCCAGTCTTGAAAAACAATCAAAGAAATCAAAGCTATGGTTTCTTAATAACATTCCGGGTTGTTCCAAATTGATCCTTGGTATACCAGATATAGTAATGGGGCTGTAAGTGGGGCCAGAGAATGAGGGAATTGAACAAGCTGAGCGCCGCGCAGGTCAAAACCGCCCCTGCTGGGAAGTATGGCGACGGTGGCGGGTTGTACCTCCACAAGCGCGATGAGTCGCGCGGCAAATGGCTTTTCTTCTTCACCATTGGCGGGCGACGCCGGGAAATGGGCTTGGGTACCTACCCTAATATTACCCTAAGGTCTGCGCGAGACGAGGCGCAGAAGTGGCGGGCCGTGGCCATGCAGGGCCGTGACCCGATCAAGCAGCGCGAAAGGGAAAAGCGCGAGGCCCAACGCAATCTGCACATTCTACGCGACATTGCTGAGGACACGTTCGAAACCCGAAAGGCTGAACTCAAGGGCGATGGCAAAGCGGGCCGGTGGTTCTCACCTCTGGAACTTCATGTCTTGCCGAGACTCGGGCACCTGCCGGTTGCTGAAATCGACCAGATCGACATTCGGGACACGCTCAAGCCCATCTGGCACTCTAAGGCTGCTACCGCCAAGAAGGCGTTGAACCGGCTGGGCATCTGCCTGAAACACGCGGCCGCGCTGGGTCTGGACGTGGATCTGCAAGCCACAGACAAGGCGCGCGCCCTGTTGGGCCAGCAACGCCACAAGGAACAGCATATTCCCGCCTTGCCGTGGAAAGAGGTCCCAGCCTTCTACGCCAGCCTGACAGAGCAATCATCTACGCATATGGCGTTGCGCCTGCTAATCCTGACAGCCGTTCGGTCTCATCCGGTTCGCTTTGCGCATGTCGACCAGATTGACGGCGATATCTGGACGGTCCCGGCAGAGGGTATGAAGGGCCGCAAGGGGGCCACAGAAGAATTTAGGGTGCCGCTATCCACCCAGGCACAAGAGATCATCGAGCAAGTCAGCAAACAAGCGCGCGACGGGTATCTGTTTCCCAGCCCCAAGCGTGGGGTGATCTCGGACGCGACCATGGCCCGCCTGATGGAACGCAGGGATATGGAAGCCCGCCCGCATGGGTTCAGGTCCAGCTTTCGAGATTGGGTAGAGGAAGCCACAAACACGCCCTACGAAGTGGCAGAGACGTCTCTGGGCCATGTGGTGGGCGGTAGTGTAGAGCGCGCCTATCGCCGGACAGATCACCTAGAACAACGCCTTGCGCTCATGCAGCGGTGGGCGGATTTCGTGACTCAGAAACAGGCTGAAATTGTGAGGATTGGGTAATGTTTGCACCCTTGGGTTTTGTCTCGGTTTTTGAAGTAATCGAATTAATAAAATCATCTATTCATCCGCTAGACGCCGATAGTCTTGAAGGTGACTTGGACATTGGTGAGCAGAGGCAAGTTGCCTTAAGTCTGGTACTTGCCCGAATTGATTCGGGCTTTTTCGTTTGCTCTCAAGAGGAACGCTTGTTTCGTGTCCCTTCCAAGATTGTTGCTTTCTCGACCAATAGCGATCCATTGGGCGGGTTTGTGCTGGGCTTTTGGTACATCAACCGAAATACTGGCTTTATAGATTTCCCGCGCGCCCAAAAAATCTCTTCTAACCTCCTAGAGAAAAGGTCAAATATCCGCGCGCTCTACAAGGTGCTGAGGAAGCCAGAAAACCAAAAAAGCGGGAGATCTGCACAAAGGGAACGCCAAAGACTTCTAAAAATCACCGAGCAATCGTTAGCTTTCAATACTTTCCTCGAACAATTAGCCCCGTTCGATGGATTTTCCGTTTGCGTTAAGGAACAGGGATTAGAAAGCTTGATAGAAAGTGTCGCCTCCGACGTTCTTTCTTCAACGTATGCCGTACAAGAAATCGAAGTGACACAAGGCGGCAGACCGCCAAAGGTTGAGATAGTAAAGCAAGCTTGTGAAAAGCTTTTTCCACAGGGCAAAGGCAATGCCCCCTGGAAACAGATTCAGCAAGAAATAGAGGCCGAGTGCGGTATTACCGCATCCATTGATACCATCAAGCGAGCAATTGGAATTAGGACTGACTAGCGTCGCCCTACGCAATTCGCGCAAAAGCATACGCAAAACCCAGTTTTTATTTTGCTGGTTTTGCGTGTGTTTCTACAGCCCAAAAATAAACCCACCCTTCCTGCATGTTCCACCCCATGCAGGAGATACCCGATATGCTGGAGAAACACTATCGCCGGACAGAGATTGAAGAAATCACCGGCCTGAGCCGCAGCGCGATTTACGACATGATGGACAAGGGCGACTTCCCCCGCCCGATCCGAATGGGCAACAAGTCCGTGCGCTGGCCCGAAAGCAAAATTTCGGAATGGTTGGCGCAGCGCCCCGCTGCCTAACGAGAAACCCGCACCTGACAGGACAGGCGCGGGCGGAAGACTTGGGGATAATCGACACCCTGAATTCTAGCCGCTTTCGGCCTGCCCTGCAAATGCAAGGTAGAGACAATGAGCAGTAGAAAAGCACGACGCGCATGGATCGCTGCCCTTCGCAAACACACACGCAAGGGCAAGATCGTAAAACTAGAAGTACGGCACGATAATCGTTGCCTGATTTACTCCGCAGAACGGATTTGCACCTGCGATCCGCACCGCGTCATTCTGGATAAGAACGGCAAGGTTGTGGAGGCGATCCACGGCGCAGGCCACTACGATCCGATGGAGCTGGTGGGGGTTATGCCATGAACTCTCAAACCAGCGCCGAAACCCTTACTTTCAACCTCGGCGGTGTCTGGCGCGCTGGGCGCGGTTCTGCGCCATGCCCGGTTTGCCAGCCTGAGCGCCGCCGAGACCAGAACGCGCTTTCTATCACGGCATCTGACGGCAAGCTGCTGCTGTATTGCTTCAAGGGTCGGTGCAGCTTTGCAGACATTGCCAGCGCCGCAAATATTCCGCCCGGCCAAACGCAGATTGATCCTGAAGCACAAAGGCAGGCTGACGAAAAGCGGGCCGAATACGAGGCCAACAAACTCAGGCAGGCGCGCGGCCTGTGGGAAGCGTCCCGCCCGATCGAGGGCACCAAGGCTGAGACTTATCTGAGGGGCCGGGGTATTGCCTGCCCCCTGCCGCCGTCCCTGCGCTTTGCGCCGGATCTGTTCCACGGCCCGTCTACGACTTGGTGCATGGCAATGGTCGCCAACGTTTCGACCGGCGGGGTTCACCGGACGTTTTTTGACAAGAAAGGCAATCGCCTTGAGAAGAACGCCAAGATGATGTTGGGGCCGTGTTCTGGCGGTGCTGTGGCCTTATCAGGGACCGAGGGGCAGCTTGTGGTGTGCGAGGGCATCGAGACGGGACTATCGCTTCTGTCCGGCCTGCTGAGCGGTCCTGCTACCGTCTGGGCCGCGCTCTCCAGCCCCGGCATGAAAGCCCTTAACCTGCCTCTGACGCCCGGCAAGCTGACCATAGCAACGGATGGCGACACAGCGGGCGCAGAAGCAGGCAATGCTTTGGCGTCTCGGGCCTCTGCCCTTGGCTGGGACGTGTCCCTTCTGCCAGCCCCCAGTGGCCGCGATTGGAACGACGTTCTGCGCGGCAAGAAAGGCGGTGCGGTATGAATACGATCACCCCTATTCCATACACTCCTGAAGGTCCGCAACCGCTCATACGGGAGACACCCCAAGGTCAGCCCTACCCGGTGGACGCTCTGGGACCGCTCAAGGCCGCAGTTGAGGCTGTGCAGGCCAATACTGGGGCACCCGTTGCTATTCCCGCGCAAAGCGCCTTGTCCGTCGCCTCTCTGGCGGTTCAGGGCTTTGCCGATGTGGAAACGCTGGCTGGGTTTGCCCCCACCTCTCTTTATGCCCTGACCATAGCCAGGAGCGGGGAACGTAAATCAAGCTGTGACAGGCAGTTCATGCGTTCTCTGCGTGACCACGAACGCGACCGCGAGGCAGAGCGCAGGGACGCCATGACAAAGTGGCAGAACGACGTTGCTCTGTGGCGACAGTCTCGTGACTCGATTGTTGGCCAGATGAAAAAGAAAGGTGGTGACAAGGAAGCCGCCAAGGCCGATCTGGCCGCGCTGGGTGGTGAACCAGCGGCCCCGCCGTCACAATCGCGTACCGCGAGCGAACCGACATTCGAAGGACTGACCAAGTTGTTCATCGAGGGGCAACCGTCTCTGGGTCTTTTCTCAGATGAGGGCGGGCAATTCCTTGGCGGTCACGGCATGAACAGCGACAACAAGCAGAAAACTCTGGCTGGGCTGAATGGCCTTTGGGACGGTTCACCGATCCGCCGCACCCGCGCCGGGGATGGGGCGACAACGCTCTACGGCAAACGCATGGCGTTGCATCTCATGGTTCAGCCAGAGGTGGCCCACGGGGTAATGTCCGATACACTGGCGGGCGGCATAGGGTTTCTACCCCGTTGCCTGATTTGCGAGCCGCTCAGCACCATTGGAAAGCGGGTTTCGTCGTCACTGCGTTACGATACAGCGCCAGTTGAAGCGTTCGCGTCCAGACTCCATGCGATCCTGAGCCGGGTCATGCCCATGCGTGACCCAGATACACGCGAACTGGACCCGCGCACCCTGCACTTGTCACCCGCGGCCCGACATCTGCTGACTGAGTTTTCAGACCACGTCGAGACAGCACAAGCACCTGGTGGTGAATTTGAAGGTGTCACCGGCTATGCTTCCAAGGCGCAGGAACAGGCAGCTCGAATTGCTGGCGTCCTGACCCTCTGGGCGGATCTGGACGCGGTCGAGGTGCCGGTGGAGGCGATGGCCGACGCAATAACGCTGGCTGAGTTCTATTTGAGCGAGGCCGCAAGGCTGGCCGATGGTGCGACCATTCCGCCAGACATTGCCCAGGCTGAAAAGCTACGTTTGTGGATCATAGGGAATTGGCACGAACCAGAAATCTTACCCGGTGACATTCTCCGGCTTGGCCCAAACAGCCTACGGAACCGGCGGGCAGCCAGTCAGGCCATTAACACTCTTTCGCAAACAGGTTGGCTAGTCCCGCTTGATGCAGGGGCGATTGTTCGCGGCAAGTCACGCAAGGAAGCCTATCGCGTCCAAAAAGGTGAAACCCATGCCATTTGATGTGAAGGCAGCTCTAGCCCGCGCGCTCGAAGCTGAAAAACAGAATTCCATAGGTTGCGACACTGCGAATCCCGCGAAACTTGCGAAACAAGGCGGAGATGACGGGGGTGGTTTCGCAGGATTCGCAAGTTTCGCAATTCGCAGCAGTCCAAATTCCGAAACTGGAACCCGTACCAGAGCAGACCAAGAAATTTCAGTTTCCTTACCCGACACCCCGACAAAAGGGGACAAAAGCCTTGATCGCAGATCCGCCATTACCTTTTGTCGGGTTCTGTCAGGGTGTCGGGTAGAGGAATTAGAAAAAAATCACGGGGACAAGTTTAGCGATCCGCCTCAGCAATCGGCCGGCGGACGCCCTGTCACATGGACCGGCAAGGTGGTCAGCCTGGATGAATGGCGGCGGCTATCGGAGTGGAATCGGCATGGCCCGAACGGTAGGGTGTGGGATGGCGCCACTCAGCAGTGGGAGGCCTCATCATGACTCGCCCCAGAGGATTCGCGCCGTGGAAGCCACAGGGCCGCACGCATGAACTGCTAGACCAGATATCCGAGGTACTGGACGAATACGCCGACTATTTGCCTCTGACGATCCGGCAGGTGTTTTACCGCCTTGTCGGACAATACGGCTTCGACAAGACCGAACAAAGCTATGCCCGGCTATGCGAGACGTTCAATCGCGGCCGCCGTGCTGGCCTCATTCCATTCTCTGCAATCCGCGACGATGGCGTGACCAGAATCAGCCCGACCGCATGGAGCGGTGTGGAAGGCTTCAAGGCCGCAGTGGCGAACACGGCAGACAGTTACCGGCTTGACCGCCAGAAGGGGCAGGAACGCCGACTATGGATCATGTGCGAGGCTGGCGGTATGGCACCCATGCTGGCAAGTGTAGCGCGGCCCTATGGAGTGCCCGTCTTGTCATCGGGTGGCTTCGATAGCCTGACCGCAAAGCACGACTTGGCGTATGAAATGACCACCCACACCGCGATTCCCGAGGTACTGCACCTGGGCGACTATGATCCAAGCGGCGTCCATCTGTTCTCAGCGCTTGCCGAAGACGTGACAGCGATGGTTAAGCAGATCGGCCCGTTCGAACCTGTGTTTACCCGTCTTGCCGTAACACCGTCCCAGATCGAGGCCATGGGCATGCCAAGCGCGCCACCCAAGAAGACAGACCGCCGGTCATTCGATGGTACGCGCACGGTGCAGTGTGAGGCGATCCCGCCCGACCAGCTGGCCCAGATCCTGAAAGAGGGCATCGAGGCGCGGCGCAGTGCAGAGGTAGAGGCCGAGGTCGTCGACCAAGAAACGCAGGATAAGGCACAGATCGGCGAGTGGTTGGCTATGTAAAGGAGGGGGGTGGTTCCAGACTTTCGGACGCCCAAGGGGACCGGCGCTGGGGCACTTCCGCACGATTTGCACGAATCTGGGTTTTTAAACTGGGGTAAAGTGACCAGTTCTGAACGGTCTAAGGCGCAGAATTGCCCAACCACCAAAATAATTGAACTGGGGATATGCAAAGAGGCTTGGGGTGTCGGTAAGCGGGCCAAAGCCGCTCGTTTGACCCCCACCCCTTCTGGTTGTTGATCTCTGTGAAAATGAAGATGGGCGGCGGATATGCGGGGAATGCGGCCCGATAACGCGACCCACCCCCCCGGTAGATGGAAGTCTGTGGAAGTTCGCCAATCAGCGTTTGGAAGTCGCCAGTCACATCGATCGGGACGAAACGCATCAGCAGCGGGCGCAAAATTGCGCTGGCCTGTTATCCGAAATTATTTCGGATTTGATATCGGACACAGTGGCCGTTTTGATATCCGCACCACGGTGCGGTTTTGCCCTGCCGTTGGGACCCCGGGTCCCACGGTCCAGTTTTTGGGACCATTTGGTCCCAAGTGTCATCCGATATATCTGATGTCGTAACGCGACCAATCTAAGGCCCTGCTGACGTCGTCGGACCAATACGCGCGCGCGAGGCCGCCAAACCCCAATGGAACCCATGGATCCCTAGTCTCCAAAGCATCAGGAAGATTTATCTGAGGTCACAACGCGCGTGCGGCAAGGGTGGCAGGGATACGTCATTGGCCTTCAACCGCATCAGTCAACATCCGCAGCGAGAAGGAAGAACCCCGCCCCGCGACCAGTCCCCTTCCCAAAAGCGGGGCATTGGGACCATCTCAGGACCCATCGCCTAAAGTGGCTGGCTTCGAAGATGAAGATAGAGAGGAAATACCCGCCCTGCGTCCCTTTCCCCCATAAAGCGGGGGTTTTGGGACCATTACTGCGGCCCGATATCAATGGGTTGAACCACTCACAGGCTGGGACTAGGCGGACTGACCCTTCGACATTGTCATCACGGCTGCACTTAGTAGTAGCGGGACAGTATCCCGGCCCATGCCTGCACATGCGCCTCTATATCCTCAAGACTCCACGCCCCAGTCAGTGAGTCTGCGCGGAATGGCCCCGCGCCTTTGGTAGGCACGCCCACGTGCGAATAGCTGATATGATATGCGCCTTAGATGCTGTCTTGTATCACGATGGCTTTCAGCCTGATCATGCTGCCGGTTCTCCGGTGCTGTACGTCTAGGTGATAGCGCGCTGCGTTGGGGTCTACTCTCAACATAGTCCCGGTCCTTTGTTGTTGCGGTGGCCTGAGTGGACCAGGGTTGGAGAATATCGACAATGCACGGCGTATTTGGCATCTGACTCGCCCATTGTGGGCGATGTAGCCGCAGGGCGTTTTGTCAATGCACGCCACAATTTCATAGGCACAAAGCGACGTTGGACGGGGTTATGTTGCTGCGCGGCGGACTGGCTGGCAGGGGCTGTTATCGGCAATAATTGCCGTTTTGAAAGTGTCCCAAATTGGGATGGTTTCGATATTCAACATTATTTTGGATTTGATATCCGCACCGCGGTGCGGATTTGCCCAATTCCTCAAAGTTTCTTGAAGACTTATCTCATGTCGTAGAGCGACCTAAAGTCAGACCCGGCTGACGTCATCGGATCTTATACGCGCGAGCTCGATCGACGGAGGCAAAAAGACTAACTTCTGCCTATAAACCTTGATCCTAGATAGCGAGTAGTATCTGATTTCGATTTACTAGGCACACAGTTCAGCAGCTATATGTGGTTCACGCGGCTGAGTATGTTTATTATTGTACAGATCTCTCTGTTTGACAGGGTGTTCTGATACATCTTGGAACGGCGACACTAGTAGAGTTGAAGCACCCTTCATACCGTTAGCGAAGCAAGCTGCTAAATCGGAAGGCACTTTAGTTTGAAACGATCCTTCCGGATCATCTAAGTCACCTTGATTGTAACGAGGAAGAACTCGGCTTGGACGAATTAATTGAACCCTAATATGACCCTTTGCTGTTGTTTGCAAAGCGAAGCTGCAGCCAATTGAAGGCGCTGACGTACTTCGCCCCAACATCTCAGTGAAATTTGCACAAGAACCAAGAACACAATTGCTATGGAACGCAGTTGTGCCGCTAATTCAGTCAATTTTCGTCCACGCGAAAGGTGCTTAACATTAAATTTCTGAAATACGGGGAAACCTGTATTGACGCATATCTAAAAACCACGCAGCCTGCCCCAAGGACAATATTTTAGTTCTTTTGAGGTTATTTTAGTGTTTCAGGTAAGACAATTTCTTATCCTTTCTGTCATTTCAGTTTTTTTGGGCGTCTGGTTGTTTGGTGGTCGGCTCAACGCCGACTCCCAGAACGACAATACAGCACAGGTGCGTTCTCCCTATTCGCATGTAATGAGAATTACTGCCGTGTTAGAATTCGATGGAGAACGCATCGAAGTTGATGATCTGATTGATTGTCAAACCAATTATGATGGGCCTGCTGAAGGAGCGGTAAGAGCAGGCTTTAGAATTTCGCGTGGGCATCTTGCCTATGAGACGCGAAATAGAGGCTTCCTCAAAATTGATTTCCAAGGAAACCTGTGCGCTGCTTATCCTTCAATTTGGGCCGACGCAGATGATGATATCATCGTGCCCCCGGCCTGGACACCGGTGATGAGCTGGTACGATCACAAGGATCCGGTTTATACCCGAAAAGGCGAGCGGTATTGGAGCGAAACGGCGCTCAAGAATCCCAATAGCCGTTTGAAAATCATAGAACAATTTTCGGTTTCGATACCGGAGCAAACTGAAAAAGCTATCGAAGAAGCGGCGCGACAAGATGCTGAAAGAAACATTTGGCGCCACACGGAATATCGCGTGCAAAACCGGAGTTTGGGTGTTCCAAAGCTTCCTTGGTATATCAAGGTTCCTAGTGAAGTCTGGTTAGAGCCCCCTGCTTATTTGCAGGCACCTGAGTTACGACCTGCAGATCATGAAGGATTAGTTGAGTTATTAACTTCTTTGCCCCGTGGCGATGGATTATTGTTGATCGGTGATCCTGACGAGTATGATCTTACGACTGCAATGCGGTTTACGATCGCAGATATGATTACTGGGCGGTCGGGAAGAATAAACACTATTTCGTATCACGGAATTCCTCAGAGAAACGAACCACGATGGGGTATGTTCTTGAGTGAAAAATCCTGGCAGCGCGCTCAGATCGAAAAGGAAAGAATACCTTTCTACGACGATTGGCTGCCACTGCAGTACAAAGACGGTCAGGTCATACTCCGCACTGACACGCCAGGAGTAAGGCACCACAGCCGTGATTACAATGATTGGTTGAAATCAGAAGATCGGCCGATGAACTTTCTCAACAAACCTTTCCTAAACGGCCCGTGGGGAAGAATCCGCGGAATCTACATTTTTGATTTGCAGACCAGGGACCTCTGGGTCCGTGGGTAACGTAATACTTTTTATTTAATTTGGTGTAAAATGACAAACTTAGAAATTTACGCAATGATGTCTTTGGCTGCTTATGACGAGCGCAGAAGCCCAGTAGATGACACAGTTGGGCCCATTGTAGGAGTACTCAATAGCCTCGAGTGGCAAAAGATAGCAGAAGACAACGTCGAGGGTGCCACTTGGTCTAACATTCCCGAAGATGGGTCCGAATACTCCCAAAGCGGAATGCAAGCGGACATTTGGGAACAGTCCACCTCAGGTGAGATCGTTATCGCCTTTCGCGGAACAGAGTCCTCACGCGCGGACTCTGAAAACGATGATTTTCGCGGAACTGACGGAGCTAAAGACAAAAGTACGCTGTCCAATTGGTCGTATATAAATAAATTTATCGCCCAGTTGGCAATTGCTAACGATGATCTGCGGGCAGACGTAGCGGATCAGTTTCTGGATGCCGTCACAATCGTGCAGGAGACAATTGATACCTATGGCGCAGAGAATGTCACGCTAACTGGTCATTCCCTTGGGGGTGCTCTCGCCGCGCTGGTTTCAATATACTTCGCTCTCGAAAAGAAAATAATTTTGCAGGCAACGATCATTGACCCTGCTCCTTTTGAGCATGAGGGTTTATTGGCCAATGCTGCTATTGGCTTCAACAACGACACCATTCCTGGCCCTTCCGAGCAGCCTGAGGAAGTGTTTTTGGTTGATAAAGCAGCCGATGCCTTAGAATACCTTACTAGTTACGACTATATTAAATATCACTACATAGACAACAGTATCACTGACACGGTGTATACGACACTTGATCCGCCGGAAGGTATTAGCGAAAACAAAATCGTCTTTTTGAATGAAGGGGAGGCGAAACCCGAGTTCCTTCATTCACCAGCGTTGCATCTTCTAGTAGCCGATCTTGACCGCCAGGAAAGACTTATGGCGCTTGAGGAGAAGATTCCTAACCTCTTGCGGTTATTGGAAGATGGCGATTTGTTGGGTTTGCTTGGCAGCGTTGACGCAGGCGAGCAAGGACTTAAGTCGGACTATAGCTACGATGTTACTCTATCGCTTTTAGCTATAAACCCAGTTCTGTTTGATTTGTTTGAAGCATCACTTAACTACGTGGCGGCTTCGGATGGGCTGCTATCAGAATTAGACGGTGTGTATTTTCTTTTGCAGAATTCCACTACAGTCTACGAAGATGCCCAAACACTCTTAGGTCCCAATGGAGAGCCACTTTCTATTAAAGAGTTCTTTGTTAGTTTAGGCCTTCAGGGCATTCGAGAATACGCTCGTAGCATCTCAAATGAGCATGAAGGCGGTATTTTATTCGATGCTGAAACACGTTTTTGGGGAAACGATGAACAATCAGAAGTAATTGCAACTCGCCTCGACGTTTATTCGCCACCATCACACAGTGAAGAAAACAGACTTGCTTTTGGATCTATACAATCAAAAGAGCTCTTCGCTCACCTAGCGTTTCCAGGGCACTCCACTGGATTCGCAAACCTAGTGCATGAAAACTTGGATGACGGCGTCGTTGTCACGGGTGTCATGGCAGAAGCAAACGGTGGCAATAACGCAACTTTCGAAGAAGCTGCGCTTACGAACCAAGTGACCGAGGGAGAGCACAATTTCGTTTTCTTGGGTGGCGCAGGGTCAGACAGGTTTAACTTAACCCTTTCAGGACACAGCTACGTCTGGGGAAACAGCGAAACCACGGCAACAGACGGCGATCACGCAAGCTTTGAATCTGTCGCGGTTCCTGATGATAAAGCTGGCATTTTTCTGGAGCAACAACCGACACAATCCATCAGAACATTGGACTTGGACGGTTGGAAAGCATATCGCGGAGACGCAGCGAACCCGTCGCATTCCGCCTTACTTTTTGACGTCGAACAAATAACTTTATCCGATGGAAACGACACGGCTTTTATCCGCGATCTTGGCGATAGCCGGATCTTCGGAGGTCTCGGCTATGACAGTGCTGTTGCCGTAGGTGAAGTATTGCCGGACCTGAGTGATGGAATTCAAGTTGACGACGCAACATCTACTGTTCCTCTCATTTTTGATTACCACGATCACTCCATCGAACATTTGGTTGGAGGTGCCGGAAATGATGTACTCTATGCAGCGACGTCGGAAGAAACCGCACCTCAAACGGTAACACTGACACTGCGACAGGATCCCAACGTAGATCCGTTAATCTATCCCGCACCATACCGCGACAATATAAACGATCACCTGGCGTTTGACTCGGGTAGCACAAGGGTCATCGACTATACCGGTTACAATATTGTCGAAGGCGGAGCGGGAGACGACGTCCTAAAAGCGAGCCCGACAGCAGGTGCAGATGGTAGTTTCGAAAGCTTAGATGCGTCAGAAACGGGTTACCAGAACAAGTCTTTGCTTTTGGGAGGAATTGGGAACGATACCTACGAAATCACAGCAGGGACCGGAAAAAAGATATTCTATTCCCAACACTCAATAGACTATAGCCATGTTTCTGCCGACTACACCGACTATGGATGGGAAGTCGAAATCTATGATGTCGACGGCGCGGGGAAGATCATTGTTGGTGGTATAGACATATCGCAGTTCGACCTTTTGCAACATGCGAGTGGACCATTACCAGCGAACCAAGCTTACTATTCGATTCGTGGGCCAAATGGGGAAGTTCTTGCGGACGCTGAGGAAGGAGGCCAGGTTGGCATTTTGGCTGGATATTTCGGAGCTGACCTGCACCTAACAGTTTCGACAAGCCCTGACGCGCCCGGCAACACCTCGGGAAAGGCACTGGCAAGCAATATTGTTATTCGGGACTTTACACCGGGCGACTTCGGAATTGACATGCTGAGATATTGGGAGGAGGCCTTAAGTTCTCCAAACCATATCACCTACTTCGGCGATCCCGGTGGCTATGCCAGTCATACAGTAGCCAGTTTGCAATACGGAGGCACTGACGTAGATGACGTCCTGACGGGTTCCTCGCAGGACAACACCTTATTGGCCGGTGCGGGCAATGACACAATTAGTGGCCAAGAAGGTCAGGATTTCCTGATAGGTGGGACCGGAAATGATACCCTAAGTGGCGGCCTCGGTGCGGACACCTACTTTTTTTCTTCCGGCGATGGAATTGACGTCATTAATGATTTCGATTTTCTGGAAGATGAATTGGTTCTTAATGAAAACGTGTTGAGACCGATCTCAATCCCCGATCAAATGACATTTTCCCAAATTGGTAGTGATGTTGTTGTGGATTATGGGGCTGGCGACACAGTGACATTGATCAACGTCGATCTGCAAGGATGGAAAGACCACGTTGGCGCCCCAACAGAGTTCTTCGGAACGGACCTGGCCGATATCATTGTTGGATCAGATGGTGAGGACTTTCTTTATGGTTTGGGCGGAGATGACCAACTGGATGGCGGTGAAGACAACGACTATCTTTATGGCCAGGACGGATCAGATACGCTGATTGGCGGTAACGGAAACAACTACCTATTTGGCGGCACTGGTGACGATTACTTCATTGCCGGTGCAGGTCTGGACTCCTTCGATGGAGGCGAGGGAACCGATACCGTCAGCTATTTGAACTCTTTAACCGGCATTGGTCTAAATCTGTATTCCCCGGCATCCTCGTTCGGATTTGCTCAAGACGATACATTCGAGGATATCGAAATCCTCCGGCTTACTAACTTTCAGGATAACGCCTTTTTAGACAGATCGATGACTGTCTTCGGTGAAGCTGGTGATGATGCAATTTTTGGCAGTGATCAAGCCGATGTTTTGTATGGCAATGCTGGTGTAGATCGCCTTGAAGGTGGCGCTGGTGATGATCTGATAATCGGAGGGATTGGAAACGATCGCTTGGAAGGTGGAGCTGGAAGCGACCTTTTCAAGCTGACTACTGGTGACGGTATAGATTCCATTTATGATTTCAACATCGATGAAGATAGCATCGAAATTGATGGTGACCTGCTGAACCCCAACATATTGCCAAATGGCATATCGCTTACGCAGTCTACTTTTTACGTAGAGCTTGCATACGGAAGCGGAGACATTGTTTTCCTACACAGTGTTGATTTGTCTGCGTGGCAACTAGCCAATCCCCCACCGAGTGACGGCATGGTAACCGGCACATCTGGAAATGACGTGATAGACGCTTCTTACGTTGATTCTGATGGAGACCGTATTAATGATAGCGGTCAAATCATAGGCGCTGGAACCGGAGACGACACAGTTTATAGCGGCGCTGGGAATGATCGGATTGATGCCGATTCTGGGAATGACCTAATTGTTTCTGGTGCAGGTAACGATAGAATTTTTGCGGGCTCTGGTGACGATACAATTATCTATCATTCCGGTGATGACTTAATTGCCGGTCATCATTCAAACAAGGGCACTGATACACTTGATCTAAGCCAATATAGTTCGGACCAAGTGAGTTTTTTAAATGACGGAAACAATACCTTAATTGAAACGCCCGACGGGACAATCACGCTGAGCTATCAGCATTACCATGATATTGGTGCGGATAGAACCAATATTGAATCCATCCTTTTTTCTGATGGGGCGTTGGATCAATTGGGTATCCGCGATCGCGGGGTCTCGGACCAATCGACGGAAGGTAACGACACTATTGAAGGAACTAAGTTTGGTGAAGTGTTTGTAGATAAGACAGGTAACGATAGAATTTTTGCGGGCTCTGGTGACGATACAATTATCTATCATTCCGGTGATGACTTAATTGCCGGTCATCATTCAAACAAGGGCACTGATACTCTTGATCTAAGCCAATATAGTTCGGACCAAGTGAGTTTTTTAAATGACGGAAACAATACCTTAATTGAAACGCCCGACGGGACAATCACGCTGAGCTATCAGCATTACCATGATATTGGTGCGGATAGAACCAATATTGAATCCATCCTTTTTTCTGATGGGGCGTTGGATCAATTGGGTATCCGCGATCGCGGGGTCTCGGACCAATCGACGGAAGGTAACGACACTATTGAAGGAACTAGATGGAGAGATCGAATTGATGGAGGCGAGGGGGATGATGTTCTAATCGGTCATAGTGGCGCGGATATTTTCGTCTTTAGAACAGACGAGGGCAATGACATAATAACCGATTTCGAAGATGATATAGATGTTATAAGCTTGGAAGGAACCGGCCTAAGTTATGCGGATTTAATAATCACAGATATGCCTAACGGAGCTTTGGTGGATGTAGCAGGAACGGGCACAATAACACTGGGAGACATAGTCGCTAGCTCTGTGAACGAGGATGACTTTGTTTTTGTGTAGCACAACAGTTTGCAGACTGAGAATTGTCGGAGATTTGGATCGTTTCCGGCTTGCAGTGTTTCAATCTGTTCATACAGCTTTCTTTCGAAACTTCGCGGGTATCGAAAACAACGCAGTGTACTCGCGCGCACGTGTGGGTGCACGCTGCACTAGGTAGCACCCTTTTCAAAACGCCCCATTTAACAGTCGGAAGTTCTTAAAAAACCTGATGTTCTGTAAGCTTTGCATGTAGCCCCGCATTCAGCACCTGATATGGTCAACCCGATTAGATTATGATGCTCCCAAAAGTATTGACCCAGCCCCTTGTCAAAAGGCCGGCCAAAAAACCTAAGCGTCCGGTACCCGGATAGTCCGCGATTGGATCGCGTTCATCGGACTTGAGGCAAGCGCTTATGGTACGCATTCGGCCCATTCCGGCCGTTCGCCCGTGTCTCAGTCCGTTGTCCGTTGTGACGCAGCCCGTCAAACCGGCCATTCGCTGCGCCGCAGAATCAGATGATGGAAGAAATCACAACGCGGACATTGATGCGTTCATTCTGTTCTCGGCTCCGGTAAATGGCTAAAGCTGATTGCCAAACGTTTCCATGCGTTTATCTGGGCGATGATAAGCGTCAGATCGACAATTTGTTGTTCGGAAAAATAGGTTGATAGCGCATCGTAGAGAGCTTCTGGCGCTCCATTCTCCGCCACCTTTGTAAACGCCTCCGCCCAAGCGAGCGCCGCTTTCTCAGCGTCGTCAAAGACGTCACTTCTCGCCAAACCGTAAGGCAATCAAGCCGTTGCTGTACTTCACCGGCTCGCCGTACCTTGTTGGTATGCAAGTCGACACAGTACGCGCAGCCATTGATCTGTGATATTCGAAGCTCGATGATCGCCCGTAGCTTGCTATCTATGGACGGCATATCTTTCTTTGCCGTTGCCATACTTCACGAGACCCACGATTGTCTGACGCTGGCGCTGGATGCCATGGACGGCGACCAGTCGAAACTCTGGCAGATGAGAGAGGCGCGCAGCTATATGCGCTCTGCCTTGCGCGATACTTGCCGCCTTCTGGGGGAGGAGCCTTCATGACTTGTGTAAAGCTGACTGACGGCAGTGTTATGCATTTGCCTGGAATGCCTTTCATCACTGACAGTACCAGCACCATTGAAGCCCCGACAGACGAGGAATTGGCGTCTGTGGTCCCCTTGATCCCACATGACGAGTTGCTGCTGTTCACGGTTCGCATAGTGCGTGGAGCGCGGAAGCGCAGACGTCAGGCCCGCTGGGCCAAGGTAAACGCCGCACGGTTGCACATGGCCCGCATGTGTATCGACCGCGCTTTGTCCGAGTGGCAGGCAATACAGGAAGTCGATCATGGCCCCTGAGAGACAGTATTTGTGCCTCTGGCCTCTTTGCGCGCGAATCTCCGCTAAAACGCGCTTCTCAAGCCATTCAGGACAGCCCCGGAACAACAGGGTATCGCAGTTCATAAGTGGGTCTATTAGTGGGGCTGGAAAATATTAGTTTTCCGTAAGGTTCTAATATTTATCAATTTTTAGGAAAATTATGGTGCCCAGGAGAGGACTCGAACCTCCACGTCCATACGGACACTAGCACCTGAAGCTAGCGCGTCTACCAATTCCGCCACCTGGGCAGGTGTCGTGGAGGGGCGTTTAAGCCCACCGACGAGGAGCGTCAACCGGATTCGGAACGTTTTTTGAAAGTTTTTTGACCCGACTCGGATTACGCCTCGAAATGTCCGGCGTTTTCATAAACACGCGGCGTTATTGCGCCTTGTTTGCTGCGGCTTTGGGCGCTAGATCGGATCAGGACCCAAAAGCAGGAGCCCTCTGATGTCCAAAATGGTCACGATTTATGGCGGATCGGGATTTGTCGGTCGATATATCGCGCGACGCATGGCGAATGAGGGGTGGCGCGTTCGGGTGGCCGTCAGGCGTCCGAATGAAGCGATGTTCGTAAAGCCATACGGCGTCGTGGGTCAGGTTGAGCCTATCTTGTGCAATATTCGGGACGACGCGTCGGTTGCACAGGCCATGCAAGGTGCGGATGCGGTGGTCAATTGCGTGGGTGTCCTGAACGAAATTGGCAAGAATGAGTTTGACGCCGTTCAGGCTGATGGCGCTGAGCGGGTCGCTCGTATTGCTGCCGAACAGGGCATAGCCCGAATGGTGCATATCTCGGCCATTGGTGCAGATGCGGACTCTGACAGCGCGTATTCTCGTAGCAAGGCCGAAGGTGAGGCCGGAGTGCGGGCTCATATGCCGGATGCAGTCATCCTGCGCCCGTCTGTCATTTTCGGGACCGAAGACCAGTTCTTTAACCGCTTTGCCGGTATGACAAGAATGGGCCCATTCCTGCCGCTTGTCGGGGCTGACACTCAGTTCCAGCCGGTCTATGTCGATGATGTGGCCAAGGCAGCGGTTCAGGGTGTCTTGGGGAACGCGGACGCAGGCACTTATGAGCTGGGCGGCCCCGAGGTTAAGACGTTCCGCGCCTTGATGCAGCAGATGCTGGGCGTCATAAACCGTCGCCGCGTTATCATAGGGATGCCCTTTTGGGTGGCCCGGATCATGGCAGGCGTGTTGGACATTGTGAAATTTGTAAGCTTTCAGCTGTTTCCAAACAGCATCCTGACCCGGGATCAGTTGAAAAACCTGCGCCGGGATAATGTTGTGTCCGAAGGGGCCAATGGCTTTGCTGATCTGGGTATCGAACCCGCGACGCTGGAATCCGTTCTGCCAGATTATCTGTGGAAGTTCCGCCCGTCTGGTCAGTATGACGACATTCAGAATTCGGCTAGCAACCTACGGACCTGATTATTTAACTGTAGGCGATAATCAGCAGGATTGCGCCGAGGATAACGCGGTAAATCACGTAGGGCGTAAAGCTGACACTGCGCAACAGGCGCATCATTAAAGTCAGGGCCAACAGGGCCGCGAAAAAGGCGAACAGAGCCGCGATCGCGCCCTCATAGGCAAGCTGGGCATCTGCTTCGCGGATTACATCGACAGATAGCAGCGCACCCGATGCAAGTATCGTGGGGATCGACATCAGCATGGCGATCCTGGCACCGTCTTCTCGGGTGTAGCCCAATCGCCGCGCGCCCGTAATTGTGATACCTGACCGTGACGTGCCGGGTATCAGAGCGAGCATTTGCCAAAATCCCAGAATAACTGCATCTTTCAGGTTCCAGTCTCTGGCCTTTTTGGTCTGCGGGCTGTGCTGATCCACCCAGTATAAAAGCAATCCAAATACCAGCATTGTCCAACCGATCACCGCCATGGACCGCAATGATTGCGTCAGGCCTGTCTCATAAAGGATTGTGCCCATGATGACGGTCGGTATTGTTGCCAGAATTAGTCCCAGCGCCAGCCGCGCCTCGCGCGTGTCCGAACGGCCTTTGAGCGCCTGCGGCAGGCCAGCGACTGCGAGTTTTACGTCGGACCAGAAATAAACAACCACCGCACCCAGAGTTCCAACATGAACTGCAACGTCGATTGCAAGCCCTTGGTCATCCAGCCCCGTCAGGTTCGGAAGAAGAATCAGGTGCCCGGACGAAGATATGGGCAGAAATTCAGTGATACCCTGAATAAATGCTACAAGAATCAACTGAAAAAGGTTCATTAAATTGCCCGTGCTGCCGCCACGTGTTGTTTTCGGTCAATGGGTATAAGTGTGCTGGCTAAAAGGAAAGAGAGCAATTAGGTCCGAATCGGGCCTAAAAGTTGTGTTAATTTGCTTTCTTCCTGTCTGAATTCCCGAATTTTTTGAAAGTAGGTCAGTATAATTGACTTTTCATCTCTACTATCATCTTTTAAAGAGGCCCGACCAAGCCAATTCATGGAGTCCGACCCGTGGCCAAGCAACCGATGCTGAAATTTGTGCAGATCGACCGTGTCATGCCCGAAAAGCGTGCCGCCGATGACCGTAGGGATGACTTCGATGAAATCTACGCCGAGTATGCGTCGGCCAAGGCGGAAGAGCAGGCAAGCCGGTGCAGTCAGTGCGGTGTGCCATATTGTCAGTCCCATTGCCCGTTGCACAATAATATCCCTGATTGGCTGCGTCTGACGGCAACGGGTCGGCTTGAAGAAGCCTATCAAACCAGCCAGGCCACGAATACATTTCCCGAAATCTGTGGACGCATCTGTCCGCAAGACCGCCTGTGCGAGGGAAATTGCGTGATCGAGCAGTCGGGCCATGGAACCGTTACCATTGGGACAATCGAGAAATACATCACGGACACTGCTTGGGACAAAGGCTGGGTAAAACCTGTTGTGCCCGGCGCTGAAAGCGGTGAAAGCGTCGGTATCATTGGTGCCGGGCCTGGTGGTCTGGCTGCAGCGGACATGCTACGCCGCGCTGGTATTCAGGTTACCGTCTATGATCGGTATGATCGCGCGGGTGGTTTGCTGATGTACGGTATCCCCGGTTTCAAACTGGAAAAAGACATCGTGCAGCGTCGCAACGACCTGTTGGCCGATGGCGGTGTCGAGTTCGTTCTGAACTGCGATGTAGATGATGCGAAATTCGCGGAAATCCGCGAAAAACACGATGCGGTTATTATCGCGACCGGTGTTTACAAGTCACGTGACCTGTCCATGCCCGGTAGTGGTCTGAACGGTATTGAAAAGGCCATCGATTTCCTGACAGCTTCAAATCGCAAAAGTTTTGGTGACGCGGTCGAGGATTTTGACAATGGTCGTCTGAATGCCCATGGCAAAAAAGTCGTTGTCATTGGTGGCGGCGACACGGCCATGGATTGTGTGCGTACCTCGATCCGGCAGGGCGCGACTTCGGTCAAGTGCCTCTATCGCCGCGACCGGGCGAACATGCCGGGCTCGCAACGCGAAACCCAGAATGCCGAAGAAGAAGGTGTTGTGTTCGAGTGGCTCAGCG
Source organism: Ruegeria sp. BG8 (assembly GCF_056538325.1). Lineage (NCBI taxonomy): Bacteria > Pseudomonadati > Pseudomonadota > Alphaproteobacteria > Rhodobacterales > Roseobacteraceae > Ruegeria > Ruegeria sp. BG8. The sequence goes on along the minus strand of NZ_JBQFSZ010000007.1, from coordinate 30,099 downwards.
CGCCCAAAGGGTTTACCGGCGAGGATGCTGTAAAAGGCGTCATGGTTCAGAAGATGCGATTGGGTCAGCCCGACGCAACAGGCCGCCAGGCGCCAGAAGTTATCGAGGGCGCGGATTATGTGGAAGAAGCCGATCTGGTAATCAAGGCGCTTGGTTTTGAGCCCGAAGACCTGCCCACGTTGTTTGGCCAACCCGACCTTCCGGTCACCCGCTGGGGCACCATCAAAGCGGCGTTCCAGACCGGCGCGACCGAGATGGACGGTGTGTATGCCATCGGTGATATCGTACGCGGCGCCTCACTGGTCGTTTGGGCAATTCGGGATGGACGGGACTGTGCCGACGCCATCATCGAGCGGTTCAGCGCGAAATCTGCCGTCGCCGCGGAATAACCCAAGCCCAGCTTCAGGAGGCACCAGATGCCCGAATTGCAAGGCCAATGCATGTGCGGGGCTGTCACGGTAACAGCTACTCCGGCGCGGGATGCGCTGGGTGCTTGCCATTGCGACCAGTGCCGCCGCTGGACCAGTTCGATGCTGGTAACCTTTCCGGCCGAGCCGGGATATGCGGCGCTGGGACCGGTGAAGACATTTACGTCCTCTGATTGGGCAGAGCGTGCATTCTGCGCCGATTGCGGCTCGGCCCTGTGGTATCGGATTACACTGGCCGGCGAGATGCACGGCCAAACGCAGATGGCGGCAGGTCTGTTTGAAAACGGTGCCGACAGCGCCCTCAAGTTAGAACTTTATATCGACAAAAAGCCCGACGGGTACGCGTTCGCAGGAGAACGTCGGCAGATGACCAAATCAGAGGTCGAAGCCATGTACGCCCAACCGGAACAAGGAGACAGCCAATGACCAAATATGATGCCGATTGGGTGCGCGCCGAAGAAGCCAAACGCAAATGGATGGCTGAAAACGCTCTTTACTCCGAGGAGGAAGAGCATTCTTCCTGCGGTGTCGGTCTTGTGGTTTCCATAGACGGCAAGCCTTCGCGCAAGGTCGTTGACGCAGGTATTGATGCGCTCAAGGCGATCTGGCACCGCGGTGCTGTCGATGCCGATGGCAAAACCGGTGACGGGGCAGGCATTCATGTCCAGATCCCGGTTCCCTTTTTCTACGATCAAATCCGTCGTACAGGGCATGAGCCCAAGCTGGATGAGCTGATCGCGGTTGGTCAGGTCTTTTTGCCGCGCACAGACTTCGGTGCGCAAGAACAATGCCGGACCATCGTAGAAACCGAAGTTCTGCGTATGGGGTACTATATCTACGGTTGGCGTCACGTGCCGGTCGATGTGACGTGTCTGGGTGAAAAGGCAAATGCGACTCGCCCCGAGATTGAGCAGATCCTGATCTCAAACTCCAAGGGTGTGGACGAAGAAACCTTTGAGCGTGAGCTTTACGTTATCCGTCGCCGAATTGAAAAGGCTGCGATGGCATCGGGTATCTCAGATTTGTATCTGGCGTCGTTGTCTTGCCGGTCGATTATCTACAAGGGCATGATGCTGGCTGAGCAGGTCGCTGTCTTCTACCCCGATCTGATGGATGAGCGGTTCGAATCTGCCTTTGCCATCTACCACCAGCGCTATTCGACCAACACCTTCCCGCAATGGTGGCTGGCGCAACCGTTCCGCATGTTGGCCCATAATGGCGAAATCAACACGTTGAAGGGCAACATCAATTGGATGAAAAGCCACGAAATCCGGATGGCGTCGGCTACTTTTGGGGATCATGCCGAGGATATCAAACCGATTATCGCCGGTGGTTCATCGGATTCAGCTGCATTAGACTCGGTTTTTGAGGTCTTGGTACGCGCGGGCCGTTCGGCTCCGATGGCCAAAACAATGCTAGTCCCGGAAAGCTGGTCTAAGCAAGCAATCGAACTGCCGCAGGCGTGGCGCGACATGTATTCCTATTGCAACTCGGTGATGGAGCCTTGGGATGGTCCGGCCGCCTTGGCGATGACCGATGGTCGCTGGGTGTGTGCAGGACTGGACCGCAACGGTCTGCGCCCCATGCGTTATGTGGTAACCGGCGATGGCTTGGTTATTGCAGGGTCCGAGGCCGGGATGGTGCCGATTGACGAAGCCAGCGTAACAGAGAAGGGCGCGCTGGGTCCGGGTCAGATGCTGGCCGTGGACATGAAGAAAGGTAAGCTCTACCGAGACAAGCAGATCAAAGACAAACTGGCCCGCGCATTGCCATTTGGGGAATGGGTTAAAAAAATCAACGATCTGGATGATGCGCTTGCCGGTGTGACGGAAACGCCGAAATTCACGGGCGAGGAATTGCGCAAACGCCAGATCGCTGCCGGGTATTCTGTCGAGGAACTGGAGCAGATTCTGGCCCCGATGGCTGAAGATGGCAAAGAGTCGATCGCCTCGATGGGCGACGACACTCCGTCTGCTGTTTTGTCCAAACAGTACCGCCCGCTTAGCCATTTCTTCCGGCAGAGCTTTAGTCAGGTTACCAATCCACCGATCGACAGCCTGCGTGAATACCGGGTGATGTCGCTGAAAACGCGCTTTGGTAACCTTAAGAACGTGTTGGACGAAGACAGCAGCCAGACTGAGATTGTTGTGCTTGGCAGCCCGTTTGTGGGTAACGCGCAGTGGGACAAGCTGGTTGAGACTTTTGGCTCACCACTTGCGGAAATCGATTGTAGCTTTGAGCCGGGGCGCGGTGCTTTGAATGCTGCTTTGGCCCGTATTAGAGCCGAAGCGGAAGAGGCCGTGCGCTCGGGCGCGGGGCATCTGGTGCTGTCCGACATGAATTCCGGTGAGGGTCGGGTGGCAATGCCGATGATCCTGGCGACCAGCGCTGTACACTCGCATCTGACGCGTCAGGGGCTGCGGACGTTCTGTTCGCTGAATGTGCGGTCAGCTGAATGCGTCGACCCGCATTACTTTGCCGTACTGATCGGCTGTGGCGCGACCGTTGTGAACGCCTATCTGGCCGAGGATTCGCTGGCCGACCGTATCGATCGCGGCTTGCTGGACGGCACGCTGACCGAAAACGTCGCGCGCTATCGCGAGGCGATTGACCAGGGTCTGCTGAAGATCATGGCCAAGATGGGGATTTCGGTGATTTCCTCCTACCGCGGTGGTCTGAACTTTGAGGCCGTGGGCCTCAGCCGTGCCATGGTGGCCGAGTATTTCCCCGGCATGACCAGCCGGATTTCCGGCATCGGTGTCACGGGTATTCAGGCCAAGGCCGAGGAAATCCACGCCAAAGGTTGGGACAGTGGTCTGGACGTGCTGCCCATCGGCGGTTTCTACAAAGCACGTCAGTCGGGTGAGACCCATGCGTGGGAAGCGACCTCGATGCATATGATGCAAATGGCCTGTAACCGCGCATCCTATGAGCTGTGGAAGCAGTATTCTGCCAAGATGCAGTCGAACCCGCCGATCCACCTGCGCGACCTGATGGATTTCAAACCGCTGGGTAAACCGGTGCCGATTGAAGAGGTCGAATCGATCACCTCGATCCGCAAACGCTTTGTCACCCCGGGTATGTCGTTGGGCGCGCTGTCGCCCGAGGCGCATAAGACGCTGAACGTGGCGATGAACCGGATCGGTGCGAAATCCGACTCGGGTGAAGGTGGTGAAGATCCTGCGCATTTCGTGCCGGAGCCGAATGGTGACAACCCTTCGGCCAAGATCAAACAGGTGGCCTCGGGCCGGTTTGGTGTGACTGCTGAGTACTTGAATCAGTGCGAAGAGCTTGAGATCAAGGTCGCCCAAGGCGCAAAACCCGGTGAGGGTGGTCAGTTGCCGGGTATGAAAGTGACCGATCTGATCGCGCGCCTGCGTCACTCGACCAAAGGCGTGACGCTGATTTCGCCGCCGCCGCACCACGACATCTACTCGATCGAGGATCTGGCGCAGCTGATCTACGACCTCAAGCAGATCAACCCGCGTTGTAAGGTCACGGTCAAGCTTGTGGCATCTTCGGGCGTGGGCACGATTGCCGCCGGTGTGGCCAAGGCAAAAGCCGATATTATCCTTATTTCGGGTCACAATGGCGGTACAGGCGCGTCGCCCGCGACGTCGATTAAATACGCCGGTCTTCCGTGGGAGATGGGCCTGACCGAGGCGCACCAGGTTCTGGCGATGAACAACCTGCGCGACCGCGTGACCCTGCGGACCGATGGTGGCCTGCGGACCGGTCGCGACATCTTAATGGCCGCAATGATGGGGGCCGAGGAATACGGCATCGGCACCGCCGCCCTGATCGCGATGGGCTGTATCATGGTGCGTCAGTGCCAGTCGAACACCTGTCCGGTCGGTGTGTGTACGCAGGACGAATCCCTGCGCGCCAAGTTCACCGGCAATGCGGACAAGGTCGTCAACCTGATCACCTTCTATGCGCAGGAAGTGCGCGAGTTGCTGGCCAGTCTCGGCGCTCGCTCCATTGACGAGATCATCGGGCGCGCGGACTTGTTGGCGCAGGTCAGCCGTGGTTCGGCACATCTGGACGATCTGGACCTGAACCCGCTGCTGATCACCGTCGATGGTGCGCATGACATCGTGTATAACCGCGACAAGGATCGCAATGCGGTGCCCGATACACTGGACGCCGAGATTGTGCGCGATGCCGCGCGGTTCCTGAAAGACGGCGAAAAGATGCAGTTGTCTTACGCCATCCAGAACACGCACCGGACCGTGGGTACGCGCGTCTCCAGCCATATCGTGCAGAACTTTGGAATGCGGAACACGTTCCAGGACGACCACCTGCATGTGAAACTGCAGGGCTCAGCAGGTCAGTCGCTGGGGGCCTTTGCGGCACCGGGTCTGAAGCTGGAAGTGTCGGGTGACGCCAACGACTATGTCGGCAAAGGTCTGTCGGGTGGTATGATCGTTGTCCGCCCACCGCAGGTCAGCCCGCTGAAAGCCGATGACAATACCATCATTGGCAACACGGTCCTCTATGGCGCAACCGATGGCCACTTGTTCGCAGCAGGTCGCGCTGGTGAACGGTTCGCAGTGCGCAACTCGGGTGCCAAGGTCGTGGTCGAGGGCTGTGGGTCAAACGGGTGTGAATACATGACGGGCGGCGTTGCGGTCATCCTTGGAAGTATCGGCGCCAACTTCGGTGCAGGTATGACAGGCGGAATGGCTTATCTCTATGATCCCGAAGGCAAAGCCAAGGCGTTGATGAACATGGAGACACTCGTCACCTGCCCGGTGACCGTGGATCATTGGGAAGATCAGCTTAAATCGCTTATCGAAACGCATCAGGCCGAAACCTACAGCCGTAAGGCGGCAGATATCCTACAGCATTGGGACGTTGAAAAAGGCAACTTCCTGCAGGTCTGCCCCAAAGAGATGCTGAACAACCTCACCCATCCTTTGACGTCCGAACCAACAGCCGTTCCGGCGGAATAACGGGTCAGCAAATTACAATCCAAAACCCGCGTGTCACTTGAAACACGCGGGTTTTTTCTATTTTGGCATGCATTTCATGGAATTCTTGAATTATTTCCCGCTTCGCGCCTAGCTAAAGCAACAGTTTCATTGGGAAGTGCCTTTGGCATCCACCCCAAAAGCGCGAACCGTAGGGAGCAGGCGCATGCCGACAACCTTCACAGACCAGTTCTTTGTGCTCGACCCGGCCAATCCCGGCGCGAATGGGACAGCACCGGGATCAACTCTGACCGTTCAGAAATTCGATATCGTCGATGAGAATGATGACAACCTGATCAACCGCTTGGATGACGACTCTGTCGATGGATCAGATATCACCGCGTCTTTTTTCGACGATATGGTGACCATCGAATTGTCCGATGGAACGCAGGTTACCTATACGGGCGTCACATTTTATCTGGCCGATGGGCGCGAGGTGTTTACGCCAACCGATGGGCAGGTGCTGCAGGACGGCACCTTCGTAAGCTCCTCGGTGACGGATTTCAGCGACGTTGGCGGGTCCTTTGGTTCGGTGGACATTGCCAATGGTGATCTGGGGCCGCCGTGCTTTACGCCGGGCACTTTGATCGAAACACCCGAGGGCCCACGCCGCGTGGAAGACCTTAGGCCGGGCGATATGGTGACCACATCCGATAATGGCCCTCAGCCTTTGCTTTGGGTCGGAAGCACGGTTGTCGAAGCGAAGGGTAAATTGGCACCGATCCGTTTTGAGGCGGGTGTTCTGGGGCTTACGCATGCACTGACAGTTTCCCCGCAGCACAGAATGTTGATCGAAGACTGGCGCGCGCAATACTTGTTTGGCGATTCTGAGGTGTTGATTGCTGCGCATTGCCTTGTGAACGGAACCACGGTCAAGCGGGTCGAAGGTGGTGAGGTCGCGTATTTCCATCTGTTGTTCGCGCAACATGAGATCGTGATTGCCAATGGCGCGAAAAGCGAAAGCTACTACCCAGGTCACGCGGTTTCGATGGCTGACCGTGAAACGCAGGCCGAAGTGCTGACTCTGTTTCCTGAGTTAAGTCAGGAAAACCCGGTTATGCCGGAAACCGTGCGCCCCGTGGTGCGTCCGCGCGAGGCTCGGGCGCTCGCGATTTAACCCGTTCCAAACCTGTTCCACGCGTCGTATAGCAACAGCATGGCAAAAAAAGCAGCGCGCAAATCGAGCGGAAAAAAAAGAAAAACGTCTAAGGCAAAAAGACCAATTTTCCAACGAATCCGTCGGTGGACGGGACGTCTGGTATTGGGGGCAATTGTCGTCGTGGTGGCGCTGATCGCGCTATATTCCGTCGTAAATCCACCCGTGACCCATACGATCTGGTCCGAATGGCGCAGGTTGGGCAAGGTTGAGCGGGACTGGGTGCCGATCGAGCAAATCTCCCCGGTAATGGCGCGTTCGGTCGTTGCAGCAGAGGACGCTAATTTCTGTCTGCACTGGGGGTTTGACGTTGAAGCAATCCGCGATGCGCTAGAAGACGGTGGAACACGGGGGGCGTCGACCATCACGCAGCAAGTGGTGAAGAACGTATTCCTGTGGCAAGGACGCAGTTGGGTACGAAAGGCGCTTGAGACATCGATGACCCCGGTTGTCGAGATATTCTGGAGCAAACAACGCATTCTCGAGGTCTATCTGAACGTGGCCGAAACGGGTGAAGGTATTTTCGGGGTCGAAGCTGCCGCACAGCGAAACTTCAATGTTCCGGCTGCGAAATTATCCGCGGTGCAGTCAGCACGGATCGCTGCGATTTTACCCTCGCCGCGCAACAGGTCGGTGACGGACCCCTCTGTCCGAACCCGCCGTCGCGCGGCTTCGGTACTGGACGGAGCGGCCACCATCCGCGCAGATGGACGTGCGGATTGTTTCGAGGATTGAAAACAAAGCCCTCTCAAGGCTAAAGCTGGTTGGTAGTCACTGGTTCGATTGGAAGCTCATGGCGCGTCTGTTTCACGTTCCCCTCTCACCTTATTGTCGCAAGGTCCGTCTGTCGCTGGCGGAAAAAAAGATCGAAGTCGAACTGGTCGAAGAGAAATACTGGGAAAAAGATCCGGATTTCATGCGGCGTAACCCGGCCGGGAAGGTCCCGGTGCTGCGATTGGACGGCAAGGTGATGTCTGAAAGCGCGGCTATTTGCGAGTATATCGAGGAGACGCGCCCCGAACCCGCGTTGATGCCCAAAACGCCGGAAGCCAGGTTTGAAGTACGTCGGCTGGTGGCGTGGTTTGATGACAAGTTCCATCACGAGGTCACGTCAAAGCTGTTGTATGAACGTGTAAATAAGAAAGTGACTGGCGAAGGGTATCCTGACAGCAAGAATGTCAAAGAGGGCGCGCGGGCGATCAAGTATCATTTGGATTACATGAGCTGGCTGCTGGATCACCGACGGTGGTTGGCAGGGGATCAGATGACCCTGGCGGATTTTGCGGCTGCCGCACATTTGTCGGCGTTGGATTACATCTCGGACGTGGACTGGAACCGATCGCAGGCGGTCAAGGATTGGTATGCCAAGATCAAGTCCCGCCCGGCGTTCCGGTCCATACTGGCAGATCAGGTCCCCGGGTTTAGGCCACCGCCCCATTACGCAGATTTGGATTTCTGATAGGCTGAGGAGGGGGGCTGTCTGCCCCCCATCGCGCCGGGGCGCGATTCCCCCCGAGGATATTTTTGGCCAGATGAAGAGCGGATCGGGTTTAAAAGACAGACTGGTTGCACAGGCGCTGAGCGAAGGCTTTGTGTCCTGCCGGATATGCCGCCCTTGGGACGTTCCTGACGTGCCGACGCAACTGGCGGCATTTTTGAAGGCCGGATATCATGGGCAGATGGGGTGGATGGCGGAACGAACCCATTGGCGTGGAAATCCTTCGGAACTTTGGCCTGAGGCGCGATCTGTGATCATGTTGGCAGAGAGTTATACTCCGGACCATGATCCGACCGCCATTCTGGACCATCCGGAAAAAGGTGCCATTTCGGTTTATGCGCAGAACAAGGACTACCATGACCTTGTCAAAAAGCGGCTTAAACGATTGGCGCGCTGGTTGATCGCCGAAGGTGGTGGGGAAGTTAAGGTTTTTGTTGATACGGCACCGGTGCCAGAAAAGGCGCTGGGTCAGGCTGCGGGACTGGGATGGCAGGGCAAGCACACGAATCTTGTCAGCCGGGAATGGGGCAATTGGGCTTTTTTAGGCTCTGTTTTTACGACAATCGATCTTCCATCCGATATTGCGGAAGTGGATCACTGTGGGTCGTGTCGGGCATGTCTGGATGCGTGTCCGACCGATGCTTTTCCAGCGCCTTACCAACTGGATGCGCGACGGTGCATTTCTTATCTGACCATTGAACACAAGGGCCCAGTGGACGAAGAGTTGCGCGGTCAGTTGGGCAATCGGATCTATGGCTGCGATGACTGTCTGGCGGCTTGCCCCTGGAACAAGTTTGCGGTGACGGCCAGCGATTTGCGCTATGCGGCGCGGGAAGATCTGGTCGCGCCGCCCTTGGCCGAACTTGCTGAGTTGGATGATCCGTCCTTTCGCGCCAAGTTTTCCGGCTCACCCATCAAAAGGATCGGGCGTGACCGGTTCGTGCGTAATGTTCTGTATGCAATTGGGAATTCCGGATCTGCAGAGTTGCGGTCCGTTGCGCAGAAGTTGACGCAGGATTCCGATCCAACGGTTGCAGATGCAGCGCGCTGGGCGGTTAATCGGCTTGCATAATTGACGCAAACAGGCTGGACGTGTCGGTCCAAACCGCTACACCCAATCGCAGCGAACAGGAAGGAGACCCAGATGGCGCTGGCTTTGGGTGTGGATACAGGCGGAACCTACACGGACGCGGTTCTGGTGCGGGATGAAACCGAGGTGATCGCCTCGGCAAAGTCTTTGACCACGCGGGCGGATCTTGCGATTGGGGTAGGCAAGGCGATATCGGCCGTATTGCAGCAGGCGCAGGTATCGCCTGAGCAGATCGCTATGGCCTCGTTGTCGACCACATTGGCCACAAATGCGCTTGTCGAGGGGCAAGGCGGTCGCGTCGCGCTGGTGTATATCGGCTTTCAGAACAGCGATTTGGACAAACACGGATTGAAAGACGCGTTGAAAGGCGATCCGGCGTTGGTCATGGCCGGAGGACATACTCATGCCGGTAGCGAAGCCGCCCCGTTGGATGTTCACGCGTTGGACATCTTTTTAGAGTCTCACAAAGGGGTTTCGGGTTTTGCAGTGGCGTCTAAATTTGCCACGCGAAACCCAGCGCATGAATTGGAAGCAGCCCGGATTATTACCGAGAAAACCGGCGCGCCGGTGACGTGTTCACATCATTTGTCTGCCAAGCTGAACGGGCCTAAGCGTGCTGTGACGGCTGTCTTGAACGCGCGGTTGATCGGAATGATTGACCGTCTGATCGGCAGGGCACAAGACCAGTTGATCGAGCTGGGCATCACTGCACCGATGATGGTTGTGCGTGGGGATGGCGCGTTGATGAGTGCGGAACAAGCGCGGGAACGTCCGATTGAGACCATCCTAAGTGGTCCGGCTGCATCCATTGTTGGTGCAAGTTGGATGACTGGCGCAAAAAATGCTCTGGTGTCGGATATCGGCGGCACGACAACCGATATTGCGCTGATCCGGGATGGAAAGCCGGCGATCGACCCCGACGGCGCGCGGGTCGGGGGATTTCGGACCATGGTCGAGGCCGTGGCGATGCGCACGCATGGTCTGGGGGGTGACAGTCAAGTCCATGTTGTGTCTGAGGGCTTGGGGGGCGGGGTGTTTCTTGGCCCACGGCGTGTTCTGCCTGTTTCGCTGATTGCGACAGAAGACCCGGAGGTCGTGCATAAGGTTCTGGATGCCCAATTGCGCGCGACAACGGTGGGCGAACACGACACTCGCTTCGCCCGTCGTGTACTAGGCATTCATGCCGAAGGTCTGGGTCCTCGGGAGGAGGGGCTGTTAGAGCGGCTTGGCGACAAGGTGACGCCGGTCAGCGACTTGCTGCGGACACGCATGGAAAGTGGGTCTTTGTCCCGGCTGGTGGATCGAGGGATTGTTCAAGTTTCTGGCGTAACCCCGTCGGACGCAAGCCATGTATTAGGCCGTTTGGACGCGTGGGACCGGGAAGCTGCCCGCAAAGCATTGGAGCTTGTTTCACGCAAGCGCGTCGGGTCAGGGGATGTTCTGGCACCCAGTGCGGAAAAACTGGCTGAGATCATCGTTGATCAGCTGACAGAGCAGACAGCATTGACTTTGTTAGAGACTGCTTTTGCCGAAGAAGAGGACAGTTTTGGTGTACCTGCCGCTGATCTTGCGCGGCATGTCCTGACACAAAGGGGGTTGCGCAGGCATCGGGGATTGTTGGCTTTGGACGCCGCGTTGAACGTGGACGTCATTGGTCTGGGCGCATCCGCGCCAAGTTATTACCCGGCAGTTGGTAAGCGGCTGCATTGCCGCATGGTGCTGCCTGAACACACAGGTGTTGCGAATGCCATAGGGGCAGTTGTGGGGCGTGTGACGCTGCGCCGGTCAGGAACGGTGACATCGCCGTCAGAAGGAAGATACCGGGTTCACCTTGAGAATGGACCAGAGGACTTTAGCGAAGCAGACAAAGCGCTGGCCGTTCTTGAGGCCGCATTGCGGGACGAAGTCGAAACTGCGGTTCGGGATGCCGGCGCTGCGGATATTCGTGTGATCGTTGACCGCGACGTTCGCACAGCCCGGATTGAAGCCCAGGAGGTTTTTGTCGAGGGCCTGATCACTGTCGAAGCCAGCGGTCGTCCTCGGGTTGCGGTGGGATAGCCCCTTTGCAGGGGCTTCCCCGTTATTCGGCCGCGTCGCGCTTGGGTAGGATCCAGTCTCCACGTGGGAAATGGCAGGTATACCCGTTCGGGATACGCTCAAGATAGTCTTGATGCTCGGGCTCGGCGGTCCAGAAATCGCCGACAGGCTCTACCTCTGTCACGACCTTACCGGGCCAAAGACCGCTGGCGTTCACATCCGCGATCGTGTCCAGCGCAACTTGTTTCTGCGTCTCGTCCGCATAGTAGATCGCCGAACGATAGCTCATCCCGCGATCATTGCCTTGGCGGTTGATCGTTGTGGGGTCGTGAATCTGAAAGAAGAACTCCAGCAGTTCGCGATACGTGATCTGAGTGGGATCGAAATAGATCTCGATACCTTCGGCGTGGGTGCCATGGTTGCGATAGGTCGCGTTGGGCACGTCGCCGCCTGTGTACCCGACGCTTGTACGGGAAACACCGGGCAGTTTACGGATCAGGTCCTGCATGCCCCAAAAGCAGCCCCCGGCCAATACAGCACGTTGTTCGGTCATTGGATGTCCTCCACATGTATCAGGTAATCACCATAGCCTTCGGCGTCCATGTCATCGCGATGGATAAACCGCAGCGCGGCGGAATTAATGCAATATCGTAGCCCACCATGTTCGCGCGGACCATCGGGAAACACATGACCCAAATGACTATCGCCGTGTTTTGACCGGACCTCGGTCCGGATCATACCCAGTGTTCGGTCGGTGAATTCCTCGACGTGCTCATGTACGATGGGCTTTGTAAAACTGGGCCAGCCGCAACCGGACTCGTATTTGTGGGTCGAGGCAAATAGCGGCTCGCCTGACACGATGTCCACGTAAATCCCCGGTTCCTTGTTGTTCAATAGCTTACCAGTGCCAGGGCGCTCGGTCCCGCTGTTTTGCGTAACGTGGTATTCCTCGGGCGATAGGGCGGCGATGGCTTCGGGGGATTTGGTGTATTGGGTCATGGCTCCTCCGGTCGGTTATTTGACGCTGTCCCATTATTTGGGCGCTGACACCGGGAAATCAAAGCATGTTTTGCTGTTCTCGCGGCCTCGTGCTTTGATCCAGTGATGCAATTCGGGCGTATACTAGGGCAAAGGAGGCCCGGTTATGCTTCGTGCGGTGATATTGGCAGTTTTAATTCTGGTTGGTCGGATTGCTCTGGCTGCCCCATTAACAGGACAGTTTGCGTCGATCGATGGCGGTACGATTTCGATCGAGGATTGGCGCGGCCAACCGGTTCTGGTGGTTAACACGGCCTCGCATTGCGGGTTCACCGATCAATATTCAGCCCTTCAGCAAGTCCATGACGCCTATTCCGCACGCGGTTTGGTCGTGCTGGCCGTGCCGTCAGATTCGTTCAACCAAGAGCTTGGCTCGGCAGAAGAGGTAAAAGAATTCTGTGAATTCAACTATGGCCTGACGCTGCCGATGACGGATATCACCCCTGTCAAAGGGGGCGATGCGCATCCTTTCTATCGCGACGTTGCAGAGCAGACCGGTTTCGTGCCCAGCTGGAACTTCAACAAAATCCTGCTGGATCCGCAGGGAACGGTGGTCGCGACTTTCGGCGCTGGCACCGAACCGGATTCGCGTAAAATTCTGTCTCAGGTCGAGGCCTTGCTGCCCTGAACAGGCTGGCGTGAGAGCTGGACGGCGAGGATCCCGGCGGTTGTAATCAGAACCCCGACAGCGTCCAGCGGCCCAAGTTTTTCACCTAGCAACAGCGCGGCGATCGTCACACCGAAGACCGGGTTGAGAAAATGGAAGGTCGCGGCCCGGGTTGGTCCGATCCGGTCCAGCAGGTGGAACCAGATCAGGGTGGCCAGAAGGCCGGGGAATAGTGTGGTGTAGGTGAACGCCAGTGCCAGCGGTACGGTCAGATGGATGTGGATCGTTTCAAACAGCGGTGCGGCACAAAACAAAACAAATGATCCCACCAACATCTGCAGCCCGACTACCATCATGAAGTTTCCACCGGACGTGGCGCCGCGAACCGCCAGGGTCGCGAATGTCAGTGCCAAAGCTCCGATACCACAAAGCATAACACCGAAGAGATCAATGCCCGCACCGATCCTGCTGCTCATGATCAAAGCGACCCCGGCAAATCCGGCAAAGAGCCCCAGTATCCCCAAGGGTCGCAGCTTATCCCCCAGAAACAGCCAGCTGGCCAAGGCCACCAACAGCGGCATGGTCGAGGCGATGATGGCGGCGACGGATGCCTCAATCGTCTGCATTGCATAGAAATTCAGACCCAAATAAAGGGCGTTTTGGCAAATTCCGAACAAGATGGTCGCGTATAATTGTGACCGCGACAACCGCCAGCTTTGACCCATCACGCGGGCAATAGCCACGCCAATAAGCCCGGAGATGAGAAATCGCAGCGCCAATGAGAATAGAGGGGATGCGTCCGCGACGATGATCCGCGCCGAAGTGAAGGCCGACGACCAGATCAGTGCAAATGTCAGCCCCATGGCCATGGCGCGCAGATCCATCGCCACTCCCCCTCCCGCAATTGCGGGCACTGTTTCTCAATTCCGGCAAAGTCGCAAGAACCCGCCGCTCATACGTGCACAAGAAACGGCGATCCATACGGCAAACATTGAATTGGCGGAAGTCGTTCGCGCCCTAGTTAGTATGAAAAGCGATCAGGGCCCGCAGAGATATGTTGGAAGAAAAACGCAAAGATCTGGATTCGGAGAAACAGAAGAAGCTTTTGTTGCGTCTTGTCGGCGAACTGAGCCAATCCTCGCCGGATCTTTATTATCAGTCCACGACTGAGATCGCCGCTTGTCTGGAAAATTACATACGCCGTCAGGCCAAGTTGACGGCTGATGACCGATCTCTGCTGGCCCGGTTAAGTCGGCGGGACATCGAAGTTATGTTGAGCCTGCACTAAGGCAAAGAAAAAGGGCCCCCAAACGGCGGCCCTTGATCGTATCGCAGTGACGGCTTGGGGTTAGCCGTTCACGCTGTCCTTGAGGGCTTTCGCGATGGTCATTTTGACCACCTTGTCGGCCTCTTTCTTGAACTGCTCACCGGTGGCGGGGTTGCGCACCATGCGCTCGGGGCGCTCACGGCAGTAGATTTTGCCAACGCCGGGCAGGGTAACGGCACCGCCGGCGGACACTTCGCGGGTGATCAGGCCAGTCATGGCCTCCAGCGCAGCATTCGCGGCTTTCTTGTCGGTCCCCATTTCCTCAGCGAGAGCAGCAACCAGCTGAGTTTTAGTCATAGGCTTTGCCATTTCTTGGTCTCCTTAACGTGCCCGATAGTTTGGGCCTCACCGCGTAACTGTAACGGGATATTGTGGTCGAACACAACGAATAGTAGCGCGGAAAACCCTAAAAATATGGGCGAATCGTTGCTTTTTTGCTTCAGAGAAAGGCCGTTTCGTCGAAAGAACGCAATTTCCGGCTGTGTAAACGCTCTAGCGGCATCCCACGCAAGTGTTCCATCGCGCGTATCCCAATCGCCAGATGTCGGCTGACCTGGGTGGTGTAAAACGCCGAAGCCATGCCAGGCAGCTTTAATTCACCATGCAGCGGCTTGTCCGAGACGCACAGAAGTGTCCCGTAGGGAACACGAAACCGATAGCCATTTGCAGCGATCGTTGCGCTTTCCATATCCAGCGCAATGGCGCGTGACTGGCTGAGACGTTGTACCGGGCCTGATTGATCGCGCAGCTCCCAGTTTCGGTTGTCGACCGAGGCGACGGTGCCGGTGCGCATGATCCGCTTCAGCTCATACCCTTCCAATTCGGTGACTTCGGCGACGGCCCGCTCCAACGCGACCTGTATCTCGGCCAGCGGCGGGATCGGTACCCAAACAGGCAGGTCGTCGTCCAGCACCTTGTCTTCGCGCAGATAGGCGTGGGCCAGCACGAAATCTCCCAGCGCCTGTGTGTTGCGCAGGCCGGCGCAGTGGCCGACCATCAACCAGGCATGTGGGCGCAGAACCGCGATATGGTCGGTGGCGGTTTTGGCGTTGGACGGTCCGACCCCGATATTGACCAGCGTTATACCAGACCCGTCGGCGCGCTTGAGGTGATAGGTCGGCATCTGCGGCAGCTTTAGCGGTTGTTCCAAAACGCCGTCCGCCGTCGTAATCTCGATATTCCCGGTCGAAACGAAGCTGGTGTAGCCACTATTTGCGTCCGCCAATTGTTCGCGCGCGTAGTTTTCGAATTCTGACACGTAGAACTGGTAGTTGGTGAACAGAACGTGGTTCTGAAAATGGCCCGGATCGGTTGCGGTGTAATGAGACAACCGCGCCAGTGAATAATCCACACGCTGCGCGGTGAACAATGACAGAGGGCCGTCTTCGGCTTCGTGATCGTGCACACCGTTGACGATGTCGTCGTTTGTCGTTGTCAGGTCCGGTACGTCGAATACATCGCGCAATGTAAAGCCAGCGGCACCCTGATGCGGAACAACCAGATCCGGGTTGTTGGCAACTGCAAAATGAACCGGGATTGGCGTGTCAGACGCACCAATTGTCACCGGCTGGTCGTGGTTCTTGATCAACAACGCAATCTGCTGCTGCAGATACGCGCGAAACAGGTCGGGGCGCGTCACGGTTGTCGCATGCGTGCCCGGTTCCGACACATGACCAAAACTCAGACGGCTGTCTACTTGGGCGTAAGAGGTCGTTTTGATGCGAATCTCTGGGTAATAGGCTCTGAATCGCTCAGTCGGTGTGCCGACTTCCATCGCTTTGCCAAAATTGTCACAGAGGAAGGCTGTTGCCTTTTCGTACAGCTCTTCAAGCCGGGCGACTGCAGCCACAGGATCAGTGAATTTTTCGGGGTTCGGGACGTCAGGTGTTCTTATTATTGTCATGCCAAAGGTTCCAGCAGGTCGATTTTTTCAAAAGTTCGCACATCGACCAGCCCCAGATCGGAAATGCGTAATTCCGGTATCACCACAAGGGCCAGCAGCGAGTGCTGCATATAGGCGTTGTTCAAGTTGCAGCCACATGCCTGCATGGCCTCGACCATCCTGTCAGCCTTGGCGGCCACGTCCGCGGCCGGGCTGTCCGACATCAGCCCTGCGATGGGCAGCTCTACCAGTGCCAACTCTTCTCCATCGCGGAAAATAGTGATGCCGCCACCCACTTCGGCCAGACGGTTTGCGGCCAGTGCCATCTGCGCGCGGTCTGTGCCGACTACGATCATGTGGTGGCTGTCATGTGCAACGGTTGAGGCCATCGCCATACGGCCCTGATACCCAAACCCTGAGACAAAGGCGTTTGTGACACCTCCGGTTGCGCGATGCCGTTCGACCAGCGCGATCTGACAAACGTCGCCGTCACCTTCAACCAGTCCGCCGATGATCGGCAGTTCTGACTTCAACGCTTTGGTCGGCGCCTGGTTTTCAACAACGCCAATGACATTGGCCTGCACGCGATTTGCGCCGGGCGGTGCCTTGATCTGAAAATCGGTGTCTGTCAGCGCATGCCCCAAATGCACCGTATTGCGCGCCGTCGACGGCCAGTCGAGATGGGGGCAATCTACCTTGATGTGGCCATCCTCTGCCACAACCTGACCTCGGGCGATGACCAATTCGATGGGCAGCTCTATCAGGTCAGAACTGAGGATGATATCCGCCCGCCGCCCCGGTGTGATCGAGCCGATCTCGCGTTCCAGCCCAAAATGGGTCGCCGTATTGATCGTAGCCATTTGCAAAGCAATCAATGGGTCACAACCGTAGGCTATCGCATGGCGTACAACGCGGTTCATGTGGCCGTCATTGACCAGTGTGCCGGAATGGCAATCGTCCGTACACAAGATGAAGTTGCGTGGATCCAACCCTTTTTCTGTCACTGCGGTGATCTGGCTTTCCACATCAAACCACGCAGATCCCAACCGCATCATCGAGCGCATCCCCTGACGCACACGCGCGATTGCGTCGGCCTCGCATGTGCCTTCATGGTCGTCAGCGGGGCCGCCCGCCACATAGGCCGCGAAATTGGGCCCCAAATCCGGCGAGGCGTAATGACCGCCAACCGTTTTGCCAGCCCGCTGCGTGGCTGCGATCTCGGCCAGCATCTTGGGGTCGCCATTGATGACACCGGGGAAGTTCATCATTTCACCCAAGCCAATAATGCCCGGCCATGACATCGCCTCGGCCACGTCATCTGGCGTAATTTCATACCCTGTCGTCTCGAGACCCGGTGCCGAAGGTGCGCAGGACGGCATTTGGGTAAAGATGTTGACCGGCTGCATCATGGCCTCGTCATGCATCATGCGCACCCCGTCGAGGCCCAGCACATTGGCGATTTCATGCGGGTCTGTGAACATGCTGGTGGTGCCATGTGGAATTACGGCGCGCGCAAACTCTGCCGGGGTCAGCATCCCGGATTCGACATGCATATGTGCATCGCACAACCCGGGCAGCATGTAGCGCCCTTTGGCTTCGATCAGTTGCGTGTCCGGTCCGATGCAGTGTGACGCATCCGGTCCGACGAAAGCGATGCGCCCTGCCGCAATGGCCACGTCGTGATCGGGCAAAACCTCGCGGCTGTGCACGTTCACCCAAACACCGCCGCGGATAACGGTGTCCGCAGCCTCTCTGCCAGCGGCGACTGCAATCAAACGAGGGGCGGTTTCGGGCCAGCTAGGGAAGGGCGTAAACTCCATGGCTCAACTTTTCTGAATGTTTGAAAAGGTTCAACCCCTGCCGAACATCTATCATGAAACCGTCACGCAGCGCGTCAGCGCTGCCGGGCCCAACCAAAGGCATTGCCTTTGGGCGGGAGTATCTTGGTCACGCGCCGATGTCTTTTCCAATCTCGCGCCGCACCCAGTCAGCGAACAACAACGCGCCCGGCGTTTCCTCGGCCTGAGGGGATAGCAATAGATAGTATGCCTCTGGCATCTGGGCGCGGTGCTGGAAGGGGGCAATCAAACGTCCTTGTTTGATCAGTCCCTGCGCGATCGTATCATGTGCCAGGCAAAGCCCACCGCCCGCCATCGCTACCGATAGGCTGACCAGATAGGTAGTGGAATACGTGATGGGCGGTTTTTCCCATATTAGAGACTGTTCTTCGACCCAGTTTTGCCAATTTGACAGTAGGTTCGAACAATCGAACAAGGGGTACTGTTGCAGGTCATCCATTGTCACCTGATACTCCGGCGCACAGACCGGGTAGTATTGATCGGTACGCAAAAGCTCGGTTCGGACGGTGTCCGACGGCCTTAGCGAGTACCGTATTTCAACGGCCGCACCTTCGGCCATTTCGCGCGGCTCCCACAACTCGGTGAAAAGGTTGAGCTGAATGTCAGGATGCTCGAGGCGAAAGGCCGGTAGTCGTGGTGCCAGCCAGTTGACCGCAAAGGTGATGTTACACTGTACTTGCACCGCATTTTGCTGCGCACCCGTCACGGCCTGGGTTCCACGCACCAGCGTGCGGAACGCCTCGCGCACCACTGGCAAATAGGTGATGCCCGCCTCGGTCAGTTCCAACGCGCGTGGGCGGCGCAGGAACAGCGGCTGGCCCAGATAACCTTCCAGCGACTTGATCTGTTGGCTGACCGCACTTTGGGTCATGTTCAGATCCCGGGCCGCGCCGGTAAAGGACAGGTGGCGTGCGGCGGCTTCGAATGTGCGCAGCCACCCCAGCGGCGGAAGCTGTTTCTGCATGTGCATAACCCTGCCATTAGTTCAACTTATGAATTACTCACGTTTTTTTCGTTGGTCAAACGATCGCGACGCGGGCACGATTTTTGCAAGTATCCATCCACTCAGACAGGAGCTTGGAATGAGCGTCGCCAATCTGCGCCCCAACATCGATCACTGGAATGAACGTGTTGACCTAGCTGCCACCTTCCGTTGGACCGAGCGGCTGAACATGCACGAAGGTGTCGCCAACCACTTTAGCCTTGCTGTGAATGAAAGTGGCACGCAGTTCCTGATGAACGCAAACCAGATGCATTTCGCGCGGATCAAGGCGTCGAACCTGCTTTTGCTGGATGCCAACGACCCCGACGTGATGAACCAGCCGGGTGCGCCCGATCCAACGGCTTGGGGGCTACACGGATCAATTCACCGTCACTGCCCGCATGCACGCTGTGTGATGCACGTCCATTCGATCTTTGCCACGGTGCTGGCGTCATTGGCGGATAGCACACTGCCCCCGATCGACCAGAACACCGCCACATTCTTCAACCGCTACGTGGTTGATCAAGAGTTTGGCGGGTTGGCTTTCGAGTCTGAAGGAGAGCGCTGTGCTGCGATGCTGTCGGACCCAAAGAAAAAGGTCATGATCATGGGCAATCACGGTGTGCTGGTCATTGGTCGTGACCCTGCCGATGCCTTTAATAGACTCTACTATTTCGAGCGGGCGGCAGAAACGTATATTCGCGCTTTGCAGACCGGTCAGCCGTTGCGTGTATTGTCCGACGAGATTGCAGAAAAGACCGCGCAAGAGTTGGATGATTACCCCGATCAGGCCGACGCGCATCTGCGTGAAATCAAAGCTTTGCTGGATGCCGACGGCGCAGATTACGCGACCTGACCTCTGCCAAAAAACAGGAGTGAAGACTGTGACGGACAAATCTCCGATGCAGGACATGAGCCGCGAGTGGAACTATCATCCGGATCTTCCGCTTTATAACCCTTCGATCTTCCGATGGCCGCCCAATCCCGCCTTTCTGCTGGGTTGGCTTGCCCGAAATTGGCTGACGCTGAGCGAACGTGTGCTTATGGTCGGCCTTGCGATTGCGCTATGGGCGCTGTTCTACCCGTCACTTGAGACCGCCAAGACCTTTGCCTTTGGGTGGGTTTTTCAGGTTTGGCTTGTGAATTTTGTCATGATCTTCGTCGTGGCAGGTGGGTTGCACTGGTATTTCTACATGCGCAAGGCGCAAGGTAAGCGGTTGAAATTCGAACGGCGCGATCAGGGCAAGAACAACAAGCTGTGGGATTTCAGTGACCAGGTTCTGGACAACATGTTCTGGTCATTGGGCTCAGGTGTCCTGCAATTGACCGGGTTTCAGGTGGTAACCATGTGGCTGATGGCCAACGGCTATGCGCCTGTCATCACTTTCGCCGAAAATCCGGTGTGGTTTGTTCTGTGGCTCATCCTGCTTCCGATGTGGTCAGCCTTTCACTTTTACTGGGTACACCGTCTGCTGCATCAGCCGTTTCTATACAAAAAAGTGCATAGTCTGCACCATAGAAACGTCAATATCGGCCCATGGTCGGGGTTCTCGATGCACCCGGTTGAACATTTCTTGTATCTGACCACACTGTGCATCCACTGGATTGTGCCATCCCATCCCATTCACCTGTATTTCCATATCGTGTTTCAGGGTCCGGGTGCGGCGATGACACATACCGGCTACGAAGAGCTGCTGATCCGTGACAAACGGCGACTGGCACTTGGAACCTTTTATCACCAACTGCACCACCGGTATTACGAGTGCAATTACGGCAATCAGGAAATGCCGTGGGACCGCTGGTTTGGCACCTTTCACGATGGATCGGACACCGCCACTGCGGAAACGCGAGCCCGGAAAAAACGCATGTTTGGCTAGTTTAGGGTCGATCTTAGAGCGCGCGGTGTTGTACCAAACTCGGCGCGAAATGCTCGGGTCAGTGCGCTTGGGTTTTCATAACCGGTGCGCAGGGCAATTTCGCTAACGGTCAAATCTGTCTCGGCCACCAGCTTGCGGGCCAGGTTCAGACGCAATCGGCGGTACACCTGTGCAGGTCCGGCGCCAAGTTCGGCCTGCATTCGCAATGCCAACGCCTTTTGTGACCGACCCACACGGCGCGCGATCTGAGAAATCGGTAAAGGGGCCTCCAACGTCTCCTGCATTATGGCCAGCGCTTTGTTGACGTACCCGCTGGTCGCACCCGCGCCACCGGAATGCGAGCGGGCGGAATCGCGGGTCATGAACAGCTGCGCGACTTCTAGCGCCAGCGCCTGACCATGATCTCGTCCGATCAGGTACAACACGAGGTCAAAGGCGGCCATTGCCCCGGAACAGGTGATGCGGTCGCGATCAATCACATACCGCTCGCGTTCTGCTTTGATTTCAGGGAAACGCTCGGTAAAACCGGTCAGTTCTTCCCAGTGAATGGTTGCGCGGTAGCCGTCCAGCAATCCGGCCAGCCCCAACAGCCAACTGCCGGTGTCCAGCCCGGCAAGAATGGGAAACCGGGCCGTGGCTGACCTTAGACCTGCCAGTGTTTGCCAACCGCCATGGGACCGGAATCCGTATGAGGGCATGACCATCAAAGTGTTCCCGCTTGCAGCTTGCAGCTTGCCATGTGGCGCGACCTGCAATCCCGAAGACGACGTGACTGGGCCGTACTCTAGCGACAAAAACTCCCATCTATATAAGGGCTTACCTGCAAGGGTATTTGCGGCCCGCAATGGCTCAACCGTGTTCGCCAGGCAGTGATTAGAAAACCCGTCAAACAGCAGTATCCCAAATTGTTGTGTGGCAGAGGGTGATTTAGTCCATTCAGGCATGATGAACGTCTATTTTGGCATGATAAATTAATCAAGCCGCGTCAGAATTGAACCAATTCAAGATGCGGAGACCCAAGATGCAATATGGCTTGTCCGACGAACAGGAAATGATCGCTGCCACGGTCCGCAGCTTTGTCGAAAACGAAATCTACCCTCATGAAGAGTTGGTCGAGCGCACCGGCGAGGTTCCACATGAGATCGCGGAAAACATCAAGCGCAAGACGATTGAGCTGGGGTTTTACGCCTGCAACTTTCCCGAAAGCGTCGGTTGCGCTGGTTTGAACCACCTAGAATTCGCTTTGGTCGAGCGGGAGTTGGGGCGTGGGTCGATGGCGTTGAACCACTTTTTTGGTCGGCCGCAGAACATTCTGATGGCGTGCCAAGGCGACCAGGTTGAACGCTACCTTATGCCTGCGGTGCGGGGCGAAAAGATGGATGCGTTGGCCATGACGGAACCGGGTGCGGGCTCGGACGTAAGGGGGATGAAATGCGCGGCTGTGCGCGATGGTGGTGATTGGGTGGTCAATGGCACCAAACATTTCATCTCAGGTGCAGAACATGCCGATTTCATCATAGTGTTTATCGCAACGGGCGTGGATCAAACTCCGAAAGGCCCTAAGAAACGGATAACCGCGTTTCTGGTGGATCGCGGCACGCCTGGTTTCACCATTCGGGATGGGTATAAATCGGTCAGCCATCGTGGTTACAAGAACATGGTTCTGGATTTCGACGATTGCCGTTTGCCCGACGCGCAGGTTTTGGGCGAGGTCGATGGCGGGTTCGAGGTGATGAACACTTGGCTCTACGCCACGCGCATAACAGTTGCCGCCATGTCGGTTGGACGGGCGCGCCGGGCGTTTGATTATGCGTTGGATTATGCGGCCACCCGGGAACAGTTCGGTCAGAAAATCGGTAAATTCCAGGGTGTCTCGTTCCAGATCGCCGACATGATCACTGAGATTGATGCCGCTGATCTGCTGACGCTGGCAGCGGCGGATCGGTTGGACAAGGGCTTGCCTGCGAACCGAGAAATCGCGTCGGCGAAACTATACGCCTCTGAGATGCTGGCGCGGGTGACGGACGCGGCAATTCAGGTGCATGGCGGCATGGGTCTGATGGACGACTACCCACTGGAGCGGTTTTGGCGCGACGCGCGTGTCGAGCGTATTTGGGACGGTACAAGCGAAATTCAGCGCCATATTATCAGCCGCGATCTGCTCAGGGCGCTGGGCGCATGACAACGGGGCTGGCCCGTGCGCTGAACCCAAAGTCTATCGCCGTCATTGGTGGCGGTGCTTGGTGTGCGGCCGTCATCCAGCAAGCGCGAAAACTTGGCTTCGAAGGCGAGATTTGGCCTGTTCACCCAAAAGCCGCTGAGGTTGCTGGCGCGCGCGCATTTCCAACTTTGGAGGCGTTGCCTGCTGCGCCGGATGTGGCGTTCGTGGGGATTAACCGCCAAGCCACGATTCAAGCCGTTTCAGTTCTGTCGGCGATGGGGGCCGGTGGGGCCGTGTGTTTCGCATCCGGTTTTACCGAGGCAAAGGCCGAAGACGATCTGGGTGCCGACCTGCAAGAGCAATTGATTGCCGCGGCGGGTCGCATGCCGATTCTTGGGCCAAACTGCTATGGTTTTATCAACGGCCTGGAACGCGTGGCTGTCTGGCCGGATCAGCATGGGATGTCACGGGTAGACCAGGGCGTTGCGATCCTGACGCAAAGCTCGAACATTGCGATCAACATGACGATGCAGCAGCGCGCCCTGCCGTTGGCGTTTATGCTGACATGCGGAAATCAGGCACAGACCCATCAGGCCGAGATCGCCTCAGCTCTATTGGATGACGACAGAATTACCGCAATTGGTGTGCACATCGAAGGGTTTGGCGACCTTCGAAAATGGGAGGCACTGGCCGAAAAAGCCCGGCAGCGCAATATTCCGATCGTGGCGCTGAAGATAGGGCGATCCACCCATGCCCAAGCAGCGGCGATCTCGCATACGGCCTCGTTGGCGGGCGGAGATGCAGGTGCGCAGGCTTTTCTGGACCGTCTTGGCATTGCACGTCTGGATGATGTGCCAAGTTTTCTGGAATGCCTGAAGCTGTTGCATGTAACGGGGCGTCTGGATGGCAACGGAATTGGAACAATCAGCTGCTCTGGCGGTGAAGCCAGCCTTGCCGCTGATATGGCCGAAGGGATGTCCCTGCATTTTCCACCATTGAATGAGGCGCAGCAGGCTGAATTACGTGCGGCGTTGGGCCCGATGGTCGCATTGGCAAATCCGCTGGATTACCACACCTATATCTGGCGCGACACTCAGGCGATGACTCGCGCGTGGGCGGCAATGACCTGTGCGGAACAGACCCTAACACTGGCGATTGTAGACTATCCGCATACGGATGCGACCGATTGGGATTGCGCCACGCAAGCGGCCTTGAATTGCGTGGCGCAAACAGGACGTCCGTTTGCCGTTGCAGCCACTTTACCGGAGCTTATGCCGCAGGATGTTGCGCAGCGACTGATGGACGGAGGCGTGGTTCCTTTTGCAGGCCTGCGAGAGGCCCTAGTCGCCGTCGAGGCCGCCGCGCGCCCAAATCCACGTGCATCTGAACCCGTTCTGCTGCCCTCGACAGCAGAAGCGGACACAACCTTGACCGAGGCTGAGGCTAAACAAGACTTGGCCACCTTTGGCGTGAAGGTTCCGCGCAGTCTTGAAACTCTGGCATCTGTTCTGCCCAAGGATCTGGCAGGTCTGAAGAGCCCGTTCGCAGTCAAGGGCGTTGGGCTGGCGCATAAATCTGAACAAGGGGCGGTGCGACTGGGCGTAAAGAAAGAGGATGTCCGGCAAGTTGCAGCAGATATCGGCACACAGAGCGTTCTGATTGAGGAAATGGCTCCATCAGGTGTGGCCGAGTTGTTGATCGGCGTGACGCGCGATCCTGCGCACGGTTATGTTCTGACAATCGGGGCGGGCGGTGTTCTGACGGAGATTCTGCGCGACACGACATCATTGCTGATCCCGTCGACCAGAACAACCATCCGCGACGCTTTGGGCAAGCTTGCCTGTGCACCGTTGCTGACAGGCTATCGTGGGAAACCAGCCGCGAACCTTGATGCTGTGCTGGATACGATCGAGGCCGTGCAGGCCTATGTCATTGCCAACGCAGCCCATGTCAGCGAAGTTGAAATCAATCCGCTTATCTGCGCGCCGGATGGTGCGGTGGCAGTGGATGCCCTGATCCGAAAGGCACGTTCATGAATCCGGTCAAAACCAAGCGCGAGGGCGCAATACTCGAGGTCACTCTGGACCGTCCTAAGGCCAACGCCATTAATCTCGCCACCAGTCGTGTCATGGGGGACGTGTTTCGTGCGTTTCGCGATGACCCCGATCTGCGTGTGGCCATCGTCACGGGCGGTGGCGATAAGTTCTTTTGCCCCGGCTGGGATTTGAAAGCTGCTGCCGACGGTGACGCAGTTGACGGTGACTACGGCGTCGGCGGGTTCGGCGGCTTGCAGGAACTGCGGGATATGAACAAGCCTGTCATTGCCGCTGTAAACGGAATTGCCTGTGGCGGTGGGCTGGAACTGGCCCTGAGCGCTGATATGATTATCGCTGCAGATCATGCCAGCTTTGCCCTGCCGGAAATCAGATCCGGAACTGTCGCCGATGCGGCAAGCGTCAAGCTGCCCAAGCGCATCCCATATCATATCGCGATGGAACTGCTGCTCACCGGGCGCTGGTTTGATCCGGAAGAGGCTAAGAGCTGGGGTCTGATCAACGAGATTGTTCCCGGTGACCAGTTGATGGATCGTGCGTGGGAGCTGGCTCGTCTGTTGGCCAGCGGGCCGCCATTGGTCTACGCGGCCATTAAAGAAATCGTGCGCGAAGCCGAAGATTCCAAGTTTCAGGACGTCATGAACCGGATCACGCGTCGGCAATTGCCGACCGTAGATACCCTCTACGGGTCCGAAGACAATCTGGAGGGCGCGCGCGCCTTTGCCGAGAAACGCGATCCCGTCTGGAAAGGCCGCTAAACCCGTTCGAACAAGGCAATAAGCGCCGTGTCGTCCTTGTTGGGTCCGATGGCGAGGTCTCCGTATATCCGGACCTCGGGCAGGGCGAGGTTCTGTATCTGACCCTGAGCCAGCTTGTGCAGGGCCTCGGCAAAGCCCAGTTTTTCATAGTGCTGCGCGTTGATGGAAAGGGCGAATTGCGCACCCGGACGCGCGACACGCAATAGTGGCATCAACGCCTCGGGCCCCAAGTGGCCATGTGTGAATGTGCCTGATGACACAATACCCGAATAGCTTTCGCGAGGCACCGGGATTCCATCGTTCAGGTCTGCCTCGATCGCGTCGCGGTAGATATCCTTTCGCATGGCCTGTTCCAGCATCTCGGCGCTGATGTCGGTGGCGTCGATGGGCCCGACACCCAGACCGGCCAGAACGGCACCGCATAGTCCGGTGCCAGCGCCAACATCCAACACAGGTCCTTGCCCCCCAGCGCCAACAAAGGCGCGGGCTGCATGAATGTGAAGTTGGTAGTCTTCTCGCGCGGCAAAGCCTTCGTCGTAATCTCCGGCCCATTCGGCATAAAGCCGTTTATGGTCATCTGGGGTGTTCAGCGCGTAGGCTGCATGCAGATCGGGTGTTTTGTCACTCATGCCCAAAAGAAAGGCGCAACCAGGGATTCGAATCAAGTATCACGGACCAGGCGCTTGCATCTGCGCTGATTGCCGATCATCAATGGCGGCATGACAGGTACTCTTTTCTCGTTCGGCCATGGCTATTCGGCACAGGAATTGTCGCGGTCGCTGGCACCCAAGGATTGGCGGATCATCGGAACGACGCGCGACCCGGCGCAATCAGCAAGCTTGCGTGCTTCGGGGGCCGAGCCGGTAATCTGGCCGGGGCAGAAAATCGATCTGGACGGGGTAACGCATCTGCTGATCTCAACCGCACCGAAAGCAGATGGTGATCCGGTTCTGGCCGC
Source organism: Ruegeria sp. BG8 (assembly GCF_056538325.1). Classification (NCBI taxonomy): domain Bacteria; kingdom Pseudomonadati; phylum Pseudomonadota; class Alphaproteobacteria; order Rhodobacterales; family Roseobacteraceae; genus Ruegeria; species Ruegeria sp. BG8. Next base: position 3,414 of record NZ_JBQFSZ010000007.1, on the reverse strand, counting down.
GCTGAAAGACGAGATTTCAGAACGCGCCACGCAGTTCAAATGGGTGGGCTACCTTTCGACGACGGCTGTGTATGGAGACCATCAAGGCGATTGGGTTGATGAGAACACACCGCCAACCCCGACAGCGCAACGAGGCAAGTGGCGCGTACAGGCTGAACAGCAATGGTTGGGCGTTCCCGGATTGCCGACACACATATTCCGCCTCGCCGGTATTTATGGCCCCGGACGCGGCCCTTTTTCGAAACTCAAACGCGTTGGAATGCGTCGGATTATCAAACCGGGCCAGGTCTTTTCCCGCATTCACGTGACGGACATTGCGCAGGTGCTGGCAGCGTCCATGTCAAATCCCAATCCGGGTGCCGTATACAACGTCTGTGACGATGAACCGGTGCCTCCTCAGGATGTGATATCCTATGCTGCGGAATTGCAGGGCTTGCCGTTGCCCCCTGCCGTGCCGTTTGACGAAGCTGATCTGACACCGATGGCACGTAGTTTTTACAATGAAAACAAACGTGTCAGAAATCACAGGATCAAGGATGAGCTGGGTGTAACCCTGCAATACCCCAACTATCGCGTCGGGCTCAGATCCCTGATGCAGGGCAGCTAATTTCAAATCCATAGCTTTTAGTTATCAAAACCATCCATAAACAAAACTTTTTCGCATGGTTTGGCTCTGCTAGAAACAGTCGTGACAAGGCCCATGAGTCGCTGTTGCCCGTTCGGACTGCGCGAAATTTCGCCATGCGTTTAGAATGGATAAAAGTGTCATCTATATGTGTTCTTGATCGACCGAGTTTTTTTAGCGGTGCGTTTGCACCGGAATATTGCCAGGAATGGAGATCGTCATGGACGGAAGTGATAACCCCAACGCAGGTGGATGCCCTGTGATGCACGGCGCAGGAACCCGGTCTAACCGGGATTGGTGGCCGAACCAGCTGAACCTTTCGATCTTGCATCAGCACGGACCGGCTTCAAACCCGATGGGTGCCGATTTCAACTATGCCGAAGAGTTCAAGAAACTGGACATGAAGGCGCTGAAGGATGACCTGTATGCGCTGATGACGGACTCTCAGGACTGGTGGCCTGCGGATTACGGTCATTATGGCGGTTTGTTCATCCGTATGGCATGGCACAGCGCGGGTACGTACCGGACGGCGGATGGACGTGGTGGTGCCTCGACCGGGAACCAGCGGTTTGCACCGCTGAACAGCTGGCCAGACAATGGCAACCTCGACAAAGCGCGTCGTCTGCTGTGGCCGATCAAGCAGAAATACGGCAACCAGATTTCCTGGGCCGACCTGATGATCCTGGCCGGTAACTGCGCCATCGAGTCGATGGGTGGCAAAACCTTTGGCTTCGCCGGTGGCCGCGAAGACATCTGGGCCCCTGAGGAAGATATCTATTGGGGTACCGAAACCGAATGGCTTGCGCCGACCGACAACCCGCACAGCCGTTATTCCGGTGAACGTGATCTGGAAAATCCGCTGGCCGCTGTTCAGATGGGTCTGATCTATGTGAACCCCGAAGGCCCGGATGGTGAGCCGAACGTTCTGGCATCAGGCCACGATATCCGCGATACTTTTGGTCGGATGGCGATGAACGACGAAGAAACCGTCGCTCTGGTCGCAGGTGGTCACACGTTTGGTAAGGCGCACGGTGCAGGCGATCCGGATCTGGTCGGTCCCGAACCCGAGGCTGCCCCGATCGAAGAGATGGGCTTTGGCTGGATTAACAAGTTCGGTTCCGGCAAGGGCGACGATACCACTACTTCGGGCATCGAAGGTGCGTGGACCGCAAACCCGATCAAATGGGACAACGGCTATTTCGACCTGTTGTTCGGATACGAATGGAACCTGACCAAAAGCCCCTCGGGCGCCTACATCTGGGAGCCGATCGGCGTCAAAGACGAAGACATGGCCCCGGCGGCGCATGATCCGTCGAAAAAGGTCAAGACCATGATGACCACCGCCGACATGGCGATGCGCATGGACCCGATCTATGGCCCGATCTCGAAACGCTTCCACGAGAACCCGGAAGAGTTCGCAGATGCCTTCGCACGCGCCTGGTTCAAGCTGACCCACCGCGATATGGGCCCGCGTTCCAACTACATCGGTGAAGAAGCACCAACCGAAGAGTTGATCTGGCAGGATAACGTCCCCGCCGTGGATCATGACCTGATTGACGACGCGGATGTGACCGACCTGAAAGCCAAGATCGCGGCAACCGGTCTGTCGGTGTCTGATCTGGTCTCGACCGCATGGGCTTCGGCCTCGACCTTCCGCGGGTCGGACAAGCGCGGTGGTGCCAACGGTGCGCGTATCCGCCTTGCGCCGCAGAAAGACTGGGATGTGAACGAGCCGATGAAACTGTCCAAAACGCTGGATGCGTTGGAAGGCGTTCAGAAGGCGTTCAATGACGCGCAGTCCGGCGGTAAGAAAGTATCTCTGGCCGATGTGATCGTGCTGGCAGGTGCCGCAGGCGTCGAACAAGCGGCCAAGGCCGCGGGTCATGACGTTGAAGTTCCGTTCACCCCTGGTCGAACAGATGCCTCGCAAGAGCAGACCGATGTGGACAGCTTTGCCGTGATGGAGCCCATTGCAGATGGTTTCCGCAACTACCAGAAGGGCGACTATACCGTATCGCCAGAAGAGCTGTTGGTCGACAAAGCGCAGTTGCTGGCTTTGTCTGCGCCCGAGATGACAGCGCTGGTCGGTGGTCTGCGTGTCCTTGGTGCCAATTTCGGTGATACCAAGCATGGTGTCTTCACTGACCGTGTCGGTACGCTCAGCACCGATTTCTTCACCAACCTTCTGGATATGGGTACCGAATGGAAACCTTCCGGCAAAGGTGTCTATGAAGGTCGCGACCGCGCGAGCGGAGCGGTCAAGTGGACCGGTACACGCGTCGATCTCGTCTTCGGCTCGAACTCACAATTGAGGGCGCTGGCAGAAGTCTACGGTCAGGCCGATGCAGACGGGAAATTCATCAGCGACTTTGTGTCCGCCTGGAACAAAGTGATGAACGCAGATCGTTTCGATCTGAAATAAAAAGACCACCACTCACAAAACTGCGCCGCCTGGGGAGACCTCGGCGGCGTTTTTCTTAGCCACTCGCGAAGATACTGGAAGAGCGTTGGGCGCGATTCCGTCAGAATGCACCTTTGCTTTGTGCTGTCACGACCGAATAGGCGGAAATTCCACGCTATTCTTAAATCTAACATGTTGTTTTCATTAAGGTATGCGAGATTTTGCCGAGAAATGTGAAGTTTTTTCAAAATGGGGGTTGCAGGTCCCAGACCTAATCCGTAAATACCCCTTCACCGGCGCTGTTGAGGTGCTGGGACGCGGCGGAAGCGGCGGAGACGCATCGGAGAGACGGTGGGCATCTAGGGTTATTGATTAGGGCGGTGGCGCT
>NZ_JBQFSZ010000006.1:0-217417 GCF_056538325.1 Ruegeria sp. BG8 | reverse complement strand
ACTTGGTGATCGCTGCGGTCAGCGTCGTTTTACCATGGTCAACGTGGCCAATCGTGCCGATGTTGACGTGCGGTTTTGTACGCTCAAACTTTTCCTTTGCCATGATGGCCTCCTTTTTCGGTAATGAAGGGAGCCCGTGAACCGGACCCCCTCAAATCTTTGGTTATGCGTATTTCGCCTGGATCTCGTCCGAGATGTTCTGCGGAACCGGATCGTAGTGGTCGAACTGCATGGTGAACTGGGCACGGCCCGACGACATCGAACGCAGAGTGTTGATGTAGCCAAACATGTTCGCCAGCGGAACGAACGCATCGATCGCAATCGCGTTGCCGCGCGGTTCCTGACCAGACACCTGGCCACGACGCGAGGTCAGGTCGCCGATGATACCGCCAGTATATTCTTCCGGGGTGATCACTTCGACCTTCATGATCGGTTCCAGCAGTTTCGCGCCAGCTTTGCGCATGCCTTCACGCATACACATACGGGCCGCGATTTCGAACGCCAGAACGCTCGAGTCAACGTCGTGGAACTTACCGTCCAGCAGGGCAACCTTGAAGTCGATCACGGGGAAGCCAGCCAGAGGGCCGCTGTCCATAACCGACTGGATGCCTTTTTCGACACCCGGGATGTATTCCTTCGGAACGGCACCACCAACGATGCGGCTCTCGAACGAGTAACCTTCGCCCGGCTCAGTCGGAGTGATCTCCAGTTTAACCTCACCGAACTGACCCGAACCACCCGACTGTTTCTTGTGGGTGTAGGTGTGTTCGACCGGCATCGAGATGGTTTCGCGATAGGCCACCTGCGGTGCACCAATGTTCGCTTCCACCTTGAACTCGCGCTTCAGACGATCAACCAGGATGTCCAAGTGAAGTTCGCCCATGCCCTTCATGATGGTCTGACCGGATTCCAGATCAGTTTCCACACGGAAAGACGGGTCTTCGGCGGCCAGACGGGCCAGACCCTGGGACATCTTTTCCTGGTCGCCCTTGGTTTTGGGCTCAACCGCAATCTCGATCACCGGATCGGGGAAGGTCATGGTTTCCAGAACCACCGGATCCTTCGCGTCACACAGGGTGTCACCGGTGGTGGTGTCTTTCAGACCCGCCAGCGCGATGATGTCGCCTGCAAACGCTTCTTCGATCTCTTCCCGGTTGTTCGAGTGCATCATCATCATACGACCGATGCGCTCTTTCTTACCTTTGGTCGAGTTCAGGATCGAGTCACCCTTGTTCATGGTGCCCGAATAGATACGGGTGAAGGTCAGCGAGCCAACGAAGGGGTCGTTCATGATTTTGAACGCCAGACCCGAGAACGCCATGTCGTCGTCTGCACGACGTGCGATGTCACGAACTTCTTCTTCGTCGCCGGGTTTGAAGCCCATGTAATCAACAACGTCCAGCGGGCTGGGCAGATAGTCGATCACGGCGTTGAGTAGCGGCTGAACGCCTTTGTTCTTGAACGCCGAACCACCCAGAACCGGAACGAACGCGATGTCCAGGGTACCTTTGCGCAGCAGGGCGCGCAGGGTCGGAACGTCGGGCTCATTGCCTTCCAGGTATTCCATCATCGCGTCGTCGTCCATTTCGACGGCCGCTTCGATCATCTTGCCGCGCCATTCGTCAGCCATGTCTTTCAGGCTGTCGCGGATGGGGGCTTTGATCCAGCTTGCGCCCAGATCTTCGCCCTGCCACAGCCACTCTTCCATGGTGACCAGGTCAATCAGACCTTCCAACTCGGACTCGGCGCCGATCGGGATACCAACCGGAACAGCACGTGCGCCGGTACGGTCTTCGATCATGCGAACGCAATTGAAGAAGTCTGCGCCGATCTTGTCCATCTTGTTGACGAAAACCATACGCGGAACCTTGTAGCGGTCAGCCTGACGCCACACGGTTTCGGTCTGGGGCTCAACACCGGCGTTTGCGTCCAGAACGCAGACGGCACCGTCGAGAACCGCCAGCGAACGTTCGACTTCGATGGTGAAGTCAACGTGGCCGGGGGTGTCGATGATGTTCAGGCGGTGCTTGGGGGTATCGGCGGTCTGACCGTCTTCGGTGCGTTCCCAGAAAGTGGTGGTCGCAGCCGAGGTGATGGTGATGCCGCGTTCCTGCTCCTGCTCCATCCAGTCCATGGTGGCTGCACCATCGTGCACCTCACCGATGTTGTGGGATTTACCAGTGTAGTACAGGATACGCTCCGAGCAGGTGGTCTTACCTGCGTCGATGTGCGCCATGATACCGAAGTTACGGTACAGTTCGAGCGGATATTCGCGTGCCATTTTTGATAAGCCTCTGAATTACCAACGGTAGTGGCTGAAGGCTTTGTTCGCCTCGGCCATCTTGTGGGTGTCTTCGCGCTTCTTCACGGCGGTACCGCGGGACTGTACAGCGTCCAGCAGTTCGCCGGCGAGACGTTCTTCCATGGTGTTTTCGTTGCGGCCACGCGCAGCAGTGATCAGCCAGCGGATGGCCAGTGCTTCGCGGCGCTCAGGGCGCACTTCGACCGGAACCTGATAAGTTGCACCACCAACGCGGCGCGAGCGAACCTCGACCGACGGTTTGATGTTATCAAGTGCTTCGTGGAACACTTCGACAGGAGCGCGCTTTACCTTGTTCTCAACGCGGTCAAACGCGTTGTAAACGATGCGCTCTGCGACCGACTTCTTGCCGTCGATCATCAGGTTGTTCATGAATTTGGTCAGAACCTTGTCGCCAAATTTGGCGTCAGGCAGGACTTCGCGCTTTTCAGCCGCGTGACGTCGGGACATTGTCCGTTTCCCTTTCTATTGGTTGGCACACTTGCTGGTCACTCGCCAGCATTTTGCACCAAATTTCTCTCTACATTCGGCAGATGCGGTTTTCTTGGCTTCCCGGTGCGATGCACCTTCAGCCCAATGGTCCTTGCCCTTGTACCGAAATATAGCAAAGCACTGAGTTGTCTCGACGACGACTTCGCATCCAGCGGCATTGTTCGAATACTGCTTGCAAGTCGTCAAAGCTCTTTCGTTTGCTTCTTCCTGAGTATCTCGCCCCCAAGTATACCCCATGTTGTTCGTATTTTGGTTATACGCCACAGCCGCAAACTCTGCATGAGCCTGAACAGGGAAAACCAAAATCGAAACCACGAAAGCGAATACAGGGAAGCGGGCCATCTGCTTTGTCTCTTACTTGGGACGCTTCGCGCCGTATTTCGAACGACGTTGCTTACGATCTTTGACGCCCTGAGTATCCAGAACACCGCGCAGGATGTGGTAACGCACACCGGGAAGGTCTTTTACACGGCCGCCACGGATCAGAACAACCGAGTGTTCCTGCAGGTTGTGGCTTTCACCGGGGATGTACGAGATGACCTCGAACCCGTTGGTCAGGCGCACCTTGGCAACCTTACGCATAGCCGAGTTCGGCTTTTTCGGTGTGGTGGTATACACGCGGGTGCAGACGCCGCGTTTCTGCGGGCACTGCTCCAGGTGCATGGACTTCGAGCGTTTTACTTTGGGCTGCCGCGGTTTGCGGATCAGCTGTTGAATAGTTGGCATTCCGGTTTCTTCCCCGTTTTGCAACACACATGACATGCACGCGCATTGCGTGCGGTTAAATTCGCTGCACTCATGCGTCCACAAGCGCAAAACCCGCGAGCGTTCCCATTCCGAGGTGAACGTCGCGGTTGGTTATCAGAGGACGCGAACTGCAAAATTGTCCGGGTCTTGACCAGTCCATTACTGAGATCGGTTTTGGGGCGGCCCCCGGTACCGAGATGGGCGCGTATTAAGGGGAGTCGGACCAAGTGTCAACAGTACACCCGAGCTGCTTCGCCACAGGCCGTGTTACGTCGATTTATCCACTGTTGCCAGCACATGCCAGCCCCATGACCCGTTGCGGGTTTCGGGACGCGCGGGCATAGTCGCGGCGACGGTCTGAACCACGGATGAAACATGCAAATCATCGGCCTGTGCCGCTTTTCCTACCCTGCCCATGGCGGCTTTCAGGTCGAACATGAAACGATCGAGGAACGGCGCGCTTACCTGTACAACCCCGCCCGGCTTGAGGAACGGTTCCGCCTGTTCGAAACCACCACCCTGCCGTGTTTGCAAGAGCAGACGGACGAAGACTACCAGTTAAAGATCGTCATCGGGGAATGCCTGCCCAAACCCGCCCTTGATCGGCTTCATGACCTGACCGCGGGAATGAAACAGGTTGAGATAATCGCTCGCCGCCCGATGCGTCACCGCCGGGTGATGAAAGACGTGCTAAACGCCGCACGCGACAATCCCGCTGCACCTTGCATTCAATTCCGTCATGACGACGATGACGCTGTATCCGTGGATTTCATCGAACGTTTGCGCATTGCTGCTGATGAAAATCAAACCTTGCTGCAGAACAACAAGACCGTCGCCATCGACTACAATCAGGGGTTTCTGGCCAGGTTCGGAGCCGATGGCATTCAGGCGGCGCTCGTCTTTCGGTCCCTGCTGGGGATCGGCTTTGCCATGCATGTACGCGGAGGGTGTGAGCTGACGATCATGAACTTCACCCACAATCGCATCGGGAACTTCATGCCTGTGGTCAGCTATCCGGATGCGCCGATGTGGGTGCGGACGCTGAACCAATTCAACGACTCGCCACACGCGCGCAACAGCAGGACCGAACTCTCCCCCCTGACGCCCGAGCTTGAGGGCGAATTCATCGCGCGCTTTGCCATTGAACAGGACGCGGTTCGACGAGTTCACTCCGCCGAGTGAACCTGCCTTTCGCGCAACAGAGTAAACAAGCCGGCGCCAACGACCAGACCCGCACCCAGCAGCGTGATCGAATCCGGCCAATCACCAAACACCAACCAGCCCAGGGCCAGCGCCCAGATCAGGCTTGAATAGCGAAACGGCGCGATGAACCCCACATCGCCTTCGCGCATTACCATGACGCTGCATAAATACCCCACCAGCACGAACACCGCCGCGCAGGCGATCATGGCCCCAGCCGCAGGCGGCACCGGTTGCCAACCCGACACAGACGCGGCGATCCCGGCGGACAGCGTGATGGTCAGCGATGTCGCAAGGGTCACCGCAAGCGAGGGGACATGGACGGACATCCGCCGCGTAATCAGATCGCGGACAGTAACAGACGCCACCGCAATCAGCGCATAAATCGCATAGATATCGAACCCCTCTGGACCCGGGCGCACAATCAGCAACATCCCGATGAAGCCCAGTACAATGGCCAAAACCCGCCGCCATCCGATCCGCTCGCGAAAAAACAGCACCGCCCCCAACGTCACGGTCAGCGGCAAGGCCTGCAATACCGCCGTCACATTTGCCAGAGGCATGTGCAAAAGCGCCGTCAGGAAAAAGAATGTAGCCGACAACTCGGCCACACAACGCGCCGCGATCAGCCATTTGTCATGACGCGGAAAATTCAGATGCAGCGCCCCAAGATACCGCGCCATCAGATAGACAAGAACCGTCGCCACCACCCCCCGCATGGCCACCATCTGAAACAGAGGCATCTGATCACCCGCCAGCTTGATCAGACTGTCATTGATGGTGAAACCCGCCATGCTGCCCATCATCAACAGCGCGCCTTTTACGTTTGGGGTCATTTCCTTTACTCCGTCACATGCTGTGCGCCTTGCGAGCAAGCCCCGCGACGGAAATTCCAATAGCAATGAACGTTCGCGTTACGCTTTACCAAATTCAAAAATGTATCCAAAAATGTTTAAACTGGAAGGGAGAGTTCGCTGTTCTGTAGACTCCACCCATTCTTCGCCGAACAGTATTTCAAACACCTGCGGGTATTCCCATACAAGGTTATGGAACGCGAAAGTGGTTACCAGAACTCCAGCGATAACAACGGTTGAATACTCCCTTTTTCGATCACGCAAGAGAAGGCCAACAAAGAAGATCGCTCCACCTGCAAAACCAAACTCTATCCATTTCTGAATGCTCAGCGAGCCTGCCTCCAGAACTCCGACTGTGTGGTAGACGATGTAACGCATCAGAAACGCAAAAATTACACTCAGGAAAAATACGCCAACAAATGATGCAGGGTATAGAAAACGTGTCCAAATGCTCTCGGGACGCGGCGATGGGACTTTGGGCGCAGTGTATTCCGCGCTTATCTTAATACGAGCAATACGTTCCAGAAACGGCCCCCGATCTACGTTCCTGTTCACGCGTTATGTCCCCTTTCCCTGTTATCCACCACTGTAGCTTCGGGGTCGGAAAAGAAAATAGCCTACTCATCCGCAGACAAACAAAACTGTCAAACTGTTCCATGCAAACAAAAAGGCCCCGCGAAATTGCAGGGCCTTTTCTATCTCTCAGGTTCGAGGATTATTCTCGGCTTTCAGGCGCGTCGATTACGATGTCCAGCTCGTCACCGACCATGTCGTCGTCGATGACCGGAGCGGCCAGGGCAGCGGCCGCTTCAGCCTCTTCCCGGCGGGCTTCGATGACGACGTTGTCGCGCGATTGCGCAACCTGGCGCACGGCCTGAGTTGCTCCACCGGTACCGGCGGGGATCAGGCGGCCGACGATGACGTTCTCTTTCAGGCCAACCAGCTTGTCCTTTTTGCCCTGAACCGAGGCCTCGGTCAGCACGCGGGTGGTTTCCTGGAACGACGCCGCTGAGATGAACGAACGCGTCTGCAGCGAGGCTTTGGTGATCCCCAGAAGGATCGGCTCGCCCTGCGCCGGACGACCGCCGCGGGCGATGGTCTTCTCGTTGGCTGCGTCGAACTCTTGCTTGTCGACATGTTCGCCTTTCAGCAGGGTGGTGTCGCCTGAATCCAGGATCTCCCACTTCTGCAGCATCTGGCGCACGATGACCTCGATGTGCTTGTCGTTGATCTTCACGCCCTGCAGACGATACACGTCCTGCACTTCGTCGATCATGTAATCCGCCAGCGCTTCGACACCCATGATGGACAGGATGTCATGCGGAGCCGGGTTACCGTCCATCAGGTACTCACCCTTCTGGATGAAGTCCCCTTCGGCGACCGGGATGTGCTTGCCCTTGGGTACCATGTACTCGATGGTCTCCATGGACTCGTCCGCCGGTTCGATGCTGATGCGGCGCTTGTTCTTGTAGTCGCGGCCAAAGCGCACGTAACCATCGGCTTCGGCGATGATCGCGTGATCTTTCGGACGACGCGCTTCGAACAGTTCGGCCACACGCGGCAGACCACCGGTGATGTCCTTGGTCTTGGCACCTTCACGCGGGATACGCGCGACAACGTCACCGGCCTCGATCTGCTGGCCATCTTCGACCGACAGGATCGCATCCACCGACATCGGATAGTGAACCGGGTTGCCCGCATCGTTGCGGACCGGCTCGCCATCTTCGCCGACCAGAATAATCTCGGGCTTGAGGTCGCTGCCTTTGGGGGCGGCGCGCCAGTCGATCACGATCTTCTGGGTCATACCAGTTGCTTCGTCGGTCTCGTCGCGGACAGCCAGGCCCGACACAAGGTCAACGTATTTCGCAGTACCGGCTTTCTCGGCGATGATCGGCAGGGTGTAGGGATCCCATTCGAACAGCTTGTCGCCACGGGCAACCTTGGTTCCGTCCTTGACGAACAGTTTCGAGCCGTAGCCCAGCTTGAAGCTGGCACGCTCTTCGCCGTGTTCGTCGTTGATCACCAGCTTCATGTTCCGGCCCATGACCAGGCTTTCGCCTGCCGCATTGACCAGGATCTGCGGGTTCTCGAACGCGACAACACCTTCCTGGTTGGCTTCCTGGAACGACTGCTGACCACCTTGCGCAACACCACCGATGTGGAAGGTCCGCATGGTCAGCTGTGTACCGGGTTCACCGATGGACTGCGCGGCGATGATGCCGACAGCTTCACCTGTGTTCACCATGGTGCCGCGTGCAAGGTCACGACCGTAGCAGGTTGCGCAGACGCCTTCCTCGGACTCACAGGTCAGAGGCGAGCGGATGCGCATCGACGCAACACCGGCCTCGTCGATGGTGTCGGCCATGCGCTCGTCGATCAGCTGACCTGCTGCGACGATCACCTCATCGGTGCCCGGACGCAGGACATCGTCAGCGGCCACACGGCCCAGCACACGTTCGGCCAGCGAGGCGACAACCTCACCGTCGTTCACCGCGGCTTCGGCAGTGATCGCACGCTCGGTGCCACAGTCGATCTCACGAACGATGCAGTCCTGCGCCACGTCCACCAGACGACGGGTCAGGTAACCCGAGTTCGCCGTCTTAAGCGCGGTATCCGACAGACCCTTACGGGCACCGTGGGTCGAGTTGAAGTACTCGAGAACGGTCAGACCTTCTTTAAAGTTCGAGATGATCGGCGTCTCGATGATGTCACCGTTCGGCTTGGCCATCAGGCCGCGCATACCGCCCAGCTGTTTCATCTGAGTGACCGAGCCACGCGCACCCGAGTGAGCCATCATGTAGACCGAGTTCGGTTCCTGCTCAGAACCATCCTCTGCCCGATCCGACGACGAGATCGTCGACATCATGGCTTCGGTGACGCGGTCGTTACACTTCGACCAGGCATCGACAACTTTGTTGTACTTTTCGCCCTGAGTGATCAGGCCGTCCATGTACTGCTGTTCAAAGTCCTTCACCTGACCGCGGGTGTCATCAACGATGCCCCACTTGTCATCGGGAATGACCATGTCGTCCTTACCGAACGAGATGCCCGCCTTGAACGCTTCTTTGAAGCCCATCGACATGATCTGGTCACAGAAGATAACCGACTCTTTCTGACCGCAATAGCGGTAGACAGTGTCGATCACCTGCTGCACTTCTTTCTTCCGCAGCAGACGGTTGACCAGTTCGAACGGCGCTTTGTTGTTCATCGGCAGCAGAGCACCCAGACGCAGACGGCCCGGAGTGGTTTCATAACGCTTCTGAACCTCGTTGCCTTCGCCGTCGATCTGCGTGATCCGCGCGGTGATTTTCGAGTGCAGGTGCACTTCGCCGGAATCCAGCGCGTGCTGAACTTCGTCGATCGAACCGAACACTTTGCCTTCGCCCGGCATGCCTTCGCGTTCCAGGGTCACATAGTACAGACCCAGGATCATATCCTGCGACGGAACGATGATCGGCGCGCCGTTTGCAGGCGACAGAACGTTGTTCGTCGACATCATCAGAACACGGGCTTCCAGCTGGGCCTCAAGGCTCAGCGGGACGTGAACCGCCATCTGGTCCCCGTCGAAGTCGGCGTTAAAGGCCGAACAGACCAGCGGGTGCAGCTGGATGGCTTTACCTTCGATCAGAACCGGCTCGAACGCCTGAATGCCAAGACGGTGCAGCGTGGGCGCACGGTTCAGCATGACAGGGTGTTCGCGGATCACCTCGTCGAGGATATCCCACACTTCGGGACGCTCTTTCTCGACCAGTTTCTTCGCCTGTTTCACGGTCGAAGACAGACCCTTGGCTTCAAGGCGCGAGTAGATGAACGGTTTGAACAGTTCCAGCGCCATCTTCTTGGGCAGACCACACTGGTGCAGCTTGAGTTCCGGACCGGTCACAATGACCGAACGGCCCGAGAAGTCGACCCGCTTACCCAGAAGGTTCTGACGGAAGCGACCCTGCTTGCCTTTCAGCATGTCCGACAGCGATTTCAGCGGACGCTTGTTGGCACCGGTGATCACGCGGCCACGACGGCCGTTGTCGAACAGAGCATCCACGGATTCCTGCAACATCCGCTTTTCGTTGCGGACGATGATGTCAGGCGCGCGCAGTTCGATCAGACGCTTCAGACGGTTGTTCCGGTTGATGACGCGGCGGTACAGATCGTTTAGATCCGAGGTCGCGAAACGGCCACCATCCAGCGGAACCAGCGGACGCAGTTCCGGCGGAATGACCGGGATCACGGTCATGACCATCCACTCGGGCCGGTTGCCCGACTCGAGGAAGGATTCGACGACCTTCAAACGTTTGATGATCTTTTTGGGCTTCAGTTCACCGGTTGCTTCGGCCAGATCAGCGCGCAGCTGCTCGGCTTCGGCTTCCAGATCGATCTGGGCCAGCATCTCACGGATGGCTTCAGCACCGATATTGGCGGTGAACGCGTCCATGCCATAGGCATCCTGCGCATCCATGTACTCTTCTTCGGTCAGCATCTGGCCGTAGGTCAGGTCAGTCAGACCGGGCTCGATGACAACGTAGTTTTCAAAGTACAGAACGCGTTCCAGATCGCGCAGCGTCATGTCCAGCATCAGACCGATGCGGGACGGCAGCGATTTCAGGAACCAGATATGTGCGACGGGCGCGGCCAGTTCGATGTGGCCCATACGCTCGCGGCGGACTTTCTGCAGAGTGACTTCCACACCGCATTTCTCGCAGACAACGCCGCGATACTTCATCCGCTTGTATTTGCCGCACAGACATTCGTAATCTTTGATCGGGCCAAAGATACGCGCGCAGAACAGGCCGTCACGTTCGGGCTTGAACGTCCGGTAGTTGATGGTTTCGGGTTTCTTGATCTCGCCATAGGACCAAGACAGGATCCGCTCGGGCGACGCCAGCGAGACCTTGATCTCGTCGAAAACCTTCGGGGGCGTCAGCGGGTTGAACGGGTTGTTGGTGATTTCCTGGTTCATTTTCAATCCTTTCCAGGCTCTGGGCATTCAAACGTCGACTCGACATTGAGTGCGCCTGAGAAATCCATCTTAAGGTCGACTTGCGCTTGGTTGAGACCCGAACGATCAACGGGTGGCTTCCCACAAACCGCAAGTGCGGAATTGACAGCTTCCAGCTTGTTGCTCGTCAGCGGCGTGTAAACGACGCGATGCTCCAACCCTTCCCTGTGTTCGAATGGATAGCTTTGCTTGCTATCAGCATCATACGAAGACGTAATAGGAAGGGGGTAGAAGCACCCCGACAAAGGTGTCACCGCAGCGAGCAACATTGCTGGCCTCACTCCTCAACCTCCGCATCCAGAAGTTCCATATTCAGGCCGAGGCCACGGACTTCTTTAACCAGAACGTTGAACGATTCCGGTACGCCCGCTTCAAAGTTATCCTCGCCCTTGACGATCGACTCATAGACCTTGGTCCGGCCGGCGACATCATCCGATTTCACCGTCAGCATCTCTTGCAGGGTGTAGGCGGCGCCGTAAGCTTCCAGAGCCCAAACCTCCATCTCACCAAAGCGCTGACCACCGAACTGCGCCTTACCACCCAGCGGCTGCTGGGTCACCAGGCTGTACGGCCCGGTCGAACGCGCGTGGATCTTGTCATCCACAAGGTGGTGCAGTTTCAGCAGGTACTTTATGCCCACGGTCACCGGACGCGCAAATTGCTCACCCGTACGACCGTCGAACAGAACCGACTGACCGCTTTCCGAGAAGCCCGCACGTACCAGCGCGTCGTTGACGTCAGCCTCTTTGGCACCGTCGAAGACCGGGGTTGCGATCGGAACACCGCGGGTCACGTTGCCCGCAGCCTCGATCAGGCCATCCTCGTCCAGACCGGTGATGCCTTCTTCGTAGACATTCTCGCCATAGGCCAGCTTCATCGCTTCGCGCACCGGGGTCAGATCGCCGGACCGGCGGTATTCACCCAGAGCGTCATCGATGTTCAGACCCAGACCGCGTGCGGCCCAACCCATGTGGGTTTCAAGGATCTGACCGACGTTCATACGCGACGGCACACCCAGCGGGTTCAGACAGAAGTCAACCGGAGTACCATCGGCCAGGAACGGCATGTCTTCCATCGGAACAACCTTGGAAATCACACCTTTGTTCCCGTGACGACCGGCCATCTTATCGCCCGGCTGCAGCTTGCGCTTTACGGCGATGAAGACTTTGACCATCTTCATCACACCCGGCGGCAGGTCGTCGCCACGACGAACCTTTTCGACCTTGTCTTCGAAACGGGCATCCAAAGCGCGCTTTTGCACTTCGTACTGCTCGTTCAGAGCTTCGACGATCTGTGCGTCCTGCTCGCCTTCCAGCGCCAGCTGCCACCACTGACCGCGGGTCAGGGTTTCCAGCAGGTCCTCGGTGATAACCGACCCTGCCTTGACGCCTTTCGGGCCTTTGACAGCGGTTTTACCCAGGATCAGGCCTTGCAGACGCGCATAGATGTTGCGGTCCAGGATCGCCAGCTCGTCGTCCCGGTCACGGGCCAGACGTTCGACTTCCTCACGCTCGATCTGCAGCGCACGCTCGTCTTTTTCGACGCCGTGACGGTTGAAGACGCGAACCTCAACGACCGTACCGTAATCACCCGGCTTCACGCGCAGCGAAGTGTCGCGCACGTCAGATGCTTTCTCACCAAAGATGGCGCGCAGCAGCTTTTCTTCCGGGGTCATCGGGCTTTCACCCTTCGGAGTGATCTTGCCGACCAGAATATCGCCCGGCTCAACATCCGCGCCGATGTAAACGATGCCCGCCTCGTCGAGGTTGCGCAGCGCTTCTTCACCCACGTTCGGGATGTCGCGGGTGATCTCTTCCGGACCCAGCTTGGTGTCACGGGCGGCGACTTCAAACTCCTCGATATGGACCGAGGTAAAGACGTCGTCCCGCGCGATACGTTCCGAGATCAGGATCGAGTCTTCGTAGTTGTAACCGTTCCACGGCATGAACGCGACGACCACGTTCTTACCAAGGGCCAGTTCACCCATATCGGTCGACGGACCATCAGCAATAACCTCGCCTTTCTGGACAGTGTCACCCACCTTGATCAGCGGACGCTGGTTGATGCAGGTGTTCTGGTTCGAACGCTGGAATTTGCGCAGACGATAGATGTCAACGCCAGCGTCGCCCAGTTCCAGATCCTCAGTCGCGCGGATAACGATACGCTGGGCATCGACCTGGTCGATGATACCGGCGCGTTTCGCCTGAATCGCAGCGCCCGAGTCAATCGCAACCTTTTCCTCAATGCCGGTACCAACCAGCGGTGCCTCGGCCCGCAGCAGCGGAACCGCCTGACGTTGCATGTTCGAGCCCATCAGAGCGCGGTTGGCGTCGTCATTTTCAAGGAACGGGATCAGCGATGCAGCGACCGACACCAGCTGTTTCGGCGACACGTCGATCAGGTCAACATTCTCGCGCGGGGCAAGGGTGTAGTCACCAGCCTGACGGGTCGACACCAGATCGTTGATGAACTTACCATCAGCATCCAGAGTCGCGTTCGCCTGCGCCACGGTGTGGCGCATCTCCTCGGTCGCGGACATGTAGTGAACCTCATCGGTCACCTCGGCGTCTTTGACGACGCGATAGGGTGTTTCGATGAAGCCATACTTGTTCACGCGGGCGAAGGTGGCCAGCGAGTTGATAAGGCCGATGTTCGGACCTTCGGGCGTTTCAATCGGACACATCCGGCCATAGTGGGTCGGGTGAACGTCGCGCACCTCAAAGCCCGCACGCTCACGTGTCAGACCACCGGGGCCAAGCGCCGAGAGGCGACGTTTGTGGGTGACTTCGGACAGCGGGTTGGTCTGGTCCATGAACTGCGACAGCTGCGAGCTGCCGAAGAATTCGCGGACAGCAGCGGCTGCCGGTTTCGCGTTGATCAGGTCTTGCGGCATGACGGTGTCGATTTCGACCGACGACATACGCTCTTTGATCGCGCGCTCCATGCGCAGCAGGCCAACGCGGTACTGGTTTTCCATCAACTCGCCGACCGAGCGCACACGACGGTTGCCGAGGTGGTCGATATCGTCCACGTCGCCTTTGCCATCACGCAGTTCCACCAGCGCCTTGATGCAGGCCACGATGTCTTCGCGGCGCAGGGTGCGCAGAGTGTCAGGCGCGTCCAGAGCCAGACGCATGTTCATCTTCACCCGGCCAACGGCGGACAGGTCATAGCGTTCGCTGTCGAAGAACAGAGTGTCGAACAGAGCCGAGGCCGCTTCGACGGTGGGCGGCTCACCCGGGCGCATGACGCGGTAGATGTCCATCAGCGCGGTTTCGCGGCTCATGTTCTTGTCCTGAGCCATGGTGTTGCGCATGTAGGGGCCGACATTGACGTTGTCGATGTCCAGAACCGGGATGTCGGTGATGCCCGCATCCATCAGGTCCTTAACGGTGCCACCGATCAGGTCGCCGTCCTTGTCGTATTCCAGGGTCAGCTCATCACCGGCTTCGACATAGATCGCACCGTCTTCTTCGTTGATGATGTCCTTGGCGACATATTTGCCGACGATGTTGTCGAAGGGCACCAGCAGGTCGGTAACAGCACCTTCGTCGATCAGCTTCTTGACCGCGCGTGGGGTGACTTTCTTGCCCGCTTCGGCAATCACTTCACCCGATTTCGCATCGATCAGATCGTATGTCGGACGGGTGCCGCGCACACGCTCGGGGAAGAACGGTGTGACCCAGCCTTTCTTTCCATCCAGCTTGTAGGACACGGTGTTGTAATACGCGTCCATGATCGCTTCCTGATCCAGACCCAGTGCGTACAGCAGGGTGGTCACAGGCAGTTTGCGGCGACGGTCGATACGGGCGAACACGATGTCTTTGGCGTCGAACTCAAAGTCCAGCCAGCTGCCGCGATACGGGATGATGCGGCAGGCAAACAGCAGTTTACCGGACGAGTGGGTCTTGCCCTTGTCGTGGTCAAAGAACACACCGGGCGAGCGGTGCATCTGGGACACGATCACACGCTCGGTACCGTTCACGATGAACGTGCCGTTCGGTGTCATCAGGGGCATATCGCCCATGAACACGTCCTGTTCTTTGATGTCTTTGACCGATTTCGCGCCGGTGTCCTCATCGACATCAAACACGATCAGACGCAGAGTAACCTTCAGCGGCGCGCTGTAGGTCATGTCGCGCTGCATACACTCTTCGACGTCATATTTGGGTTTTTCCAGATCGTATTTCACGAACTCCAGAACGGAGGTTTCGTTGAAATCCTTGATCGGGAAAACCGACTGGAACACACCTTTGATGCCTTCGCCGTCTGTGGGCTGTTCAGCATCGCCGGAGCGCAGGAAAAGATCATAAGAAGATTTCTGGACCTCAATGAGGTTCGGCATTTCCAACACTTCGCGGATTTTGCCGTAATATTTACGAAGACGTTTCTGGCCAAGGAACGTTTGAGCCATGTCAGATGTCACCTTTCGATGTTCTCAGCGGGCAAAGACACCGTCGGGCCCCGGCATCTTGCACAATCGAGACAACACGTCCGGATCAATTCGTGGCCACCGTCCCGAAGGTGGCCTCCCGATCCGAAAACCGTGTCTTAGAAAACGCCCCCCTTGATTGAGGCCCTTTCTAAGACAGGTTCGGCTGGACCCGGATTTCTCCGGACCCAGCCAAATTGTTCGACACATCAGCGATGTGCCTGTAAGCAGGCTTAGGCCAGCTCGACTTCGGCGCCAGCTGCTTCCAGCTTGGCTTTGACTTCTTCGGCTTCTGCCTTGTCAACGCCTTCTTTGATCTTGCCGCCAGCTTCAACCAGCTCTTTGGCTTCTTTCAGGCCCAGACCGGTGATGCCGCGAACTTCTTTGATCACGTTGATTTTCGAAGCGCCGGCGTTCTTCAGAACGACGTCGAATTCGGTTTTTTCTTCCTCAGCTGCGCCACCGGCGTCGCCACCAGCTGCAACCATTACGGCGCCGCCAGCTGCGGGCTCGATGCCGTATTCGTCTTTGAGGATGGTTTTCAGTTCTTGTGCTTCCAGCAGGGTCAGACCCACGATGCTTTCTGCGAGTGCTTTCAGATCAGCCATTTTATCAGCTCTTTCCGTTTACAGTGTGTGTTCCAACGTCAGGGAGTATTCCCTACGCAGATCATTCAGTGCCAACCGCTTACGCAGCTTCCGCCTTCTCTTCGATGGTGGAAAGGATGCTTGCGATGTTGCTTGCAGGTGCGCCAATTGCACCGGCGATGTTCGAAGCAGGCGCGCCGATGCAGCCCACGATCGAAGCAATAAGCTCTTCACGCGACGGCATTTTCGACACGGCTGTAACACCAGCCCGGTCCAGAGCGTTCTCACCCATTGCACCGCCAAGAATTTCGAACTTTTGGTTCTCTTTGGCGAAGTCCTCGGCCACCTTGGCTGCTGCCACGGGGTCTTCGGAATAGGTCAGAACGGTCATACCCGTCAGCAGGTCACCAATGCTTTCACATGGCTTTCCGTCGAGGGCGATTTTGGCAAGCCTGTTCTTGGCAACACGCACGGAGCCACCCGCGTCACGAGCACGTGCGCGAAGGTCCTGCATCTCGGCAACTGTCAGACCGGCGTAGTGAGCAACCACTACGACGCCAGAGCTTTCGAAGATTTGGCCGAGTTCCTCGACCACTTTCTCTTTCTGGGCTCTATCCACAGTTCTCTCCAAGTTTGGGATGTTGGACATCCCGGCTCATATTTGCTGCGGTCGAAACCACAGCGTTCAGGTCCGTTGTTACGGGATTGGCCAAAATGCGCCCGAGGAATGCGACCCTCAGAATTCTTTGGTCTTACCCGTCTCAGGCAGGAGATTAAGGGGCCAGATGGCACCACCCACCGTCTTGGACGAAACGAAATAAAGCGCACGACGAATCGCACGCTTTACTCCGCAAGTCTCTTTAGGGCAGATGGCATAGGTTTCCAAGGGGTAAATCGCACAAATGTCGGGCTTTTCAACCATTGTTCCAAGCGCTGTTTTCAAAGGGCAGCCGCTGTATTGACACACCTTGCCGGCTGGGGTCCTGTCAGCGCGGAACGCTTCCTGTTTAGAAATTGCCGCCAGACCGTAAATGCCAACCCTGTCACCAAAAGAAAACCGTCTGGTTTCGCAGTTCATCAAAGAGTTTGCGCAGCATGGGCCAGCAGGAGAGGTTTCCAGGTATGAGTGTGTCTACCGTTCTCATGATTTTGGCGACACCCGTTTTTTACTACGGCTTACCACAGCAAGTGGCGACTTTGCGCTGAAGATCGACACCACCTCGCCTCAGACTGGTCGGCTTCAAGGTGAATTTGACCTACTGAACCAGCTTGCAACCTATTTTCGAACCTTCAAAGCGTCTGGGGTCGTACAGCCGGTCTACATGTCCACGAACAAAGCGTTTTTCGTGACCGAATATGTCGACCGACCAACGGCTGCCGATGTGATCCACAACAGCGCCGACGATGATCGTGTCGCCCAGATTTACCGGCGCGCCGGGGAATGGCTGAATGATCTGCATCACTATCACCCCATGAAAGTGTATGGTTTTCGACCCAAGTGGATGACCGACAGCATTCTGGAATTGACGCAAACAGTACCTTTGCCC
This sequence comes from Ruegeria sp. BG8, assembly GCF_056538325.1. Taxonomy (NCBI): domain Bacteria; kingdom Pseudomonadati; phylum Pseudomonadota; class Alphaproteobacteria; order Rhodobacterales; family Roseobacteraceae; genus Ruegeria; species Ruegeria sp. BG8. Next base: position 200,242 of record NZ_JBQFSZ010000006.1, on the reverse strand, counting down.
ATCCAACAAGAAAGCCGTGCAATGCTGGATGAATTGCAGGCCGATATACCACGCCTGAAAGGCATCCCGGAAACCCAAGTCTTTAGCCACGGGGATTTTCACGCTCAGAACCTGATCGTGGGGCAAGGTCAAATGATCGGTTTGGATTTCACCGAAGCGCGCACCAAGCTGGCCGTGTACGACATTGTGGATTTTCTGAAATCAGACGTGTTCCGGGATGGCGCGTCTGACAGCGTTGATCGCAGCGGAATCCTCAAAACCAACAAGGAGATGTTCTTCCGCCGTTACAGGCATCCTGTGCACATGGGTATTCTGGACTTTTGCATCAGGGGTCGGTTGCTGAAGGACTGGCTGGCACTTTGGCGAATAGACCATGTCTGCAGCCCATACGAGACCGATAAACGCACACGACTGGGCCAAAGATTACGCTCAGCGTTTCAGATTTCCGGACCTGATTAACCGATGATCGCATCCTGACGAAAATGTGTGGTGCACCCTACTGTAAAATGCTGGTGCCGAAGAACTCACATCAGATAACTCTTTAGCATTAGCCGTCCGCATAGGTCGCATCCGCTGATTTCTACAAGGTTGTTGAACACACATGGTCATTCGCAGTTTTTTCGCTCAGGACAGTTCCAGCCTTGTCGTCACCTCAAGCCCCAATGGCGCCATCGTAGGCGATCCGATTATCAATAACTCGGACACACCAGACGGCACGATATTTGCCTATTCCGGTGGAACAGGCACCACAGTCACGTTGGACGACACGGGCGGAAGCCCGGATGTGTTCAACGACGACCAAGCGGGCGCTCATATCATAACGGACGGTGGCGGGCTGGTTGCAAACGGAACGCCGGTTGAATCTGAGTCCATTATCGTCGTGCGCGCCCTTGATGACGATGGAAACCCGACCGGGCCTGAAATCGAGGTTTACGTATTTTCCCAAAACGGGATCACATCTGACGTGTGGGGTTATGCTACGTCCGCACCTTTGGTGTCAGGCACGTCCTACATCAAAGTGTCCGGTTCCAATGCGGGCAGCTCACCTTATGATGACTACATTCCCTGCTTTGGCCCCGGCACGTTTATTCAGACTGCAGATGGCGAAGTCGATGTCGCCGATCTGAAACGCGGCCAATTGGTTTGGACCCGGGACGCAGGATATCAACCTATCCTCTGGATTGGCACAACCAAAGTGACAGGCCGTGGAGCCTTTGCACCCGTCGTGATCGAAGCGGGCGCAATTGGAAACGCCAGCAGGCTAGTCGTATCGCAGCAACACCGAGTATTGGTTTCGTCACCCGCGACCAGTATGTTGTTCGGCGCGTCCGAAGTGTTCGTTGCCGCCAAGCATCTTTGTGGCTTGCCCGGTATTGCGGTGCAGGAAATGGACGAAGTGACCTATACCCATTTCATGTTTGATCGACACCATATCGTGCGGTCAAACGGTGCACTGACCGAAAGCTATTACTACGGCGGCAGTGCAAAGCATGCGCTTTCAAAGGCTCAGCAATCCGAGATCCTTGCCTTGTTTCCTGAACTCGAATTTGGCGAACATTCTTTCGGAGAAACCGCGGCTGCAACGATCAACGCCCGAGAGGCTAGTGTTTTACGCGCCTATTTCTGATCAGGCATGAAAAAACCCGGGCCGCGCGGGCGACCCGGGTTCAATTCATACGGTAACAGCCAGGCTTATTCGCCTGCAGCAGCCGCCACATCCAGAGTCACACCTGGGCCCATGGTCGAGCTCAGCGCGATTTTCTTCATGTAGGTACCTTTGGCGCCCGACGGCTTGGCCTTGGCCACAGCCGAGACGAATGCGCGAACGTTTTCAGCCAGCTTGGCTTCGTCGAACGACGCTTTGCCAACGCCAGCGTGCACGACGCCGCCTTTTTCCGCCTTGAACTGAACTTCACCGCCCTTGGCTGCTTCCACGGCGGCTTTAACGTCCATGGTCACGGTGCCAACTTTGGGGTTCGGCATCAGGTTGCGGGGGCCCAGAACCTTACCCAGACGACCAACGATGGGCATCATGTCCGGGGTGGCGATGCAGCGATCGAATTCGATGGTGCCGCCCTGAATGGTTTCCATCAGGTCTTCTGCACCAACGATGTCTGCGCCTGCTTCTTTCGCTTCGTCAGCCTTGGGGCCACGCGCAAAAACAGCAACGCGCATCGCTTTGCCGGTGCCGTTCGGCAGGCCAACAACGCCGCGAACCATCTGGTCTGCGTGACGGGTGTCAACGCCCAGGTTCATCGCGATTTCGATGGTCTCGTCGAATTTCGAGGTTGCATTGGCTTTGACCAGGGCAACAGCGTCTTCGATCGACAGGTTTTCCTTGCCGGCGACAGCTTCGCGCGCAGCGCGGGTGCGTTTTCCAAGTTTTGCCATCTTACTTCACCTCGATGCCCATAGAGCGGGCCGAGCCCAGGATGATCTGCATTGCGCCTTCGACGTCGTTGGCGTTCAGATCTTTCATTTTGGCTTCGGCGATTTCGCGAACCTGCTTCGAGGTCACGGTTGCCACAGTCTCACGACCGGGGTTTTCCGCGCCACGGGGGCGGTTACGCTTGCCAACCGGCTTTAGGCCAGCGGCTTTTTTCAGGTAGTAAGACGCGGGCGGCGTCTTGATGTCCATGGTGAAGGACTTGTCCTGATAATAGGTGATCACGGTTGGGCACGGGGCGCCGGGCTCCATATCTGCGGTCTTGGCGTTGAACGCCTTGCAGAATTCCATGATGTTGATGCCGCGCTGACCCAGCGCCGGACCAACTGGCGGCGACGGGTTCGCCTGACCTGCAGGAACCTGCAGCTTCATTGTACCAGCAAGCTTCTTGGCCATTTGGTTTTCCTTTCAACGTAGGTGAAACGCGTTCCACCCGGTTTATGTTGCGTGGTCCGATCCGGGATCGCGATCCCTGCAATCTCCCACGAGAGAATCTCGCCCGAAGACGATAGAGGCGGCGTTTACAAGGGAATGTTGGGGTTGGCAAGAGGGTGAAGACCCAAGGTGTGCCATCGAATCAGCCCCGGCTGAAATTTGCCAGGGCAATCTATACTAACACCCGCAATTGCGGGTGGTTTTCCGAGCCAACCCCCTGAACAAAAAACGAAATCGCTTTGTCGACAGGGTGAAGATCACATCTTGCCCATTGCGCCTCCGCAATAGGAACAGCTGTGCTATAGTTCCGGAAATAAGGTATTTTTGGCGGAGGTTTATTATGATTTTTCGATCAATCGCAACGCTAGGTACTGCGTTCTCGCTTGCTGTTACTGCCCCGCAGATCGTTCGGGCGGACGCGGGTGAAATCCTGGGCGGTGCTGTTGTGGGTGGTGTCATCGGCTACGCAATTGGTAAAGAGCAAGGAAAAAAGCAAAGCCGCACCACGACGACAACGCGGACTTACCGACAGGGCATTCCATCAACCTCACAAGGCGCACAGACACAGACGGCTCTCAACTATTTTGGGTATAATGCCGGGCGCGTCGATGGTCAGGTTGGACGCGGCACACGGTCGGCCATAGAACGCTATCAGGCTTCGATGGGCTATCCGGTGAACGGATATGACTTTCCGCCCTACCAAAGTGACTTTCTGAATCAGGCGTACTTCTGGGCGACAAGCGGCGGTCAGGCCGCAACGCAATTGTCAGGCCAGCCGCTTTTGTTCGCCTATCGCCAACAGGTCCATAGCGGGGCTGCGCTGGCAGCCGCACCACAGGCACCTGCCCCGGTCACGCCGGTCGCGACGCCTCAGCCAGAGGCCGTTCCAGCGGCTGCACCGGTTGAGACCGCGTCGACCGAAACCGCATCGACCGGCAGTCTTCCAAGCTTGTTTGCTGGTGGTACGGCGCGGCCTTCGCTGGCCAACCGTTGTAGTGCGGTGATGCTCCAAACATCGACCAATGGCGGCTATACGACCTTGGCCAACATGTCTGACCCTGATTTCGCACTGAGCGAGCAGTTCTGCCTTGCTCGCAGCTATGCAATGGCGCGCGGAGAAGACCTGATACAGGATATTCAGGGGCTGACACCCGACCAGATCACTGCGCAATGCAATTCCTATGGTGAGATGATCAAAGCCCAAGTCGATGCATTGGCCCTGCATTCCAAGACAGATGCAGAGACGCAAATGCGCAAGCTTGCCTTGGATTCTGGCCTCAGCCCCGAGGACCTTGCCGCAACCAGCAAGGTTTGCCTGGCGATTGGCTACCGTCAGGACAACATGGACACAGCAGTTGGATCTGCCCTGATGTTGGTCGCAATGGGTGAGCCTGCCTATGGCGAGTTGATCGGCCATCACCTGCGTGAAGGATTCGGAGTGCCAGAGCGCCGAGACCTTGCCATGCAGTGGTATGATTCAAGCCTGTCAGCACTGGACGCTGGATCGCAGGCCGTTTTCCTGCCATCTCAAACTGATCGACCCGAGCTCTTGCGTGCCGCGATGGTGCAGGCTCAATAAGACGGATCACACAAGGCTGGCGACGCCAGCGTTACCAGAACGAAAAAACGCCGCGGTGCTTATGCATCGCGGCGTTTTATTCATGCAGTAGGGCTTGATCAGCTCTGCTTGGTGACCTGCGTAAAGTCCAGCTCGACTGGGGTTTCGCGACCGAAGATGGAAACCGAAACTTTCAGCTTCTGGTTCTCGTCGTCCACGCCCTCGACCATACCGTCGAAATCCTCGAACGGGCCGTCGTTGACCTTGACCTTTTCGCCAACCTCGAAGCTGATCATCAGCTTGGGCGCTTCTTCGCCTTCCTGAACGCGGTTCAGGATCTGGTTCACCTCGGCATCGCGCATCGGCATTGGGCGACCCTGCGGGCCAAGGAAGCCGGTGACCCGGTTGATCGAGTTCACAAGGTGATAGCCTTGATCCGACATCTCCATATGCACCAGAACATAGCCGGGCATGAAACGGCGTTCGGTCGTAACTTTCTTGCCCCGGCGCACTTCGATCACCTCTTCGGTGGGCACCAGAACTTCGTCAATGTCATCCTCAAGGCCGTGCTCTGCCACCGACGTGCGGATCTGCTCTGCGATCTTCTTTTCGAAATTCGAAAGAACGCTGACCGAGTACCACCGTTTCGCCATGAACCTGTCGTCCTTGTTTGCCTTTGGGCCGCGACTGCGCCCGTCGTTGAAATTCTATTGCGTCACCCGGAATAAAAAGCGGCGCGCGGTCCGAATCGCCGCACGCCCATTCCGAATAGTTCCGCGTGACCTACAAGGACATCGCGCGCGGTGCAAGGGGGAAGCAGTGATTACGCCCCGCCTGAGCAGGTTTAGCCGAATGCCCCGAGGATCAATTGCAGGCCGCCCCGAATACCCAGATCGACCAGTGCAAAGAATACGGCCGTCAGGGCCGCCATGATGAACACCATGACCGTGGTCAGCAGAACTTCGCGCCGCGTCGGCCAGACGACCTTTGCGACTTCGGCACGGACTTGCTGAATGAACTGGATCGGGTTTGTGGTGGCCATTTGGCGTGGTTCTCTCTGCTAGCGGATACGCGGGACATAACCGGGCATTGCGGCAATTTCAAGGGCTGTCAGGGCTTGGGCTTGTCATCCCATTCGTCACTCAGGATGCGCCGCGCGTCACCTTCGGGGTCGTCATACTGGTTCGAGCGGACCGTGTAGACAAACGCCACCAATCCAACCCCGCCAAGGAACAGGGAAATCGGTATCAGATAGGCCAGAACTTCCATATGCTTACCTTACACGCAGGGCGTTCAGAGACACGGTGATCGACGAGGTTGACATCGCCAGCGCCGCAATCAGCGGAGTTGCCAACCCTACCACAGCCAAGGGCACTGCGATGATATTGTAAACAGTCGCAATGCGGAAGTTTTCCCGAATCCGTTTTGTGGCTTTCACGGCCGTGTCGCAGGCATCTGCGATCGGCGAGAGGTCATTGCCCAAAAGCACGATGTCCGAAGCAACCCGCGCCGCATCCAACGCCGACGCCGGAGAGATCGATACATTCGCCGCAGCCAATGCGGCCGTATCGTTCAAACCGTCACCCACCATTAGGACGTGTTGGCCCTGATCCCTCAAACCCTGTACGCGTTTGGCCTTATCTTCCGGCAGCGCCTGTGCGATCCAGTTTTCGATACCCAACTTTTCCGCCAGTGCCTGAACCGCACCCTGTGTGTCGCCTGAGATCAAAATAACCTCTTTGCCAGCATCGCGGAACGCTTGTACCGCCTCGGCTGCGCCCGGCCGCAGGCTGTCTGAAAACAGGAATGCAACGGGCTCATGCCCAGCGACGGAAAGCCATGCAGCAGTCTGATCACCTTCTTCAGCGCCCGCCCATTGCGCGCGCCCCAGGCGAACAATCTGACCGCGCCAATTGCCTTCGGTGCCATACCCCGGAACCTCGGTGACGTCCCTAAGGGTCGCCGGTTTAACCCCGGCCGCGCGTGCGGACTTGGTCAAAGCAACGGACAGGGGGTGCGATGACGCCTCGGCCAAAGCCAACGCGATCTCAAGGTTGGCGCGGGAATGATCGCCCAGATTGGTCAGCTCTGGCGTGCCCGTGGTCAAGGTACCTGTCTTGTCGAAGACCACCGTATCGACCTCGGCCAGACGTTCCAGTGCGGTGGCATGTTTGATCAGCATCCCCTTCCGGAACAACCGCCCCGAGGCCGCCGTCGTCACCGCAGGCACGGCCAGACCAAGCGCACAGGGGCAGGTGATAATCAGCACAGCGGCAGCGATGTTCAGCGCGGTGCGGATATCGCCGGAATAGATATACCACCCCAGAAAGCTGAGCGCCGACAGGATATGAACCCCCGGCGCATAGAGCTTGGCCGCCTTGTCGGCCAGCGAGGTGTAACGCGACCGCCCGGATTCAGCGATGGCCACAAGATCAGCCATGCGATGTAGCGAGGTATCTTCGCCGACCGCAGTCGCCCGGATGGTCAGGGGACCGGTCAGGTTGACCTCACCCGCGCTGACAGGTTGACCCGTTTCCGCAAAGACAGGCAGTGTTTCCCCAGTCAGCAAAGACCGGTCGAGTTCGGACTGACCCGCAACGATTTCACCGTCTACGGGCATGCGCCCGCCGGGGCGCACAAGGATCAGATCGCCCACGTTCAGCGCGGCAACGGCGACTTCTTCTTCGACACCTCCTACCACGCGAATGGCACGCGGGACCTCCAGCGCGGTCAACTCTTCAGCCGCAGATCGGGCCGCCGCGCGTGTGCGATAGTCCAGGTATCGACCAGCCAGAAGAAAAAAGGTCAATGTAAGGGCCGCGTCGAAATAGGCATGCTCGCCACTCAGCGCGGTTTCCCAAAGGGACGTCATTAGGGCCAGAAGGATCGCCAGCACAATGGGAACGTCCATGTTCAGTCGACGAACCCGCAGCGCGCTCCAGGCATTGACGAAAAAGGGTTGCCCGGCAAATGCGATCGCGGGCAGCGCGATAGCAGCCGAAATCCAATGGAACATGTCTCGGGTGGCATCTGCAGCGCCGGACCAGACCGAAACGGACAACAGCATCACGTTCATTGATGCGAAGCCCGCGACCGCCAACCGCATCAGCAGATCGCGCCCCGCCCGATCGGATTGCGTCGCCGACAAAGCGCCTGGATCCAATTCATGCGCTTCGTACCCAGCGTGTTCCAGCACGGGGATCAGATCGGCGGCACGCAGATCGGCGCTCGCTTTGATCATCGCGCGTTTCAGCGTCAGGTTGACGCGCGCATCTTCGACGCCGGGCTGCGCGTTCAGTTCCCGTTCAACTGTCGCGATACAAGCAGAGCAGTGAATTCCGGGCAGTGACAACGCAATCTGCACATCCTGCGGGATCGGACGTGCCGGTTCCGCCGGTGCCGCAATGCACCCCGGACAGGCCGCAGTACCAGAGGTCATCTGCGCCGTCATACGTTACCCTTTCACATACAGCGGCACCCGCTGCGCAAATTCGGCACCATTGCTGTCTTTGGCTAGCATGCGGATGTTCCAGTTGCCCTGCCCCAAAGATGCAGGGGTGGTATATGCCCCGCCATCAAAAGTGAAATCGGGCGAAAAATCCTCTTTGACATGCGTGGCGCGCCCTACGACGGCCTGCAGTTCAGCCACCTTAACCGGTGCGCCGGTTTCATCCGTGATGTGCAGGATCAACAGGCCGCCCGATACTTCGGCGCGAATAAACCACCCCAGAGCCTGCTGTTCTTGCAGACGTTCATTGAACTCCTGACTCGCGACATACGAGTTTTTGACTTCAAGCCCGGGGAAGGTTTTTACCGCGCTGTAGGCCAGCACAAGGTTCACAGCGATAATCACGCCAAAGGCCGCAACAAATACAGCCAGAGCATGCTTGCCAGTAAATTGACGTTCAGCCATCTCAGTTACCTCGACCGTTAAACGTGGTGTCTTTGTAGGCGCGCTCGCCACTTTGCAGGTCTTCGACCCAGATCCGAACCGGCGTCACATCCGCCGCTGCGGGGCCCGTTTCACCATCGGCTACAATGTAAACACGGGTCAATTGTGCCGTATCCGCGGTGACATTGACAGTGTCTCCTTCTGCCCCCTCGATCTGAACCTCAAGGGCCGGATCGCCTGCGAGTGAAAGTTTGAATGCGCGTTCTTCGCCATGTTTGTTCCGCAGACGCACGTCATAGGTGTTGCGGATTGTGCCGTCTGATAGCGTTACAAAGGTTGGATTGCGGACAGGCGCTACGGTCAGGTCGATATCGGACCGGATGAACAAGGCAAACAACAGGGCAAGACCAACTGCAGACCACATCGCCGTATACATGATCGTCCGAGGCCGCAGAATGTGTTTCCAGATGTTCCGGGGCGGCTTACCTTCGCGCTCACGGGTTTCGTCGCTCAGTGCCATATAGTCGATCAGCCCGCGCGGCTTACCGATCTTGGCCATCATGTCATCGCAGGCGTCAATGCACAGCGCGCAGGTGATGCATTCCAGTTGCTGACCATCGCGAATGTCGATGCCGACAGGGCATACGTTCACGCAGGCCATACAGTCGATGCAATCCCCAAGCTCGGAATCCGCCGTTCGCTTACCCTTACCACGCGGCTCACCCCGCCATTCGCGGTAGCCGACCACAAGCGTGTCTTCGTCCATCATCGCCGCTTGAATACGGGGCCAGGGGCAGGCGTAGATACAAATCTGTTCCCGCGCGAACCCGCCGAACAGGAAGGTCGTACCCGTCAGGATCAACATCGTGGTATACGCCACAGGATGCGCGTTTCCGGTGACCAGATCACGCAGCAACGTCGGCGCATCGGCGAAATAGAACACCCACGCACCGCCCGTGGCCAAACCGATCAACAACCAAGCGGTCCATTTCGTGACCCGAAGCCGTGCCTTGCGAAAGTCCATCTTTTCCTGACGGTGCAAGCGCAGCCTGGCGTTCCGGTCACCTTCAATCCAGCGCTCGACCAGGATGTAAAGGTCAGTCCAGACTGTCTGCGGGCAAGCATAGCCGCACCACACACGCCCAAGCGCCGAGGTGAACAGAAACAGCCCCAGACCGGCCATGATCAACAGGCCCGCCACAAAGTAAAATTCGTGTGGCCAGATTTCGATCCAGAAAAAGTAAAACCGGCGGTTGGCCAGATCCAGCAACACCGCTTGATCCGGCAGGCTGGGTCCGCGGTCCCACCTGATCCACGGTGTGATGTAGTAGATGCCCAGTGTCACCGCCATGATGATCCATTTCAGATTACGAAACGGACCGGACACGCGCCGGGGGAAAATCGGCTCTCGTGCGGCGTAGAGACTGGGGGCGGGGTCGGAATCGCTCACGGAATGGCTCCAGATGTAGCTGTTTTTTCGGCGTCTTGTCCCAGATCACAAAGGTAAGCACTTTGACATGGGTCAAAAGCGCATCGTACAGACACCTTTTGTCACAGTTGGTCTGATTGCTGTTTCAGCCAACGCACAAAGGTTTTCACAGCAGGTCTTTGCTGCGTGTCATTGGTAACAATAAAGTAACCCGTTGTGTCCGGCTCGCGATACAGCTCGACAATGAGGCCTGAGGCTATGTCAGGTTCGACAAAATGCCGCGCCGTCACCGTTACACCCTGCCCCGCGCGCAGCCCATCCAGCAGCAGATTACCCGGCACCGAGATCCGCCCCGCCCTTGGGCTGTGTTCAACGCCTTTGCGCGCCAGCCAGGTGGTGGCTTCGGTTGTGCCCAACTCCTCCAGCCAGGGCAACTGGCTGAGCTCCTCTGGCGTCCAGGTCTCGCGGTTTCCAAGTAAGCTTTGCGCTGCAACGATGACCATCGGGCTTTGCAGCAATAACTGAGCATTGACGCCTGGCCAGCGACCGTTCCCGTAACGGATCGCAATGTCGACCCCACCTGGCCGTAAGTCGACCAGCTTCGGCGTTGGATCGATGGCCAGTGGAACCTCGGGATGTTCAGCCTGAAACGCAGGCAGGCGCGGCATGAGCCACGACGCCGCAAATGATGGGGTAAGAGACACATGAACCGGACGCTCGCTAGCCGTTTGCACAAGTTCCGAGATCGCGGTCCCGATTGCACCGAAACCCAGATGCAATGCCCGCGCAAGGTGTTCGCCCTCTGGGGTCAGCGTCATTGATTTTCCCGAGCGATCCAACAGGCTGACGCCAAGATGCTTTTCCAACGAACGCAAATGCTGGCTTATGGCAGCGTGGCTAACATTAAGCGCTCCACCTGCCTGCACAACGTTCCCGCATTCAGCAAACGCAGAAAAAGCGCGCAAAGACGCCAAGGGGGGAAATCTCATCCAATTCATCTGTAAGTCCAACTTACATTTCAGAATTGATATTGAGTCGCATTTCTCATGCCAAAACTCAATCCTTTCTTGGAAAGAACCGCATGAAAGGAATGCTCAGATGATTTCGATCCTTGCACGCAGCTTCATGGTCGCCAGTCGGAACGCGCCTGAACCCTGGCATCGTGACAGCCAAGACATCGAGTGGCTGCCGAAAAACCATTGGTGGAAAGAGAAAGACACCGACCGTAAGGGGATGTTTGCAGATCGCCCTAAAACCGACGGATGACTTGAGGAATGAGCACCGGCCGTTCAGGAAACGCGCGAACAGATAGAACAGCCGGTGCTACAGCCTTCGGGCGGTCAAACCGCCCGAAGGTGTTCTTTTGGCCTTATTGGCCGCCACCCAGTTGGTGGACGTATGCCGTGACCGCGCGGATTTGCGCTTCGGTCAGACGGTTTTCCCATGCGGGCATCACACCAAAGCGGCTGTAGGTGACCGTTTCAGTCAGTTCTTCTTCGCTGCCGCCAAACAACCAAATCGCATCGGTCAGGTTCGGAGCGCCCTGAAAGACGTCGCCCTTACCATCCTCGCCGTGGCACGCGGAACAATTGTCTTCATAGACAACCTTTCCTGCCTGCGCGGCTGCGTCATCGGTCTGTGCGTTGGTCAGCGACATTACGTACTGGACCACCTGCGCGATCTCTTCTTTCTCGAGCAGTTCTCCGAATGCAGGCATCTCGGAATAGCGCGCGTCGTCGCTTTCTTCATTCCGAATACCATAGGCAACGGTGTACTCGATATCCTCGAGCGACCCACCCCAGAGCCATGCGTCATCCAGCAGGTTCGGGAACCCCGGTGCGCCTTGTGCGCCGGACCCGTGGCACTGTGCACACCACGTACGGAAAACGGCACCGCCCGAGTTCACTGCAAATTGCTGCAGTTCAGCATCGGCCGAGATTTCCTCGAGCGGTGTTTCAACTAGCTTGGCGTTCCAGGGTGCGTTCGCCTCTTGGGCGGCCACGATTTCTTCCTGGACTTCTCCGCGAGAAGACCAACCTGTGACCCCGGCTGTTGCCGATTGAACCAAAGGCCATGCTGGATACATGATCGTGTAGATCACACCCCAGAAGATACAGGCGTAGAAGGTCCACAGCCACCAACGGGGCATCGGGTTGTCGAACTCTTCCAGACCGTCCCAGCTGTGTCCGGTTGTTTGCGGATCACCCGGCAGTTTTTCAGGTGTCTTACTCATGGCCGCGCCTCCTTGGATTCGGCGGGTTTATCTTGATGCCGGAAGGGGATGTTGGCGGTGTCTTTGTATTCCTTGCTAGCACCGGGGCGGAAAACCCAGATCACGATGCCAATGAAGAACGTAAAGAGCAGCAGCAACATCCAGCTATCCGCGAACTCTCGAAGAAGTGTGTAAAGTTCCATCTCACCCTCCCTCAGCGGCTTGCGTCCGGGGTGAAGGTCGAGAAGTCGACCAGCGTGCCCAGCATCTGCAGATAAGCGATCAGCGCATCAGCTTCGGTCAAATCGGACTGACCGTCGAAGTTACGCACGTTGACCTTGTCGCCGTAGCGTTCCAGCAACCCGTCAAAATCGCTGTCCGGATCGGCCTGCGCGCGGAAGTCAGCCTCGGCGTTGGCGAGCATTTCCTCGGTATAGGGCGTGCCCACAACCGCATTGGCCTTCATGATGTCACCAATGTATTCACCGTTCAGCTTACGGGTTTCGAGGAAGCCATATTTTGGCATCACCGATTCCGGCACCACCGATTGCGCGTCGCGTAAGTGGCGAACATGCCAGTCATCCGAATAGCGACCACCGACACGTGCCAGATCAGGCCCGGTCCGCTTTGACCCCCACTGGAACGGGTGGTCATACATCGACTCTGCCGCCAGCGAGTAGTGGCCATAGCGTTCGACCTCATCCCGCATCGGACGGATCATCTGGCTGTGGCAGACATAGCAGCCTTCGCGCAGATAAATCTCACGTCCCGCCATTTCGAGAGGGGTGTAAGGGCGCATGCCCTCCACCTTCTCGATGGTGTTCTCAAGATAGAACAGCGGGGTGATCTGAACGATGCCACCGATGGTTACGACCAGAAAGCTGAATACCAGCAGGAGGGTCGCGTTGGTCTCGAGGATTTTATGTTTGTCGAGAATTGCCATTGCTCCGGCCCTCCTTATTCAGCCGGGACCGCAACGGTCAGGCTGGCCTCTTTGGCCGGTGCCTTCCGCACAGTCATCCACAGGTTGTAGCACATGATCAGCGAGCCAGCGACGAACATCACGCCACCCAGCGCACGCACCACGTACATCGGGAACTTGGCAGCCACGGTGTCAGCGAACGAGTTCACCAGGAAGCCGTTGGCATCCACTTCACGCCACATCAGGCCTTCCATGATACCGGTGACCCACATCGACGCGGCGTAAAGCACGATGCCGATAGTGGCGAGCCAGAAGTGCCAGCTGACCAGTTGCAGCGAGTACAGACGCTCGCGCTTCCACAGAACAGGCACCAGGAAGTACAGCGCACCGAATGTGATCATACCGTTCCAGCCCAGCGCGCCTGAATGCACGTGACCAATGGTCCAGTCGGTGTAGTGGCTCAGCGAGTTTACGGCGCGGATCGACATCATCGGACCCTCAAAGGTGGACATGCCGTAGAAGCCGACCGAGATCACCATCATCCGGATAACCGGGTCGGTGCGCAGCTTGTCCCATGCGCCCGAGAGCGTCATCAGACCGTTGATCATACCACCCCACGAAGGCATCCACAGCACGACCGAGAACACCATGCCCAGCGTCGAGGCCCAGTCAGGCAGCGCGGTATAGTGCAGGTGGTGCGGACCCGCCCAGATATACAGGAAGATCAGGGCCCAGAAGTGGATGATCGACAGCTTGTATGAAAAGACCGGACGCTCGGCCTGTTTCGGGATGAAGTAGTACATCATGCCCAGGAAACCCGCAGTCAGGAAGAAGCCCACAGCGTTGTGGCCGTACCACCACTGGATCATGGCGTCTTGAACACCCGACCAGACGATGACCGATTTCGAACCCCAGATGCTGACCGGAATGGTGATATTGTTCACCACGTGCAACATCGCGACGGTGACGATAAAGGCCAGATAGAACCAGTTCGCAACGTAGATATGCGGCTCTTTCCGCTTGACGACAGTGCCCAGGAAAACGGCCAAATAGGCCACCCAGACAATGGTCAGCCACAGATCAACATACCATTCGGGTTCTGCATATTCCTTGGACTGCGTTCCGCCCAGGATATAACCTGTGGCCGCCAGCACGATGAATAGCTGATACCCCCAGAATACGAACCATGCGAGGTTCCCACCCCACAGACGCGCGGCGCTGGTGCGTTGAACGACATAGAACGAGGTCGCCAGCAGCGCGTTACCGCCAAAGGCAAAAATCACGGCCGAGGTGTGCAGCGGGCGCAAACGGCCAAAGTTCATGTATCCCTGCGCCCATTCGAAGTTGAGCACCGGAAAGGCCAATTGAAACGCGATAAAGGTCCCCGCAAGGAACCCGACCACACCCCAAAAAGCAGTAGCGATCACGCCGTAGCGGATCACACCATCCATGTATTCGCCCGAGCGGTCTACGAACGTATCTGGCTCATCCGTGTTTCTAAGCGTCCAGATGAACAAACCACCGGCGATCAACATCACCAGAATTGCATGCACCTGATACGCCAAATCGCGTGCATAATTGGTCGCGATCGCCGCGAAGACCGCGATCAGACCAAGCACGATCAGCTTGATGTAATTTGACATATTGCGTCCCTTTGCCATGCCCAACGCGATTCTTCATTTCGGTCGGGCCCTTTTGACTGGATGCTGTTTTGTCCGAGGGCAGCCGCAACTGCTTTGATCTGTGTCAAGACAGATCGCGGAATACTATGACAATGCTTAAGAAACGACTGGGCTGGAACGTCGCATGCGCCCTGGCCCTGAAGGCAAGAGGTCACCATGGCTTACAAATCTCTTCTCACTGTCATGACGGATGCAAAGCAGTCAAATTCGGCGCTTGAACAGATGGTTGCGCTGTCTTCGGCGCAGGACTCGCATGCCGAAGCCTTGTGCCTTGGCGTCGACCGCAGCCAGACCGGCTACTATTATGCGGGTGCGAATGCTTTGATCCTTCAGGAAACCCTGAGCCGTGCTAACGCCGAGGCCGACGAAGTACTGGCCTACGCCAAGGATTACCTTGGCAAATCCGGCGTCCGGTGGTCGGCTGAAAGCGGGGTTGCCCAGATTTCCGACCTTGGGCGTCACGTCGCGCACAGGGCACGGTTTTCGGATCTTGTCGTGCTGCCTCAGCCCTATGGCGAAGGCCGGGGCGTAGAAGCAGAGCCTATCGTCGAGGCAGCGATGTTTGATGGCCACGCACCCGTTCTGATTGTTCCGGACAAAGCGACGCCTTTTGGGCAACCGGGCACCGTTCTGATTGGTTGGAACGAAAGCGTCGAAGCCATGCGGGCCATTCGATGTGCGTTACCGTTTCTGATTGCGGCAGAACAGGTGCGGATCGTGGTCATTGACCCACCCCGTCACGGGCCGGATCGCTCCGACCCCGGCGGGATGCTGTCGCAGATGCTGTCCCGTCACGGCGTGAAATGCGAGATTGATGTTCTGAGTAAAACCATGACCCGCGTGTCGGACATACTGAACCGCCATGCCATGGATACTGAGGCCGACATGATCGTCATGGGGGCTTATGGCCATTCGCGGTTCCGCGAAGCCATCCTTGGCGGCGCGACGCGGAACATGCTGGAACAATCGGCTGTTCCCGTGTTTCTGGCGCACTGAGGGACGGCGGGCAGCCGCTATCCCTTTTTAACCAGCCCGATTAGGAACAGTAGAATTATCGCTCCAATCGTGGCCGAGAAGATCGACGAAAACAGGCCACCGCCTACAGCAAAGCCCAGCGCAGGAAAGATCGTGCCCGCCAGAAACGCGCCCACGACGCCAACAATGATGTTTCCAATCAGGCCAAAGCCACGGCCTTCCATGATCTTTCCTGACAGCCATCCGGCGACTGCGCCAATAAACAACATGGCCAGCAAGCTGCTGAACTGCATGGCTTTCTCCTGATATTGTTAGCGTCCGGGCAATTTAATCACGGCTTGCCCGCTGCGTCACCCTGCAAGGACGTCAGACAAGGAACCCGCCGTCAGAGTCATCACCCGCCTCTTCCATCAAGCGCCCCATGTCGGGGATCGTGACGTGGCGCTTGCCTTCCAACGCAATCACTTCGTCTTTTTTCAACGCCGAAATCTGACGACTGACCGTTTCCAGTGTCAGTCCCAGATAATCTGCCATCGCTTCGCGGGTCAGGGGCAGGTCAAACACAATTGGTCCGGTGTTGCCTTTCTGGTTAATCGACGCATCCCGACGGGCGATGATCGACAACAGGCTGGCAATCTTTTCACGCGCGGTCTTGCGGCCCAAGACCAGCATCCATTCCCGCGCCGCATCGAGTTCGTCCAACGTCATCTGCAATAGGCGATGGGCGATATGGGGTGTCTCGCTCATCAGGACTTCAAAAGGCTTCTTGCGGAAACAGCACATCACCAGATCGGTGGTCGCCTGAACATCATATGGAGCCGAATCGCGACCGGGCCGACCAACAAAGTCGCTGGGCAGCAAAAGACCCACCATTTGGGTCCGTCCATCCTCCATCGTCTGTGTCAACGATGCGATACCAGACACAACCGAGCCCACAAAATTCATCTGATCCCCTGACCAGATGATCGTCTGCCCTGCCTCGAAACTGCGATAATACTTAATTTCTTCAAGCGCTTGCAGCTCATCGGCTTCGCAGTGCGCACAAACAGCCCGGTGGCGAATCGGGCAATCAGCACAGTTGGTGTGGTCGATCTTGAATATCGGTGTCATGCGCGTTCCCACTTGATCTCTGTCAAGGCAGCTTGGTTGGCCGTGCTCTAACGGTATCGCTATGATAGTGAAACCACAACTGGCACGGCTTGGACTATTTGACGCTAAAGTTCCGCGTTACACAAGCTATCCCACCGCACCCCACTTCAGCAATGATGTGGGGTCAAGTCATTTTGAAGATTGGATTTCCGGGATCAAACCCGGTAGCGCCGTCTCGCTTTATGTCCATGTTCCATTCTGCCGTCGCCTGTGCTGGTTTTGCGCTTGCCGGACGCAGGGAACCCAAACCGACAACCCGGTTATCGCCTATGTCGACGTTCTGAAAGCCGAGCTGGACTTGCTAGCAGCCCGGTTGCCCGAAGGCGTAACCCTATCGCGCCTGCACTGGGGTGGCGGTACACCGACATTGCTAAACGCCGATCTTATGCGCGATCTGGCCTCTCGGATCCTAAGCATTGTTCCGTTTGGTCCGGGCGCTGAATTCTCGGTCGAGATTGATCCGAACGAGATCGACGAAGTGCGTCTGGATGCGCTGGCCGAGGCAGGCATGAACCGCGCCTCGATCGGGATTCAGGATTTCGATGACGAGATTCAGAAAACAATCGGTCGCATTCAGAGTTACGACACGACGCGCCGCGCAGCCGAGATGATCCGGGCCCGAGGCATTAACAGCCTGAACGCCGATATTCTTTATGGCCTGCCCCATCAGACCAAGTCACGGATGACCGAAAGCGTGCAAAAGCTTCTTTCGCTCAGCCCTGATCGCGTCGCGCTGTATGGGTATGCGCATGTTCCCTGGATGGCCAAACGTCAGCAGATGATCCCGTCTGACGCTCTGCCCACCCCCGAAAAACGGCTGGACCTGTTCGATACAGCACGTCGCCTTTTCATGTGGGATAACTATGCCGAGATCGGCATCGACCATTTCGCCACGCAGTATGACGGTCTGACCCACGCCCTGAAGGCTGGACGACTCAAGCGGAACTTCCAGGGATACACAGATGACCAGGCTGAGGTTTTGATCGGCGTTGGTGCCAGCTCGATCTCGCGGTTCCCTCAGGGCTATGCCCAGAATGCTCCTGCGACGTCGGCACATACCAAGGCAATCCGCGAAGGGCGTTTTTCGACATCGCGTGGACATGTGTTCAAAGGGCAGGACGTGTTGCGAGGGCGCCTGATCGAGGCACTCATGTGCGATTTCCAGATCAAGTCGGCAGAGATTCTGAAAGCCCACGACATCACGGCGGCCCAATTGCAAGAGATGTACCGAGCGGCAAATGCAGCGTTCGACAACCTTCTGACGGTCACCGAGGATGGGTTGTTCATTCCGCCCGAAGCCCGTGCCTTAACGCGCATGATCGCCCGCAGCTTTGATGCATATGACCTTAGCAAAGCTGGTCACAGCTCGGCGATCTAAGCCGGTTCACGCGGGTCCGGTCCGGGCCTTCACGTTGAAAAAATGCACAGGGGCTTGACGCGGGCCTCTGGTTTTCTCCACACTCGAACGGTGCGATCCGCACCCTGAGGCAGGTGAATTCGCAGACAGTTCATGCCAACGCATCCGCGTGGGACAACCCTTTTCGTGCAGGTATTTCTGCAACCTGAAAGAGGGACAGCACCCATGCGCGTTTTCACCGTCCTCGGCCCCAGCCAATCGGGCAAAACCACTCTAGTCGAGGCCATCAGCCGCCTCGACGGGCGACCCACGACATTCGATGTTTCAGGAACCGTGCATTTGCACGGTTTTTCTTACTTGGACGAACCCTGGTGTGCGATCGACGTTGATGGCGGCGGGGATAATCTGGGCTATGTCGGCCCGGCGATGGCAATCTCGGACGCGGCCGTGGTGGTGGTTCCACCCGACCCTGACGCATCCGTGTTATGCGCGCCGTATCTGCGACTGGTCGAAGAGGCCGGGATCCCGTGTTTCCTGTTCATCAACCGAATGGACAGCCCCAATGGCCGAATTCGCGACATCATCGCCACCCTGCAGACCTATTGCACGCATCACATTGCCCTGCGTCAGGTTCCGATCCGCGAGGGCGACACGATCATCGGTGCGGTTGATCTGATCTCGGAACGCGCGTGGAAGTACCAAGAGGGCCAACCGTCAGCCCTGATCGAACTGCCGCAATCCGTCGAAGATCGCGAACAGGAAGCGCGGGTCGAGCTGCTGGAAACGCTGTCTGACTTTGATGATCATCTGCTCGAGCAACTGATCGAGGACAAACAACCAGCCAGTGCAGAAGTCTATGACCTGGCCGCACAGGTGCTGCAGAACCATCAACTGATCCCGGCCTGTCTGGGGGCCGCAAGTCACGGCAATGGCCTGACCCGTCTGATGAAGGCGCTTCGTCACGAAGCACCGGAATTTGACATTGCCGCCGGTCGCGACGAAGCCGCCGAGAACGCACGCGCCATTGCCGGGTTCGCGGACGTCAAAAAGCACATCGGCAAGATTATCGTACTCCGCGGTCTCGGGGACGGTGTACGCGCGCACGAGGCTCTGGGGGGCGAGACGGTCGGCAACCTGACTACGCTGGACGCGAAAACACAAATCTCACAACTGGAGGCCGGGCAAATCGGTCTGGCTGTGAAATCCGACCACCTCAATCCCAGCAATATCTATGACAGCAAGGGGGCCGCGCCCCTGCCGGAATGGGCCTCATCGCACCCCGCCGCGCACCGTCAGGTTGTTTCACCCGCGCATGAACGTGATGATGTTCGCCTGTCAAACGCGCTGACCCGCCTGGTCGAGATCGATCCCGGTCTGCATTTGGGACAAGACGAATTGAGCGGCCACGCCGTTCTGGGATCTCAAGGCCCACAGCATCTGCGGCGCGTTTCGGCCAAACTGGCCGAAGACTTTGGGATCGAGATTGTTACCGATCCGGTTGAAACCGCGTACCGCGAAACCATTCGCGCGCCCATCGAGCATCGGCACCGTCACCGCAAGCAATCCGGCGGGGCTGGGCAATTTGCCGATGTGGTGATCTCGGTGGCGCCGATGCCACGTGGCTCGGGCTTTCAGTTCGAAGAGATCGTCAAGGGCGGCGCGGTTCCCCGCAACTATATCCCGTCTGTCGAGCATGGTGCGAAAGACGCGTTGGAACAGGGGCCGGAAGGGTTCCCCGTGGTCGATGTCAAAGTCACGCTAAGCGACGGCAAGCACCACAATGTGGACAGTTCGGATTTCGCGTTCCGAACGGCTGGCAAGAACGCGGTGCGTGAGGCACTGCCTCAGGCCAAGCCCGTCGTGCTGCAGCCAATACTCAACGCCGAGATTCACCTGCCGTCGGACTTCGTCGGTGATCTGGTTCCCACGATCAGTTCCTTGCAGGGGCAAGTGCTGGGGTTCGAAGGCAACCCGAACGCCTCAGGCTGGGAGATATTCAATGCCCAACTGCCCGCTGTTGCCGAAGATGAACTGCACAGAAGTCTCGCCAGCGCTACGCGTGGTACCGGTTGGGTCAAACTGAGCTTTGATCACTATGAGGAATTGCGCGGCCCGGTTCCCAAACCTGCTGTTCGGGAACCGGCAAACGCCTGAAAAGAACGGGCGGGCTGAAATCAGCCCGCCGCCGAAATCAGTTCGCGTGTGTAGTCGGTTTGCGCGTTTTCAAACAGGTCTTCGGCCGCGCCCATTTCGATCACGTCACCGTTTCGCATCACGATAACGTTGTGCGACATGGCGCGGACAACTTTCAGGTCGTGGCTGATGAACAGATAGGCGAGCCCATATTTGCGCTGCAAATCGCGCAACAGATCCACGATCTGCACTTGCACGGTCATATCCAGGGCACTGGTCGGTTCGTCCAGCACCAGCAATTTGGGGCGCAAAATCATCGCGCGCGCGATTGCGATGCGCTGACGTTGTCCGCCCGAGAATTCATGCGGGTAACGATCCATCGCAGCCGGATCCAACCCGACTTCGGTCATGACCTCAGCCACCAGCTCGCGCGGGGCACGATGGGGGTCAACCTTATGAATCGCAAGCCCCTCGGCGATGATCTGCATACAGGTCATCCGAGGGCTCAGGCTGCCAAACGGGTCCTGAAAGACGATCTGCATGTCCTTGCGCAAACGCCGCAACTCTTTGGTGGACCAGCTGCGGACGTCTTGATCTCGGAAAGTAATCCCACCCTCAGACGCAATCAGACGCATGATCGCCAGAGCCAGCGTCGTCTTGCCTGATCCACTCTCGCCCACAATGCCCAGCGTTTCGCCGGCCCGTACACTCAGGGTCGCGTCATTGACCGCTTTCACATGGCCAACAGTGCGCTTCAGGAAGCCACGTTGGATCGGAAACCAAACCTTCAGATGATCTGTCCGGGCAACCTCTTCAGCATCGGATGCCACGGGATCGGGATGCCCGGATGGCTCGGCCGCCAATAGCTTGCGCGTATAGGGATGCTGGGGGTTGTCAAAAATCTCGGTCGTAATGCCCGTTTCGACAATTTCGCCGTCCTTCATCACGCAGACGCGATCGGCAATTCGGCGCACGATGCCAAGGTCATGGGTGATAAACAACATCCCCATGTTTTCCGACTTTTGCAGCTCGGCCAACAGCTCGAGAATCTGGGCTTGAATTGTGACGTCCAGCGCAGTGGTCGGCTCATCCGCGATCAGAATGTCAGGCTTGTTGGCCAAGGCCATAGCAATCATGACACGCTGCCTTTGCCCGCCCGACAATTGATGCGGATAGCTATCCAGCCGCTCTTGAGGATCACGTATGCCGACTTTGTCCAACAACTCGATAATGCGGTCACGCGCATCGTTGCCGGTCAAGCCTTGGTGCAATGCCAGAGACTCAGCCATCTGCTTCTGAATTGTGTGCAACGGGTTGAGCGAAGTCATCGGCTCTTGGAAGATAAAGCTGATGTCGTTGCCGCGCACGTCCATTAGCTTGTCCTGAGAGGCGCCGATCATCTCATCTCCGTCGTAGGTGACGGACCCTTCGACAAGCGCACTGTCTCCCAGCAACGACACCGTACTTAGCGCCGTTACGGACTTGCCCGAACCCGACTCACCCACCAATGCAACGGTTTCGCCGCGATCAACGGTGAACGAGACGCCCTTGACCACCGCGCTGACCTGCCCATCCTGCTTGAACGAGACCTTGAGGTTGTTCACATCCAAAAGGCTCATGAGAAGGTCTTTCTGGGATCAAACGCGTCGCGCACGCCTTCGAAAATGAAGACCAACAGCGACAGCATGATGGCAAAGGTGAAAAACGCGGTAAAGGCCAGCCACGGTGCCTGCAGGTTCTGTTTGGCCTGCAAGGTCAGCTCTCCCAAAGACGGGGCCGAGGATGGCAGACCGAAACCAAGGAAGTCCAGCGAAGCCAGACCGCCAATCGTGCCTGTCACGATAAAGGGCATGAACGTCAATGTGGCGACCATGGCGTTTGGCAGCATATGGCGGAACATGATGGTCATGTTCCCAACGCCCAGCGCACGCGCGGCGCGTACGTATTCCAGGTTACGCGCCCGAAGGAATTCGGCCCTGACCACGCCAACCAGACCAGTCCAACTGAACAAGATCATAAGGATTACCAGCAACCAGAAACTTCGGCCCAGAATGGCGAACATGATGATGATCACGTAAAGCGAAGGCGTGGATGACCAAATCTCGATTATGCGTTGGAAGATCAGGTCCAGCCACCCACCGAAAAACCCCTGTATAGCGCCCGCAAAAATCCCGATCAGGCTGGCGGCACCGGTCACGATCAGAGTGAACAGGATTGATAACCTGAAACCATAGATGACCCGCGCCAGTACATCGCGTTTGGTGTCGTCGGTGCCCAACAGGTTCTGGCCATTTGGCGGCAACGGGGCGGCGCCAGGGCGATCAACGCTGGTGTTGAAGGAATAGGGAATCAACGGCCAAATGGCCCAGCCACGCTCAAACCCGTCGGCCTGAAAAGTCCCGGCCTTGATCTCATCAATGATCCCTTCCGGGTCATCAAAGCACTGATCCAGACCACCACTGTCGATCAGGCACATAACCTCGGGGTCGCGATAGATCGCTTCGGTCTGGAAATCGCCGCCAAATTCAGTCTCGGCATAGAAATTGAAAATCGGCGTATAGAACTCGCCCCGGTAGTTCACCAGGATCGGTTTGTCATTGGCAATGAACTCGGCAAACAGTGACAGACCGAACAGCACCGAAAAGATGATCAGCGACCAGAACGCGCGGCCATTACGCCGGAAATTGCGCCAGCGGCGCTGATTGAGTGGGGAAAGCGCCATTTACCCCTCCCGCTTTTCAAAGTCGATGCGCGGATCGACCAGCACATACATGATGTCGCTGATGATCCCGACAACCAGACCCATAAGGCCAAAGATAAACAGCGTGCCGAAAATCACCGGGTAATCGCGCGCGACAGCGGCCTCAAAGCCCAAACGCCCAAGCCCATCCAACGAGAAGATGGTTTCGATTATGATCGAACCTCCGAAAAATACGCCGATGAATACCGCGGGAAATCCTGCGATGACGATCAGCATCGCATTTCGGAACACATGACCGTAGAGAACGCGCCCTTCGCTCAGGCCCTTTGCACGTGCCGTCATGACGTACTGCTTTTTGATCTCGTCCAGAAACGAGTTTTTGGTCAGCAGGGTCAGCGTCGCAAAAGCTGAAATTGTCAGCGCGGTGATCGGCAGGGCGATATGCCAGAAATAATCTGCGATCTTTCCAAACAGGCTGAGGCTGTCCCAATTGTCTGAGGTCAGTCCCCGCAGCGGGAAGATTTGCCAATAAGATCCACCGGCAAACAGCACCAGCAACAGAATCGCGAACAGAAAGCCGGGAATGGCATAGGCCACGATAATGGCGCCACTGGTCCATGTGTCGAAATTGGACCCGTCCTTGATGGCTTTGCGAATGCCCAGCGGGATCGAGACCAGATACGCAATCAGCGTGGACCAGAGGCCCAGTGAAATCGAGACCGGCATCTTTTCCAGCACAAGGTCGATCACGCTGATTGACCGGAAATAACTCTCACCAAAGTCGAGCGTCAGGTAGTTGCCCATCATGTCGAGGAACCGCTGCACCGGAGGTTTGTCGAACCCAAACTCCTTTTCCAGCTCTTCGATAAATTCGGGCGGCAAACCACGTGCGCCAATATACCGGTCGTTCACACCCCCGGTTTGTTGGTCAATGTCGCTGCCACCACCGGCAATACCTTCGAATACGTCACCGCCGCCTTCCATCTGGGCGATGATCTGTTCAATCGGCCCGCCCGGAACGAACTGAACCAGCGTAAAGTTGACGATCATGATCCCAAGCAAGGTTGGGATGACCAGCAACAAGCGTCTTAGAATATATGCTCCCATGTGAGCGAATTACCTCAACGCACCCGAGGACTTCAACTCGGCTTCTTTGTCGGCGTTGATCCACCAAAGGTCTTCCACGCCCAGCGCATAAGGTGGAAGGTTTTCGGGGTATTCGTACATGTCCCAATAGGCAACCCAGTGTTTGCCCAGGTACCACGTGGGAACCATGATCCGCTTGGCTCGCAGTACACGGTCCAGGGCACGGACATTGGCGTTCAACTCTTCGCTTTCCGTCGCCGCAACAATATTGTCGATCAATGGCTCAATGTCGGGGCCATGTGCGCCCGATGGGTTGAACACCGAATACGATGCAGCCTCAGTTCCGTATTGCTGATACAAACCGGTAGATGGTTGCAGTGATTTTCCATACCCACCGTTGATCATGTCAAAATCGCGATCACGGCGGCGCAGCGTGAATTGCGCGTTGTCCACCCGGTTGTATGTGGCATCAATTCCCATGACGCGCAGATTATCGACGAACGGCTGAATGATCCGGTCCAGTGTCGGTTGATCCGACAGGAATTCAATCGACAGGACCTCACCGTTCGCATTCCGGCGGATACCATCCTCGCCCACCAGCCATCCTGCCTCATCCAGCAGGCTCATAGCTGCGCGCAGGTTGCGACGATCATTCTGCCGGGCCGGACGGGATTCATGCGCGCTGACGGGTTCTTCGGTCAGAACCGATGGGTCCAATGCATCGCCCAACGCCTCAAGCACCTCAAGCTCACGGCCCTCAGGCAGACCGGTTGCTTCTAGATGTGTGCCTTCCCAGAATGAGCTGCGTTGCTGAAACAAGCCATACTGCAGGCTTTCATTCGTCCACTCGAAATTATAGCCGAGTTGAACAGCCTCGCGGACACGCGGATCCTGAAACTGTGGACGGTCGAGGTTCATGATGAACCCGCTTGCAGAGGGAACGGTACCATCCTCCAACTCAACGCGGAGTACATTGCCGTTCGAAATGGCTGGAAAGTCGTAAGCCGTAGCCCAGCTTTTCGAGTTGTTCTCTTGCCGGAGGGTAAAAGTTCCCGCCTTGAAGCCTTCCATCGCGGCAATTGAATCGCTGAAATACTCAATCCGGATGGTGTCATAGTTATTGCGGCCGACATTGACGTTGACGTGATCCCCCCAATAGTCAGGGTTCCGCTTGTAAACGATCCGCCGGTTGATGTCGTAGTTGTCCAGCACATAAGGGGCCGAGCCGATCCCCGGCTCCAGGCGTGATTTGTCCAGGCGTCGGTTTTCAGGATCAGCCTCAAACCAAGCCTTTGAATACACAGGCGTTCCGCCGACCTGCGAGATGAGTGCCCGACGCGGAATATCCGGAGCAAAGTAAAATTTGACCCGATGATCATCCAGCGCCTCGGCGCGCGGTATCCGTTTGCGCACGGCATCCGCATAGGATTTCAGCCCCTGATCCAACAGAAGATTGTGCGAAAAGACGACGTCATGCGCCGTCACCGGCGTTCCGTCGGAAAAGCGCGCTTCGGGGCGCATGTTGAAAATGACCCAGTCCTGGCTTTCTGGGTATTCAAGGCTTTCGGCCAGCAAACCGTAGTAGGATGCGGGCTCATCATAGGAAGGCACAAGCAAAGATTCGTATTGATCAGCCGAGCGTGCGCCTGCACGACCTTGCCGCGTAAACGGATTGAAACTGTCAAACGTGCCCTGCGCGGCATAAGACAGCTCGCCACCGCGCGGCGCATCCGGGTTCACATAGTCGAAATGCGCAAAGCCTTCGGGGTATTTCAGGTCACCAAATTCTGAAAAGCCGTAGCTTTTGATAATCTTCTCTTCAGCAAACAGTTGAGTTGCTGCCAGCAAGAGCACGAACAGCCCGACCACCGTTGCATTCAGCCACATCCTGAAATCCATTTCGCGCGCTTTTGCGGTTTCTTTATTGGATCTCATATTGCTCATCCCCTGCTTCGACTGTGACTTTATCTTGTATCCGACAGCTAAAAGGCCAGCACTGTCAGATTCAAGTTTAGAATGCGTGAACGCTTTGTGAAGTTCTTCTTAGACAAAAAATAAAGCCGCTGCACAGGGCAGCGGCTTTAAAATTCGGGCAATCCAAGATCTGGATCAGTTGCCGATGGTCTGCAGATAAGCAATCAGATCGGCGCGTTCTTCTGGTTTCTTCAGACCAGCAAAGCTCATCGATGTTCCGGAAATATAGGCGCTTGGGCGCTCAAGGAATGCGTCAAGTGCTTCTGGCGTCCAGTTGCCGCCATGCGCCTGCATCGAGGCCGAGTATCCGGTGAAACCCTTCGCCGAAGCGACTGGGCGGTCAACGATTGCATAAAGGTAAGGTCCGGTGCCGTTCGCGCCGTCTTCCAGTTTGTGGCAAGCGGTACACTTACGGAAGACGCGTGCGCCTTTCTCAGGGTCGGCGGCGGCCAGCAGATCTTCGAACACCACTTCTTCACCGTCAGCGCTTTCGCCTGCGCTTTCGGTTTCGATGATGTACGAGGCCGTCTCGCCGTGACCATCGGCGTGGTACAGGCCTTCGGCGGCCCATTTGGCCAGAAGCAGCACCAGGAAGGTGCCAAACAGGCCTGCGGCGGCCTTGGTAACTGTCATCGTGTCGAACATTGATCGCGAGTCCATTTAGCTGTCTTGGGGGTGTCTAAGGCTTCCCCTGACAAGAGGCAAGGTATAGACACCGCGACTAAACGCCCAATCTTGGAACTTGTTGCACGGAATCGACCAAATGACCAAACGTATCGCATTTCAGGGAGAACCCGGCGCCTATAGCCACGAGGCCTGCCGCAACGCGCGCCCGGATATGGAGGCCCTGCCCTGCCGTACATTCGAGGATGTGATCGAATCAGTTCGCGTTGGCGATGCTGACCTAGCGATGTTGCCGGTCGAAAACACGACCTACGGTCGCGTTGCCGATATTCACCGTCTGCTGCCGCATAGTGGTCTGCATATCATTGATGAGGCTTTCGTCCGGGTTCACATCAACTTGCTGGGCGTTCCGGGTGCGACGCTTGCCGATATTACCGAGGCGCATTCCCATCTGGTATTGCTTCCCCAATGCGCGGGGTTTCTCAAGGAGCACGGCATTCGAGGACGGGTCAGCCCCGACAATGCCCGCGCCGCGCGCGAGGTTTCCGAACAAGGCGATGCGCATTCCGCAGCCTTGGCCAGCGAACTGGCGGGGGAAATTTACGGCTTGAACGTCTTGGCCCGGCATATCGAGGACAGTGACGACAACACGACGCGCTTTCTGGTTATGTCGCGTGAAGCCGATACGTCGCGACGCGGGGATCACGGGATGATCACCAGCTTCGTCTTCCAGGTGCGCAACATCCCAGCGGCCCTTTACAAAGCTATGGGCGGGTTTGCGACCAACGGCATCAACATGACCAAGTTGGAAAGCTACATGGTCGATGGCTCGTTCACGGCGACGCAGTTTTACGCAGATATCGTGGGCCATCCAGACGACCGCAACGTGCAGCTTGCCATGGATGAGCTTGAGCATTTCACAACCAACGTGGAACTTCTGGGGGTATACCCGGCAGCGCAACCGCGCGGATAGATTCTACATGGATTAGGGCGCGCCCAACCCCTCTGGTCTGGTCCGTATGCCAATTTAAGCCCCGTGCTGATAGCGCTCTTCGATCTCTCTGGCGAATTCGTTCAGCCGGGATTGAAGACGGCGTCGGAAACGGGACTTGCCCAATCTGAGCGATTGCAGGAAAAGCCGCGCGGGCAGCGACTTTGCAGACAGGCTCAGCTCAAGACTCAACCGTGTTCTCCGCTGCGATAGCGCCAGAAATTCAACCGAGGTCGTGCCGCTCATTCCCTTGCCCGTGGCCTCAAACCGCATTTGCGAGGCTGGGTCACACTCGACCATTTCGATATCGACCCGCCGCGTTTTCCCACGCAGTTGAAATTCGGCCTGCCAAGTGTTGCCCGGTACCACGGCCATGTGGCCAGACAAACGATGCACCTCGATCCCACGACGCATTGCCATACGCTCAAAACGTTCAAAATCGGCAACCATCTCAAACACCGTGTTGATTGGCGCCTCGATATCTTCGTGAGCTTTAAACTGCATGTTCGTCCGTAAAGCTGGTTCTGCAAGCGCAGTTATTTGGTCAGTCCAAAGTATCCGCAAGCCAGTGCTGTAATATGAAATGTGCAATAGCACCTTTACGGGCCGGCTTCAGCGTCGGATGTTCCCCCGCAAAAGCCTGCATCATTTCGGATTTACTGACCCACATCGCATCCTCAATCTCCACGGGATCTATCGTGATTTCGCGCGAAAGGGCTTGGCCCGCGCATCCAAACATTAACGAGGCTGGAAACGGCCAAGGTTGACTGGACAGATAAGTCACGGCACCGACCGGAACCCCGGCTTCCTCCATCACCTCGCGACGAACCGCGGCTTCCAGCGTTTCGCCGGGCTCAACAAATCCGGCAAGCAACGAATACATCCCATCGGGCCATCCCGGTGAACGCCCCATCAGCACCGCATCCCCATGTGTGATCAACATGATCACAACCGGATCGGTACGTGGAAAGTGCTGCCCACCGCAGGTCGGGCAACTACGCTGCCAGCCGCCCTGCGCGATGTCACTTGCCGCGCCACAACGTGCGCAGAATTTATGGGTCTCATGCCATCCGATCACCGCTTTGGCGGTCGCAGCCAATTCGGCATCCCGCGTGCTGAGTCGCGTCATGATCCGGCGCAGTTCGGCAAACACATAGCCCGGCGGCAAGTCAGGGTGCTGCTGTTCGGATGAATCAAAAAACGCGCCGACCTCGGAAACATCCAGATCTTCCGCTGCCCAATTCGAAATATCCGTCGCAAACAATGGCCCCTCGTCCGAAAGCCCAAGAAACACAGGCGATCGCACGATGCCACCCGGCCCGTTTGCCAACACATCGTGGTTCAGGGAAATCCAGGCCAACTGGTCCAGCGCTTCACCCTGAACCAATAGCTTTCCGCGCCACAGGACCAAACATTTTGCCTTCGGGTCGCCTCGAACCTCGGCCAGCTTATCGGGATCGGTACGAAGATGCGCCGCGCGGTTCAGGCCTGAACCACCGAACGTCACGTTTTCCGCGTATTTCATTGCAAGCCTTTCAGAGTGTTGGCACAGGGCTGCCACGGTGACCAAAATGTTGCAACGACAATTCAGGTCTTGTTGAAAAAAGATCGAGGAATGCCCGATGTCCCAAAGTTCACCTTGAAACTCGGGGCGAATACTCTTTTTGTTGAAATTGACTAATATTAAACTGCTAAAAGTAGAGTGTTGAATAACTCCTCATCTTCTAAATCGGTGCATGTTCGGATTCTGGGAACGTCAGATTTGCACATGAACGCAACCGGTTTTGACTATTACCGCGACGCTCCTGAACCCACGATCGGCTTTTCCCGAACGGCCACTCTGATCAGGCAAGCCCGGGCAGAGGCAGAGCGCCAAGGCGCGCTGGTTTTGCTTTTTGACAACGGAGATTTCCTGCAGGGCACACCTATCGGCGAATGGGCCGCCCGGCAGAGCGGTACTCAGCACCCTCTGATGCAGGCTTTCGACGCACTGCGCTACGACGCCATCGGATTGGGGAATCATGACTTTGGGTTCGGGCTTGAGGTTCTGGACCGCGTCATCTCTCAGTCTTCTTGTCCCGTGATTTGCAGCAACGCAGACAGGCTTGATCAAAAAAGCAGCTGGGACAAACACGTGATCCTGACGCGAACAGTGCGTTTGAATGGCCGGGACATCCCAATCAAAGTCGGTGTGCTGTCGGTTCTACCCCCCCAAACCGCGCAATGGGAGGCACACCATATTGGCGACCTTGTCCAAATTGATGACATACTGATCCGCGCCCGAAGTACGGCGCGGGCCTTAAAGTCAGCCGAATGTGACATAGTCATAGCCCTTGCGCATACCGGGCTGGGAGAAGTCGAGGCGGATACCAACCTTGAGAACGCAATCATCCCTCTTGCCGCCATCGAACCGATTGACGCGATCATCGCGGGCCATACGCATCTGACGCTGCCCGGCTCGGCACATGACGGGCTGGTGTTCGTGGACAACATTCAAGGGCGGGTTCATGGGAAACCAGTTGTCATGTCAGGCAGCGCAGGGTCACATCTTGGCGTCATTGATCTGACATTGCGCCATGAAGCAAATGACCGATGGACGGTCATAGACCACAGCTCCTATCTGCGCGAAGTTAACCCGGCCACATCGCAAGAACCGATCACGGAAGACCCTGAAATAGTAAAGATTTTTTCAGAAGGCCACGCGCGAACACGCGAACACGCCAATGAAACCGTAGGGCATACCACCACGCATTTGCACAGCTACTTTCGCTTTTGCGCGCAAGATCGCGGGTTGGCGCTGGTTGCGGCGGCGCAGGCCGCAGCACTAAGGGCGCACCTAGTGGGAACGGAATTTGCAACGCTGCCCGTTTTGTCGGCAGTATCTCCTTCGAAGTTTGGTGGCCGGGCTGGACCACGCTGTTTCACGGACATTGCCCCAGGAAAGTTATGCCTGCGCCATGTCGCTGATTTGAACGTCTTTCCAAACCAGATGCAGGCCACAGTAGTAACCGGCCTTCAGATCAGAGATTGGCTGGAGATGTCAGCCGGCGTTTTAAACCAGATGTTGCCTGGGCATCAGACGGAGCTCTTGAGTTCAGTGCGCGCAGGGTACAACTTCGATGTTCTGCACGGCCTGACCTACGAGATCGACCTGTCGAAACCGGCAAGATTCGACGCGAGGGGTAGATTGTTGGCCCCCGATTTCAACCGTATCAAAGATATTCGGTTCAACGGCCGACCAGTCGAGGACAAAGAACGATTCGTTGTCGCCCTGAACAATTACCGGGCCAACGGTGGCGGTCACTTTCCGTTTGTTGGCCGCGCAACGCGTGTTCCGCTGCCGGAACTGCCTATCCAACATATTGTGAGGGATTACCTGAGCGGTGTTTTGCCGCCCGATCCATTGGAAAAAACGCCCCCTGCCTACAGGTTACACCCTGTGCCCGGTGCATATGCGGTATTGAAAACAGGATTGCAGGCGCAGCAACATTTGGATGAGCTAAGCGTTTATGAGCCAGTAATCCTGGATCAGGACAGTGGAGGGTTCCTGATCGTCCGGTTGACGCTCTGACGGGTTGCCAATTGCGCGTTGCGCGCCTATATCGGCTGTCGAGAGGTTGGCGCGGGCGAGCGCCTCGCCAACCTGGTCAGGTCCGGAAGGAAGCAGCCACAACGAGCCCCGCTTGGGTCGATGTCCAACCTCTCACTTAATCCCTTACAAGTCTTTTGTTGTGGACTGCGTTGCAATAAGCCGCAGCCAGACAGCTGCATTTCGACGCGCAAAAGCACCGATATGCCCAACTTGCTTCAAATCGAACTCCTGCGGCGTCAAAAGATGCCGACGCGCGGTCGGACCGTATAGGTCGGCAAGTCGCCAAACGGCCTTGGGTGGGACGGTCTGGTCATCTGCAAAGCTGAACAGATCGACAGGCTTTTGCCATTCGACCCAGCGCGCCTCTGGTAGCGAAGTACCGATATCAGGCACATAGCTATGAGGATCTGTACACCACTTACGCCATTGCCAGTAGACCGGCGCGGGAAGGTCCGTTCCAAAACCCAATGCTTTGCCGGGCAGGTAGCCAAGGGCCTTAACGGTCAATGGCGCATGACCGAACCAGAACAGCGATGCCAACGCCCGATATGGCCAAGGATGATCGTTAAACGTCACAAGCCCCGAGCAGACACAGATCATACGGTCTATAAACTCGATATCGGGTTGAACAGGGCCCAGCATCCCACCCAGAGAATGACCGATGCTCCATTGTTTTGCACGCGGATATCTTTTGCGCATTTCCGCTCGGGCGGCTGGCATATCGGTCAGGGCCCAATCAGCCATCGTCACCTTTGCCTCACGCATGCGGCCCGTCATTGAATGGCCAAACGCGCGATAATCATAGGTCAGACAGGCAATCCCCTGCTCGTCAGCCAGCCAACCCGCAAAATGCTGGTAATAATCACGCGGCACACCAGTCGCACCATGTATGACTACTGCGATCTGCGGGTCGGCAGCCGGCAGGTACAAACGCGCAGACAAATGCGCATCGCCGATCGGGATGCGAAAATCTTCGGTCAGTACCGGTGGCTTGACGTCTAACATGGTGCTGCGTTGGTCATTCTAAACTGCTTAGTTCACCTAAATCGCCATGTTCTATCCTTCGGAGTCAAGACCCACCCTGCTTGACCAAACGTCCACTTGTTTTGGCCACAGTTCGCTTGACTCGGAGGCCATGCACCCGCTAGCGATTGGGTGATGGTTCTTGCCCCGGTTTCGGGGCCGGATGAAAAGGGAACACGGTGCGGTTCACCCGGCGATGCCGGATCAGACCAAATCCGAGACTGCCCCCGCAACTGTAAGCGGTGAGCGAAGCTGAAACACCACTGGCCAGACGGCTGGGAAGGTCA
Source organism: Ruegeria sp. BG8 (assembly GCF_056538325.1). NCBI lineage: Bacteria > Pseudomonadati > Pseudomonadota > Alphaproteobacteria > Rhodobacterales > Roseobacteraceae > Ruegeria > Ruegeria sp. BG8. The sequence continues at coordinate 167,774 of NZ_JBQFSZ010000006.1, read as the reverse complement.
GCAAAGCGACGACCCGCAAGTCAGGAGACCTGCCATCGCACGAAAAACCGAAACTCGGGCGGGGTGTCCGGGCAGGTCTGCAGCATGGCTGAGCTACCTGATCCACACCCTTCGTCCCACGCGCGGAGGGCGCAATATGATCTGGAAGACCAAAACACACGAATACACCGCAACTGTGTGCCAAAAAACCGGCAAACCTTGCCCCGCTTTGGCGCGCATGGCGCGCGCGTTGGCAGAAGCAACGGCAAGCGCTAAACCGGTCACAACAGATGCATTCGAAATCGAAGGCAGCAGCGACCTGTCCCATTGCGCTGCCGGATGCACGGCCCGTTTTCGGGCGTACCCCGCGCAAATCCGGGTGTTCTGCGATACAGACCCGGATGTTTCTACGGACCAACTTGACGGCTACGCAGACATGATGTTCGGAACAGTGTTCACAACCAGACCCGCAGGATTTTTGGTGAACCCGCCATGCGCCATGCTGGAGGTTTCAGCACTTGCGCCTCGGGCTGCATCCACCGAACACCGCGCCAGCGCGTGAATCAACGAGGTGTTTGGGCCGGTTTGCTGGCCCATTTCAACTGTGCATCCGTTTCCACGGCACAGGGGCGAACTGCTCGCAGTCGCGCCAAGGCCTGATCTGGTGGCTCTCCATGTTCAACCAGCAGGCGCATGGCGATCATCCCGGACCGGCCGCATCCGCCCTTACAGTGAACAAGGATGCGTCCTCCGCTTTTCAAAACTGTGGCAAGCTCTGAACACACGTCCTGCCACTGGGCCTCAGTGGCAGGTGATGGTGCGCCGAAATCAACAATGGGCAGGTGTACCCATTTGATTTTGCTCAGCGCCAAATCTGAACTCAGCGAACCGGCACCGCCGTGCTGCAGCTCAGCCTCGGTTGTCATCGACAATACCATATCGGGGTGCCAGGACAGGATCGTCTGAAAATCCTGCGCGTAATTCCCGTCACGACCGGGCAACGGGCTGAACGCAACCATGCCTTCACCCACGTTGACGGGATATATAGCGAACCGCTCCATGTTCTCTCCCTTCGCCTGTGCCTTACGCTGAACCACAGCACAGGGCCGGTGTATCCGCCAATAGACCGGCTGCCAAAGCGAATTTCCTTTCCTGCTGTGGTGGACGCGGGCGGCACGGCTCTCTACGCTGCAATCTGATACGAATCCGACAGAGCAGACATGACCGACAGCCCCAGCCCCGCCTATCAGGTGCTTGCCCGCAAATACCGCCCGGAAACCTTTGCCGACCTTGTGGGTCAGGACGCGATGGTGCGGACGCTGAAAAACGCGTTCGAAGCGGACCGCATCGCGCAAGCTTTTATCATGACGGGTATTCGCGGCACCGGCAAAACCACCACGGCGCGGATCATTGCCAAGGGCATGAACTGCGTTGGACCTGACGGCCAAGGCAAGCCAACCACCGAACCCTGCGGGCAATGTGAGCATTGCGTGGCGATAATGGAGGGCCGCCACGTCGATGTGATGGAGATGGACGCCGCCAGTCGCACCGGTGTGAATGACATCCGCGAGATCATAGACAGTGTGCGGTACCGCGCTGCGTCCGCCCGTTACAAGATCTACATCATCGATGAGGTTCACATGCTGTCGACCAGTGCGTTCAACGCGCTGCTCAAGACACTTGAGGAACCGCCCGAGCATGTAAAGTTCATCTTTGCCACCACCGAGATTCGCAAAGTGCCGGTGACCGTCCTGTCGCGCTGTCAGCGCTTTGACCTGCGGCGGATCGAACCCGAGGACATGATCGGTCTTCTCAACAAAATCGCCTCAGCCGAGAATGCGCAGATCGCCGAAGACGCGCTGGCGCTGATCACAAGGGCGGCCGAGGGCTCGGCACGGGATGCAACCTCACTGCTGGATCAGGCGATCTCACATGGTGCCGGAGAAACCAGCGCCGAACAGGTGCGCGCGATGCTGGGTCTGGCGGATCGTGGCCGGGTACTGGACCTGATAGACATGATCCTGCGTGGTGATGCCTCAGGCGCGCTGGCGGAACTCAGCAGCCAATACGCCGAAGGGGCCGACCCGCTGGCTGTACTGCGCGATCTGGCCGAGATCACCCACTGGGTCTCGGTCGTCAAAATCACCCCTGATGCCGCAGAAGACCCCACGGTGTCCCCCGATGAACGCGCCCGCGGGCAGCAAATGGCCGAGGCCCTGCCAATGCGTGTTCTGACCCGCATGTGGCAGATGCTTCTGAAAGCGCTTGAGGAGGTCTCGGCCGCCCCCAACGCCATGATGGCCGCCGAAATGGCCGTGATCCGCCTGACCCATGTGGCCGACCTGCCCAGCCCGGAAGAACTGATCAAACGGTTGCAGGACGCGCCGCCCCCGCCGCCAAATGGCGGACCCGGCGGCGGAATGCCCGCCCCAACGCACGCCGCACAGGCCCCGGTGGCCACCGCCTATGCAGCGCCCGCGCGCGGCGGGGCCTGTGCCCCGACAGCAGCACTGGCGCAGGATGTGCAGACGGCTCTGGCGCGGTATCCCAGCTTTGAACACGTGGTCGAACTCATCCGCACGAACCGGGATGTGAAACTGCTGGTCGAGGTAGAAAACGGAGTCCGCCTGGTGTCCTACCAACCGGGACGGATTGAGTTTACACCCACGGATTCTGCACCCACCGATCTTGCTGCACGGATCGGCACGGCGCTGCAACGCTGGACCGGAAACCGTTGGGCCGTCACGATCGTGGCCAACGGAGAGGCTGCAACCATCGCTGAACTGCGCGATGCCGCAGATCTGGCAGTCAAGGCCGAGGCCGAGCAGCACCCTTTGGTTCAGGCGGTTCTGACGCATTTCCCGAAAGCCCGGATCAAAAGCGTAGAAACCCCCGAACAACGCGCCGCCAAAGTCGAAACCGAAGCACTGCCCGAGGTCGAGGACGAATGGGACCCGTTCGAGGAGGACTGATCCTCACTCTTGTCGGCTCTAGTGCGTTGGCCGAAGTCTGCGACAAAGAGAGACCCTACTGGAACGCTGCTGCAGGGTCTGCGTCAATGTTTGACGAATTGATCGCGCTCCTACTAACACCGGCACCGATTGCGTTATTCATGCTCAGCATTTTAGCCTTTGTCAGGAAGAAGCACGTCTTACTGTGGTCATCTGCCGCTCTTTGGTTGCTAACTGCGATTGTGGCTACTGCAAATTACTATGGCGTAATTCTTGACGATGTCCGGTGGGAAGCCATTAGTGAAGGTTGTATTGGTTCGCCCCTCTTGTTCGTCGGGCTTGCAATTGCAATATGTGCCACACTCATTCACGGCGCTCTGCGCCCCCGCAATTAGGAGAAAACACGATGCTCAAAGGACTAGGCGGTCTGGGCGACATGGCCAAGATGATGAAATCCGCACAGGACCTGCAGACCAAGATGACCGAAATGCAGGAAGAGCTGAACAATCTGATGGTTGTGGGCGAATCCGGTGCCGGTCTGGTCAAAGCCACCGCCACCGCCAAGGGCGAGCTCAAAGGTCTGGACATCGACCCCTCGATCTTTAACGGCGACGACAAGGAAGTGGTCGAAGACCTGATCCTCGCTGCCATCAAGGACGCCCAGGCCAAGGCGGCCGAGCGTTCTCAGGCGGAAATGGCCAAGCTGACCGAAAGCATGGGTCTGCCCGCGGACATCAAGCTGCCGTTCTGACCTTCATCTTTTCCCAAATACTCCCGCCGGAGACACCATCCGGCCCCAAACAGGACAGGCCGTGAGCTCGAACAGCGACATCGACAATCTGATCGACCTGATGGCCAAACTGCCCGGCCTCGGCCCCCGCTCGGCCCGCCGCGCGGTGTTGCACCTGATCCGCAAACGCGCCCTGCTGCTGACGCCCCTCTCGGACGCCATGCAGCAGGTCGCCGTCACCGCCCGCGAATGCCTGAACTGCGGCAACGTGGGCACCACCGACATCTGCGACATCTGCAACGCCGAGGCCCGCGCGACCGGAGAGCTCTGCGTTGTCGAAGACGTGGCCGACCTCTGGGCGATGGAGCGCGCAGGCGTGTTCAAAGGCCGCTATCACGTGCTGGGCGGAACGCTTTCGGCATTGGACGGCGTCGGACCGGACGAGCTGCGCATTCCACGCCTCAAGGACCGGGTCGTGGCAGAGGGCATCACAGAGGTCATCCTTGCCCTGAACGCCACGGTCGATGGCCAGACCACCGCCCATTACATCGCGGATCAGCTAGAGGGTCAGGTTCGCCTGACCTCACTGGCGCAGGGCGTGCCGATTGGCGGTGAGCTGGATTATCTGGATGACGGAACGATTACGGCAGCGTTGCGGGCGCGGAAGGACATCTGATTATGTCGACGACGGCTTTATATCAGCCAGCAATCCATACTGCGCACTTGGTCGCGCGTAATTCAGTAAGCTAGTTTAAGCGTCGAAAACGATGGATCACCAGCGCTTCGGACCAATGACCCCGGCAAACCGCCTGCAAAGGCGGATTGTTAACTTGTCTGCTCCCAAAGCAAATACGCAGCCCAAAGTCCTGATCAACACAACCCCCAAAGCTGGCACCTACCTTGCAGCGCTTGCACTTGAAAAAGTGGGTTACACCCCTGTTAGGTTGCATCTTGCTGACAGATTCTATCATGACAATCGTGATGTTCCGGATCACGAAATTCATCACGATCCGCGCACAAGACAAATCGATTGCAGAGCGGACCACATCGCAGCTGCGATGGTTCCTGGTGAGTTTTGCGTGGGACACATTGGGGACATCAACATTTTACGCAAGATTTCAGAATACAATGTTCATGTAATCAATATTGTTCGTGACCCCGTCACGCAGTTGGAATCACTATACCGTTTTGAACTGGCGAAAACGAAGCCTACTCCGTACACCGAGCTCTGGAGGAGTATGCCCGAAGTTGCGCGGTTCAAGGGTTTTCTGATGAGCTTCAATGTTACATCATTAATGAAACATAGCAGGGCTTTAATAAACTTTGGTCCTTTTTTCTGTTTCGAGGATATGCAGAACGGTCAAATGATCGAACGGTCAGATGGACCACGAACGGCTCCGTTTGCACCAGTCAAACTATCTGAACAAAGACGGCGCGTGATTGCAGATATTCAAACGGGATTGGCCGGCGCAATTGGAGAAAAGACTTCAACCTACATACCGGAAAATCAAGCCAAAAGAGAAAACGTGCACGTTGATGGCGCTGCTAGCGGATTTCTAGAGGCCGCAGGGTTTTATCGGTTTTCGAAACACTATCGGGACTCTGTGCTAAATGATTAAATAGTCGCTGGCGCGGCGCAAAAGGAACCCAATTTCGCCCCGACAGGGGCACTTAGTGAATTCGTACTTTAAGCTTTCTCAAATGCCCAACTGGTTATCTATGACTAGCCGGGATATGGATACCAAACACTGTCGCCTCAACCGACTATCGGCTACTTTCTTGATTGAGGTGTACAATTAGGAGTGTTGAATGCTTAGTCGGATCGCTGCAATCCTCGCAACCTTCACCGCAACCATCGCCCTCGCCCAAGACCTCGTCGATAAGGGCTATGTCGAAGGTTGGAACATCATGATGGACCCCGCGCTCGGGAACGGGTGCCTGATCCAGACGGTGTATCAGGACCTCTCGGTGGTGCGCATCGGATATGATGCGTTGGAAAATCGTGGCTATTTTGCAGTCTACAACAAGGCGTGGGGCGATATCGAACAAGGCCAGAGCTATCCGATCCGGTTCGAATTGGATGGTAAGAGTTACGACGCCACTGCCATTGGGTTCAACCAACGCGATGTACCCGGTGCGACAGTGTTTTTCACTGACCGGAACTTTGTAAACGCGATTGCGCAGAACAGAACTATGACCGTCTACAATCCAGCAGGAGAGGTTGTCATGGCGATTGACCTCAAGGGAACGGCCAAGGCATTGGACTACGCCCGGGATTGTCAGAACAAAAAACTCTAACGAATCGGGTCAAAGAGCGCGTCTTTTGACCTGCAGTCCTGAACCACATCCCGACCACATGGCACCGGGTCAAGATCGCGGGACAGACAAAGACGGACCTCTTCGATGTATCCCTGCTTGCAGGTCACCGTAATCATATCGCGTTCCAAACTGGGATTGGCTTCCACAAAGGCGTCTTCGACAACCGAGGCAGGCAGTTTGACTGGCGCATCCAGCTTGCGGAACACGTCGGGGCGCTGAACGCTTTCATAAGCCTGTCGTGACAGGTCGAAATAATCCGATGCGCTCAAGCCGGAACAGGTGCCGTGTTTCTTCCATTGATGCCACGCAAGGCCAGAGCTTCCCTGAATATCTTCCATCTCGCGCGTCATTCGCCGCGTTGGTGGTGGCTCGACGGTGCGACAATAGGCTGGCCAGCCTTGATGGTATTGCGGCCAAAGCCCATGCAGGATCCACCCATGGTCATGACGTGTATCGCATTGATCCGATCCACGGGCATCGCCCTCGCGCGCGCACCAATTGGGTGACCAGCTGAGCGATAGAACGTAGTAGTCAAACTCGCCCGGCTTTTCGCCGTCTGCAGCCACGGCCATCGCACTAAACACCCATAAAACGACCCAGCGCATTCGCCTCTTTCCTTCTTGCCTTGTCACGACTATATAAGCCCGAAGTTCCCCGACAACGGAAACCTGCCCCAAGACCTCGGGGCCGCCGAATTCCGGCGACGGGACAGATGTATTCATAAGGAGGCAGGCTGATGGCAAAACCCCTGATGGCCAAGGCAACCGCCGTATGGCTGGTGGACAACACCACGATCAGCTTCAAGCAGATCGCGGATTTCGTAGGTATGCACGAGTTGGAAGTGCAGGGTATCGCGGATGGCGATGTGGCGGCGGGCGTCAAAGGCTTTGACCCGATTGCCAACAACCAGCTGACCCAGGACGAGATCAACGCGGCCCAGAACAACCCGCTGCACAAGCTCAAGCTCAAGTTCAACGCGGCCGCCGCAGGCGAGGAAAAGCGCCGTGGCCCGCGCTATACCCCGCTGTCCAAACGTCAGGACCGTCCGAACTCGATCCTGTGGCTGGTCAAGTTCCATCCCGAACTTAGCGATGGTCAGATCGCCAAACTGGTGGGCACAACCAAGCCCACGATCCAATCGATCCGCGAACGGACCCACTGGAACATCTCAAACATGCAGCCAATCGACCCCGTCGCACTGGGCTTGTGTAAACAGTCCGAGTTGGACGCCATCGTGCAAAAGGCCGCTGCGAAGAAGGCGGCCGAAGGTGGCGTGATGTCCGACGACGAACGCCGCAAGCTGGTTTCGACCGAGCAATCGCTGGAAATGGATGCAGTGCCCAAGATTCCAACCGCCATTGAGGGCCTCGAAACTTTCTCGCTGTCGGAAGAGCCGGCTGAGGAGAAAGAGGAAGAACCGGTCATCGACGCCGACAGCTTCTTCAATCTGCCCAAAGGTGGTGGCGAAGACGAGGACGAAAGCGATCCACGCTTCTGATATCCAATCAGCCCCGGCCTGACTCGGCTGGGGCTTTTTCGACGAGGTATCAATGCTGAACCTGTTGTCTTCGATATTTGGCCCACACCGTGCCGTGTCGATTTATGCCTTCGTGAAAACATGGGGGCTTGCGGGTGTGGGTGTTGTCGGATTGATCGGTGTTGCTTCGGCGCTTTTGCTGCTGAACGACGACGGTGGACACGAGCATGAGGCGTTCATGACCGTTCCGGTATTGTCGGCGACCCCGATTAATGGGGACTTGCGGAATGGGGTCATCGCCTCGGTGCGTCTGCCAGATGGGTCAGCGGCTTCGGTTACCTCGACAGAGGCCCCGATTTCCCGGACCGTTGGCGAAACGGCCTGTATCGAAAAGCGGGTGTTTGTGGATAGCGGGGAACCAAGGTATCGCTTCAAACTACCGCGCTATTGCGAAGCAAGTTGAAAAAGCAAAACCGCCCGGTGACTACACCGGGCGGTTTTTCATTCAGATCATCTGAAAGATGATCCCGGCAATGATTGCCCCGCCAACGCCCAAACCCAGATAAGTTGCAAACACGTTTGGCTTGACCAGCGACCAAACGGCTGCCATCGCCGGGATTGAACTGACTGCGCCGGCGATCATAAAGGACATTGCAGCACCTGCGCTCATTCCCTGTTCCGTGAGGCCAGCCAAAAGCGGCGGCGCGACGTAAGAGTTCAGGTATGCAGGCATCCCGACCAATGCGGCGATCACGATGGGAACGACCCCGTCACCTCCGACAACGCGCGCGATCATGTCGGCTGGAACATAGCTGACCAGAAGTGCTTCCAACACATAGGCAAGCGCCAGCCATTTCAACAAGAATAACCCGTTTTGAACAAATTCAGACCGAAAGCGCGCCCGGCGTTCAGGTTCTCTCCAGAACTTCCACACCGGTTTGGCGTCTTGTTTTGGCCCACAGCCACAGCACCCGGCAGGCTTATAGACCCGCAATGGCTCGGCAAATGCACCGCGCCGCAATAAGCCACGAACAACAAACCCGCCGAACAGGCCCAGTGCCACGGCAGCAATCGCCTTGCCAATTGCAAAGGGCCACCCCAAAGCCGCCGCCGTGATCAGCAAGGTGGGCGGGTCGATCAAAGGGGAACTGAGCCAAAACGCCATAACCGCTGACAGGGGCGCCCCAAGTGCCAGCAAACCTGCGATGAACGGAATAACCTCACACGAACAGAACGGCGCAAGACCGCCAAACAGGGCCGCAAGGAAGATCATGCGGGTTTCGCGCCCTTCGAATGCTCGCGCGACCATAACCTCTGCGCCGGTGGCTTTGAGGTAGGACAACAGAAGAACGGCAAACAGAATGTACTGTCCGGTATGGGTCAGCGCCTTAACCGCGAAGGTGACAACCTCGCTCCAATTGCCAGGATCCAGTACAGCGACCGCTGCAAGGATGGCCAGGATCACGGCCCAAGGCGTCTTCAGCAGGTCCAGCGCAGCTTTGACCGGCAGCTTTGGGTTTTGAGTCAAGTCAGCCATCGTTAGCCGCCTTTCCAACTTCGTCGGCACAACATTCGGACAAGATGAATTGCGCAAGGTTTCTCAGCTCGGCATAGCAAGCGCGGTTGATCGTTGTGCGCCCGATCTTTTCCTGTTCGACAACCCCACCGGCGGACAGAAACCGCAGGTGATGCGCCAAGGTTGAAGGTGCAATACCGGTTCGTTCCTGAATCTCTCCGACCGTCAATCCGGATTCACCAGCACGGACCAGAGTCTTCAATACTTTCAGTCGGGCCTCGGAGCCCATGGCCGAAAAACCTGCTGCTGCGGCTTCCCACATAGCATCACCTCTATTAAACTAGATTTATAGTTATTTAGAGATCTAATCTTTCAACGTCAACCTCGGGTGGGAAATTCTTTGTGTTCGAGCGTAAGTCCAGATTGCCGGTAGAATAAGTCCAACCTATAAGGGTCTATGGCAATTTCGGTAGACACTTTCTTTTTGGAACTGAACGGACAGGGTACGCTGCAGGCCCAGATTCAACAGATGATCGCCGAAGGGATTCTGTCAGGCCGGTTCCACGTTGGGGAAAAGCTGCCATCGTCCCGCAAACTTGCCGCGCATCTGGGTGTCAGCCGGATCACCGTCACGTTGGCCTATACCGAGCTATTGGCCAATGACTATCTGACGGCAAAGGGGCGATCTGGCTACTACGTTTCGCAAAATGCTCCGGTTCCGCCGAAATACACACCTGTTCAGCGCAGTGCTGAGACCGTGGATTGGGACACCGCACTGGCGCGACGGTTTTCGGACGGGGATGTTCTTTCCAAACCCAGCGATTGGCGAGATTACCGGTACCCCTTCATCTATGGTCAGGCCGATCGGTCCCTTTTCGACCACGCCAATTGGCGGCTTTGCGCGGTGCGGGCGCTGGGGCACAAAGACTTTGCATCATTGACCGGCGACTATGTGGATCAAGACGATCCGTTGTTGGTTGAGTTTATCGCGCGTCACACCCTGCCCCGCAGAGGCATCGCCGCCAGACCCGAAGAAATACTGATCACGATGGGTGCCCAAAATGCGTTGTGGCTGGCATCGCGCATATTGCTGACCCACAATCGAACGGCAGTGATTGAGGACCCATGCTATTACGCCCTGCGCAGCCTATTGCTGCATTGGGATTGCGATGTCACCCCAATTCCCGTGGACAGGGATGGGTTGCCCCCGGATGCGTTGCCCGAGAATACGGATGTCATCTTCACGACGCCCAGCCACCAAAGCCCGACAACTGCCACCATGCCGGTTAACCGCCGTCATCACCTGCTGGAGCGCGCGAGAGAACTGGATGCCATGGTCGTTGAGGATGACTATGAATTTGAGATGGCCTTTCTGGGTGCCCCTTCACCTGCGTTGAAGTCAATGGATCGGGACGGGCGCGTAATCTATGTGGGCAGCTTCTCAAAATCGCTTTTTCCAGGGCTGCGGCTGGGCTACATGGTCGGGTCCGAGCCCTTTATCCGCGAGGCACGGGCCTTGCGATCGCTGGTCCTGCGCCACCCGCCCGGGCATATCCAACGCACGGCGGCCTATTTCCTGTCCTTGGGCCATTACGATGCGCAAATCCGGCGCATGTCGAAGGTTCTGGCACAACGGCGCGAGACCCTTGATGCCGCCGTTGAAGAACACGGCCTATCCGTAGCCGGGCGCGGGATCATGGGAGGGTCTTCTTTGTGGATGTCGGCGCCCGAACATGTCGACACCACCCAATTGGCGCACAGGCTTCAAAGTCAGAGCGTTCACATAGAACCTGGTGCACCGTTCTTTTCAGGGCCGGATCGACCGCGGAATTTCTATCGCCTCGGCTACTCCTCAATCCCGCAGGAGCGGATCGCGCCGGGCGTAAAAAGGGTCGCTGACGCCATTCGGAACAGCTGAATCCAGTCTGGACCTATCCCGCCGCAGATTCTGGCCCTAACGTGGCCCTGCACCTTGCGCCACAACCATATTCAAAGGCGGGGCCAATGGCCCGGCTTCACCTATCCATGCGCGGAGATCACCCAGATGAAAATGACCACGGAAGAGGCCTTTGTTAAGGTTCTGCAAATGCACGGGATCGAACATGCGTTCGGGATCATCGGCTCGGCCATGATGCCGATCTCGGACCTGTTCCCAAAGGCGGGCATCATGTTCTGGGACTGTGCGCATGAGGGCAGCGCTGGCATGATGGCCGACGGCTATACCCGCGCCACCGGCAAGATGTCGATGATGATCGCGCAAAACGGCCCCGGTATCACCAACTTTGTCACCGCTGTAAAGACGGCCTACTGGAACCACACGCCACTGTTGCTGGTGACGCCACAGGCGGCGAACAAAACCATTGGTCAGGGCGGTTTCCAGGAAGTCGAGCAGATGAAACTGTTCGAAGACATGGTCGCTTATCAGGAAGAGGTCCGGGACCCATCCCGCGTTTGCGAAGTTCTAAACCGCGTGATCATGCAAGCCAAACGCGCAAGCGCACCGGCTCAGCTGAACATCCCTCGCGACATGTGGACTCAGGTCATCGACGTTGACCTGCCAGCAGTCGTCGAGTTCGAGCGCCCCTCGGGCGGCGAAAGCGCTGTGGCGCAGGCGGCCGAGCTGCTGTCCAATGCCAAAAACCCTGTAATCCTGAACGGCGCCGGTGTGGTTCTGTCCGAGGGCGGCATCGAGGCGTCGAAGGATCTGGCCGAACGTCTGGATGCGCCGGTCTGCGTCGGCTACCAGCACAATGATGCTTTCCCGGGCTCGCACCCGCTGTTTGCTGGCCCGCTGGGCTACAACGGCTCGAAGGCCGGGATGGAGCTGATCAGCGAGGCCGATGTGGTCCTGTGCCTCGGCACCCGTCTGAACCCGTTCTCGACCCTGCCAGGCTATGGCATGGAGTACTGGCCCGCCGACGCCAAGATCATTCAGGTCGACATCAACCCCGACCGGATTGGCCTGACCAAGAAGGTCACCGTTGGCGTCATCGGCGATGCCGCCAAGGTAGCCAAAGGTATTCTGGCGCAGCTGAGCGATACGGCAGGCGACACAGACCGTGCGGAACGCAAGGCCAATATCGCACAAAAGAAATCCGCCTGGGCGCAGCAGTTGTCCAGCATGGACCACGAGGATGACGATCCGGGCACCACATGGAACCAGCGCGCACGCGCGGCCAAACCCGACTGGATGAGCCCGCGTATGGCGTGGCGCGCGATCCAGTCCGCCCTGCCGAAAGAGGCGATCATCTCGTCCGATATCGGCAACAACTGCGCTATCGGCAACGCGTATCCATCCTTTGAGGATGGCCGCAAATATCTGGCACCGGGCCTGTTTGGTCCCTGCGGTTACGGTCTGCCGTCGGTCGTCGGCGCCAAGATCGGTAACCCGGATGTACCCGTCGTCGGATTCTCGGGTGACGGTGCCTTTGGCATTGCAGTGAACGAACTGACAGCCATCGGACGCGAGGAATGGCCAGCGATCACCCAGATCGTCTTCCGCAACTATCAGTGGGGCGCCGAAAAGCGGAACTCGACCCTTTGGTTTGATGACAACTTTGTTGGCACTGAGCTGGACACCAAAGTGTCCTATGCCGGGATCGCGCAAGCCTGCGGCCTGAAGGGTGTCGTGGCCCGCACCATGGATGAGCTGACTGCAGCACTGAACCAAGCCATCGAAGATCAAAAGAGCGGTGTCACCACCCTGATCGAAGCCATGATCAACCAGGAACTGGGTGAGCCCTTCCGCCGCGACGCGATGAAGAAACCAGTTGCGGTTGCCGGGATCAGCGCGGACGACATGACCCCGCAGGCCGGGGCGTAACTCGGGTGAAGCCTCTGCGCGCCATTCTCGGGACGGCAAGCGCGTCGGACAAAATCATCGCCCTGTCCGAGGGCGATGATCCCCGCGTTGTCGAAGGGGCCGTCAAGGCCGTCAAAGAGAAGGTCGCGCGGATTATCCTGATCGGAGACAGGGCCGAAGTTTCGGCCCTTCTCGGCACCCACAAGGGTTTCGACCCTGATTGGATCGAAATCCACGATCCTTCAGCCTCGGACCTGACGCCCAACTTGGCGCAGGCGTTGTATGAACGTCGCAAGCACAAAGGCATGACCCTTGAGGATGCGAACCGGCAGATCAGCAACCGGCTGACCTATGCCGCCATGCTTGTGCAGCAGGGCATCGCCGATGGCACCGTGGGAGGCGCGGTCGAAACCACATCCGACACTGTGCGCACCGCTTTGCAGATCATCGGCACTGCACCCGAAGCCGCCATGGTTTCCAGCTTTTTCCTGATGCTGTTCTGCCAGGACCATCACGAGGTCAAAGGCGCCCGCATCTTTGCCGATTGCGGTCTGGTCGTGGACCCGGATGCGCAAGAGATGGCTGAAATCGCCCGCGCTTCGGCAGACTCATACACTACACTGACCGGCGACACGGCGAGGGTGGCGATGCTGTCCTTTTCGACGTCAGGCAGCGCGGAACACCCGAAGGTGTCAAAGGTGGTCGAGGCAACGCAGATCGCACGCGAAAAGGACCCCGCGCTTTTGATTGACGGAGAGCTTCAGTTTGACGCCGCTTTCGTACCGGAAGTCGCAGCGACAAAGGCAACTGACTCCCCGCTTAGAGGCGAAGCGAACGTCTTTGTCTTTCCCAGTTTGAATGCGGGAAACCTTGGCTACAAAATCGCTCAGCGCATCGGAGGGGTCGAGGCGATCGGTCCGGTGCTGCAGGGGTTGGCGAAGCCGGCCAATGACTTGTCGCGTGGCTGCTCGTCCGAGGACATTCTGCACATGATCGCCGTCACCGCCGTTCAGGCGCAACACAATGATGCTGGAACATAAATCACCCCAGCACGCAAAAACGAAAAATTTATTCCGCTTTCATGCCATTTATGGGAATGATCGGATCACAAGCTACAGGGGGCGCTTTTGAACCAGCCAGTCATAGATACCTCGCCCAAGGTCTCGGACGAGGTCCGAAAGACCACCTGCTATATGTGCGCTTGCCGGTGCGGCATTAACGTTCACATCAAGGATGGCAAGGTCGCGTATATCGAGGGCAACCGTGACCACCCCGTCAACAAAGGTGTTCTTTGCGCCAAAGGGTCGGCTGGGATCATGCAGGTCAACGCCCCTTCACGCCTGCGTAAACCGCTACGCCGAGTTGGGCCGCGCGGCTCGGGCGAGTTCCGCGAGATTGAGTGGGACGAAGCGATCAGCACAGCCGTGGGCTGGCTGAACGAATTACACGAGACGGCCCCGCACAAACTGGCCTTCTTCACCGGGCGCGACCAAAGCCAGAGTTTCACCAGCTTTTGGGCGCAGAATTTTGGAACGCCGAACTATGCCGCACATGGCGGGTTCTGCTCGGTCAACATGGCGGCGGGTGGCATCTACACCATGGGCGGGGCGTTTTGGGAATTTGGCCAGCCTGATTGGGACCACACCAAGCTGTTCATGCTGTTCGGCGTGGCCGAGGATCACGACAGCAACCCGATCAAGATGGGCATCGGCAAGATCAAGGCGCGCGGCGCGCGGGTGATCGGGGTGAACCCGATCCGCTCGGGCTATAACGCGGTGGCTGACGATTGGGTCGGCATCACGCCGGGCACCGACGGGCTGTTCATCCTGTCGCTGATCAATGTGCTGATGAAAGCTGGCAAGATCGACCTCGACTACCTTGCCCGTTACACCAACGCGCCGGTCTTGGTGAACGCCGCCGAGGGTCCGGAAAAAGGTCTGTTCCTGCGCGACGCGGACGGCAAACCGCTGGTGATCGACCGCGCAACAGGCGAACCCACGGCCTTTGACAAACCCGGCGTGCGCCCGGACCTGTCGGCCACCTATGACAAAAACGGCGTCACTCACCGCCCTGTCTTCCACCTGATGGCCGAGAAATACCTGTCTGACGAACACGCCCCCGAAAACGTCGCCGAGCGATGTGGCATCCCCGCCAAACGCATCCGCGCCATCGCGGCTGAGATCGCCCGTGTCGCCTTTGACGAGGCTATCGAGCTGGACCACGAGTGGACCGACTTCCGGGGCGAAAAACACAGCAAAATGACCGGCCGCCCCGTCAGCTTCCACGCGATGCGCGGCATCTCGGCCCACGCAAACGGCTTCCAGACCTGTCGCGCCCTGCATGTGCTGCAAATCCTGCTGGGCACGGTTGAGGTGCCCGGCGGTTTCCGCTTCAAACCGCCCTACCCGAAACCCGTCGAGGCGCACCCCACCCCGCACGGCGACCGCCGCCCGGGCCGTCCGTTGGAAGGCCCTCACCTTGGCTTCCCACGCGGCCCCGAGGACCTGCTGCTGAACGAAGACGGCACCGCCCAGCGCATCGACAAAGCGTTCACATGGGAAAACCCGATGTCGGCCCACGGGTTGATGCATATGGTGATCTCGAACGCGGCCGCCGGTGATCCCTACAAGATCGACACGCTGTTCATGTACATGGCGAACATGTCGTGGAACTCCTCCATGAACACCAAAGGCGTGATGGAGATGCTGTCGGCCAAGACCGAAGACGGCAAATACGTCATCCCAAAGATCATCTACTCGGATGCTTACTCCTCGGAAATGGTCGCCTATGCCGACCTGATCCTGCCCGATACCACCTACCTGGAACGGCACGACTGCATCTCGCTGCTGGACCGCCCGATCTGCGAAGCCGACGCCGCCGCCGATGCAATCCGCTGGCCGGTGGTCGAGCCCGACCGCGACGTGCGCGGGTTCCAATCGGTTCTGATCCAACTCGCCAACCGCATGAGCCTGCCCGGCTTCACCAACGAAGACGGCTCGCCCAAATGGAAGGATTACGCCGACTATATCGTCAACCACGAACGCAAACCCGGCATCGGCCCGCTGGCCGGGTTCCGGGGCGAGGATGGCGACAAAGAAGGCCGCGGCGCGGTCAACCCGGACCAGCTGAACCGCTATATCGAAAACGGGGGCTTCTACGTCGCACATATCCCCGAAGGCGCGGATTACTACAAACCCTGGAACACGGCCTATCAGGACTGGGCCGTTGGAATCGGCCTTTATGACAGCCCACAACCTTATCTGTTCCAGCTCTATTCCGAGCCGATGCGTAAATTCCAGCTGGCCGCCGAAGGACACGGAGATCACCAACCCCCCGAGCACCTGCGCCAGCGTATCAATGACGCAATGGACCCGCTTCCGATCTGGTATGAAACCGATCAGCAGGGCAACGAAGGCTTCACCGTCAACGCCCTGACCCAGCGCCCGATGGCCATGTACCACAGCTGGGGAACGCAGAACGCATGGCTAAGGCAGTTGCATGGGCGCAACCCTCTTTACGTACCCACCAAACTGATGCGCGAACACAAACTGCAAGACGGCGACTGGGCCAAAGTCACCTCACCTCATGGTGAAATCACCGTCCCGGTCATGGAAATGGCCGCACTTAATGAAAACACCGTCTGGACGTGGAACGCCATCGGCAAACGCAAAGGCGCATGGGCATTGCAGGAAAACGCGCCAGAGGCCACCAAGGGATTCTTGCTGAACCACCTGATCCACGAACTACTGCCACCTAAAGGCGACGGCATGCGTTGGGCCAATTCAGACCCGATCACAGGTCAGGCCGCGTGGTTCGACCTCAAGGTCAAACTCGAAAAAGCCGACCCACCGACGGACGCACAAAGCCAGCCCGAATTTGCCCCGATCCAATCCCCCGTTGGCACCGGCCCCAAGGATCTGGCATGGAAGGTGGGAAAATGAAAAATATCCGCACTTCATCTGGCCAAAAATATCCCGGGGGTGAATTGAGGCGCAGGCTCAAGAGGGGGCTGGCCCCCTGCCCAACTGCCAAAGCGGAGCTTCGTTGACATGACCCAGCTACCCGAATCCACTGAACGCAAAATGGGTCTGGTCATCGACCTGGATACTTGTGTTGGGTGCCATGCCTGCGTGATCTCCTGCAAAGGCTGGAACACTGAAAACTACGGTGCGCCTCTTTCCGATCAGGATGCCTATGGCGGCAACCCGTCAGGCACTTTCCTGAACCGCGTGCATTCCTACGAAGTGCAGCCCGAACAAGGGCCCGCACAGCTGATCCACTTCCCAAAATCCTGCCTGCATTGCGAGGATGCCCCCTGCGTGACGGTTTGCCCAACCGGAGCAAGCTACAAACGTGTCGAAGATGGCATTGTCCTCGTCAACGAAAGCGATTGCATCGGGTGCGGGTTGTGCGCGTGGTCCTGTCCCTATGGCGCGCGCGAAATGGACTTGGCCGAAGGCGTGATGAAGAAATGCACGCTTTGTGTTGACCGTATCTATAACGAAAACCTGCCCGAGGTAGATCGCGTCCCGTCCTGCGTACGCACCTGCCCGGCGGGCGCACGTCATTTCGGTGATCTCGGCGACCCTGACAGCGATGTCAGCAAACTGGTAGCCGAACGCGAGGGCATGGACCTGATGCCTGAAATGGGCACCAAACCCGTCAACAAATACCTGCCACCGCGACCCAAGGATCAGATCGAGGACCAGATCGACATTCTGGCCCCCCTGCTGGCCCCCGTCGCCGAGGAGCCGAAAGGGTTCCTGGGCTGGCTGGACAAAGCACTGGAGAAGCTCTGATGCATCCAGCCCCTTCTGTTATTATCTTTACGACACTGTCTGGTCTGGGCTTTGGTCTGCTGTTTTTTCTGGGTCTGGGATTGCCGGACGTTACAGGATGGGTAGCGTTTGTATTTTACCTAATCGCCTTTGGCTTGTCAGTTGGTGGGTTGATGGCCTCGACCTTCCACCTCGGGCACCCCGAACGCGCCCTTAAGGCATTCACGCAATGGCGGTCCAGCTGGCTGAGTCGCGAGGGCTGGTGCGCGGTGATCGCGCTGATTGTCATGGGGCTCTATGCGCTCGGTCCGATTTTTCTGGGGCAGCGGTGGGCGTTTCTGGGGTTAATTGGCGCTGTGTTTTCGGTCGCGACAGTCTTTACAACATCTATGATCTACACACAGCTCAAGACTATCCCACGCTGGAATTCTCAGTTCACGCCTGCAATGTTCCTTGGTTACAGTATCGCCGGTGGGTCATTGCTTGCAGGTCAAGTGACGCTTGCGATCCCATTGCTTGTTATTGCGGCGACCATTCAGGCGTTGACATGGTGGGCAGGCGACAAAGCTTTCGGGAATTCTGGGACGAATTTACAGACGGCAACCGGCTTGGGCAATATTGGAACGGTGCGTGCCTTTGAACCACCCCATACGGGTACAAACTATCTCTTGAATGAATTCGTCCATATTGTAGGCCGAAAGCATGCGGAAAAGCTGCGTGTTATCTCGTTTGTACTTGCCTTCATGATCCCGGTTGTCTTGTTGCTTTTGCCGTTCGGGCATTTCTTTGCTGCACTGGCCGTGCTGTCGCATATCGCCGGGGTTGCGGTTTCCAGATGGCTGTTTTTCGCACAGGCTGAACATGTCGTAGGGTTGTACTACGGCAAACGCTAAAGAAGGGGGCCAGCCCCCTTCTTGGTCTTTCAGACCAATTCATCCCCCGGGATATTTTTGGCCAGATGAAGCTCGGATCGCGCCTGCAAAGACGGCGTTACAGCGACCCGGCGTGGCGCAGCGCGGAATCGATAGCTTCTTTGGTGCTGTCATCCAGCTCAGTCAGTGGCGAACGGACCTCGGCGCTGCAAAGTCCAAGCTTGTTCAACGCATATTTCGCGCCGACCAAACCGGGCTCGATAAAGATGGCCTCATGCAGCGGCATCAGACGATCTTGGTATTCCAGCGCTTTGGCATAGTCGCCGTCCAGTGTGGCCTGTTGAAACTCGGCGCATAGTTTGGGCGCGACGTTTGCCGTGACCGATATGCAGCCGACGCCACCGTGTGCGTTGAAGCCGAGCGCAGTCGCGTCTTCGCCTGACAACTGGCAAAAATCCGGGCCACAAGACGCGCGTTGTTGGCTGACGCGGGCCAGATCGCCGGTCGCGTCTTTGACCCCTATGATGCGTGGCAATTCAGACAGTTCGCCCATCGTTTCGGGTGTCATATCGATGACAGAGCGTCCGGGAATATTGTAGATGATGATTGGAATATCCGCGCAGTCGTGCAGTGCCCGGAAATGCGCGATCAGGCCCTTTTGTGTGGGCTTGTTGTAATAGGGTGTCACCACCAGCGCGGCGTCTGCTCCAACTTTCTGCGCAAATTGTACAAAGCGGATCGCCTCAACCGTGTTGTTCGATCCGGCCCCGGCAATCACCGGCACGCGACCAGCAGAGGCCTGAACGACCTGCTCGACGACGGTTTCATGCTCATCATGGCTCAGCGTTGGGCTTTCACCTGTGGTGCCAACGGGCACCAGCCCCGTAGAGCCCTCCTGAATGTGCCATTCCACCAAATGTTTGAGCGTCTTCAGGTCCAACTCGCCGTTGCTGAACGGGGTGACGAGGGCTGGCATTGAGCCTTTGAACATGACACGCTCCTTCTGTGCGCGGTTGGCAAATTTTGCGTCACAGGTCATCACAATCTTTGCGATGTGAGTTGATCCCCGCGGCACAAGGTTTATCCTGAATGGCTCTATCCTTGGTTGGTTGGGAAATGCAAGGCATGACACGCGTTCTGACGCTTTTGGTAGTAGTGATTCTGGCAACAACCGGCGCTGCCCGGGCGGACGCAGTCGATGATCTGCGGGCTGGATTGTCCGAAATGCGCAAAGGTGACTGGAATGCCGCGCTTCGCGAGTCGGGCGAACGCGGGTCGGTCTCGCGTGACATCATAGTCTGGCATTGGCTGCGCGAGGGATTCGGCAGCTCTGGCGATGTGCTGGTTTTCCTGGAACGCAGACCGGATTGGCCCGGGTTGGCCTGGTTGCGCCGCAAAAGCGAACCCGCTTTTACCGGTGCTGACCCCGACCGGGCCATAAAGTTCTACGCGGACGTGCCCCCGCAAACTGCGGAAGGTGCGTTGAACTATGCCGTCGCCCTCAAGGCAAAAGGGCGTCAGGGGGATGCCGAGGCTGATCTTGTGACCGCGTGGCACACGATGGCGATGGGGGCCGGTCAGCAAAAGAACTATCTGGAAAACTTTGCAACTTTGTTGAAACCCCACCATTCAGCTCGTTTGGACAGAATGTTATGGGATGGGAACCTTGTCAGCGCCGGGCAGATGTTGCCACTGGTCAGTTCGGATGAACGCAAACTGGCCGAGGCGCGCATCGCCCTGCAAAAACGCCAACCTGGTGTAGACGCCAAGGTTGCAGCTGTTCCAAAGTCCCTGGCCAATGCGCCCGGCCTTGCGTTTGACCGGTTTGTCTGGCGGGATCAGAAAGAACTGGATGACAGCGCCATCGATTTGATGCTGGAACGTTCGACCGGGCCAGACGCGTTGGGTGAGCCTGACAAATGGGCTGAGGGCCGCCGTCGTCTTGCCCGGCTGGAGATGCGCAACGGCAGCGCGACACGGGCCTATCAGATCGCCGCCAATCACCACATGACCCCTGAAATGGGATATGGCTACGCCGATCTGGAATGGTTGGCCGGGTTTCTCGCCCTGCGTAAGCTGAACGACCCGGCAACTGCCGTTCGCCATTTTCAGAATTTCTCGGATGCGGTGCAGTCGCCGATTTCCAAAGGGCGTGGCGGGTATTGGCTGGGTCGCGCCTATGCGGCGCAAGGAGATGCAGACAAAGCCTATGAAGCATATGCAATGGGCGCAGATTACCAAACATCATTCTATGGGCTGCTGGCGGCTGAACGGATCGGGCGTCCCTTTGACAGCGAACTGGCCAATCCCCGGCGGGCGCCACATTGGAAGCAAGCCGATTTTGCGGACTCCAGCGTCTTGGAAGCTGGGCTTCTGCTGCTGCGTGCGGGGGAAGACAACCTCTCGGAAAGGTTTCTGACCCATTTAGTGGAGGATCTGGACACCACGCAAGCCAACCAGCTGGGTGATCTGGTCATTGAACTGAAAGAGCCTCACCTGGCCGTCATGATCGCAAAACGCGCGGCGAAGACAGGGGTCGTGCTGCCAGCGGCCTATTACCCCGTTCATCCCGTGGCTGATCTGGGATTGCCGATGGCGAAAGAGATGACATTGGCGATTGCACGGCGCGAAAGTGAGTTTGACCCGGTGGTGATCAGCGGGGCCGGTGCACGTGGCTTGATGCAAGTGATGCCTGCAACAGCGCAGTTGGTGGCCAAAAATATGGGGATTCTCAGCGGGCATAAAACCGGCAAGCTTACGTCCGATTGGCAATACAACGCCAAGCTGGGCGCGAATTACCTGTCCACCCTATCTGCGAACTTCAATGGGAACGTCGTCATGATGGCTGCGGGCTACAATGCTGGCCCGCGCCGTCCGATCTCGTGGATGGAACGGTACGGTGACCCGCGCGCGGGCGAGATCGACATGGTGGACTGGATCGAAACCATTCCCTTTAGCGAAACGCGAAATTACGTCATGCGCGTGGCCGAAAGCCTGCCGGTTTACCGTGCCCGTTTGGGGCAGCCGCCATTGCCGATTCCGTTTTCGCAAGAGCTGATCGGCTCAACTCTGGCGTCGTTCGCGCCATAGGGTGAACAGACCTGCAGCAATCACAAGTGTGGCCCCGATCACCACTGCGGGGCGCAGTGCCTCTCCAAAGATCGAAATGCCAAGGATCGCGCTCCACATCAGGTGGAAATAGGCGAAAGGCTGCACTGCGCTGGCCTCGGCCATCTCGTAGCACTTGATCAATAACCAATGGCCCAACGCACCGCTGAGGCACAAGAGACCCATCCAGACCCAGTCACCGCTTTCCATCGGCTCCCAAAACCACAATCCAATGCATGTCATCGCGGCCGCCCCTGCGACACCGGTCCAAAAAAAGCTGGTTGCCGTGCTGTCACGCCGGGCGGCATAGCGGGTCAGAAGGCCGTAAATGGCAAACATGAAGGCCGAGATCAGCGGAATCACAGCCCACGGGTTAAACACGCCCATACCTGGCTGCAGAATGACCAGCACTCCGACACAGCCGACACCGATTGCAGCCCATCGCCGCCATCCGACCTTTTCCCCCAAGACCGGGCCACTGAGGGCGGCAATCAACAGTGGGTAGCAGATGAAAACCGCCTGGCTTTCGATCAGTCCCAGAATGGTAAAGGCGTAGACGGCGACGCAGACCTCGCCGGCCAACAGAACGCCGCGCAGTATTTGCAGGCCCAACTGGCTGGTGCGGGCTGTCGACTGAAGCCCGCCGGGCGCTCGCAGTGCCAATACGACGACGAACGCCCCAAAGAACCAGTAGCGGATCATTACGACCATGTAGGTGTTATACGTCCCCGCGAGATGGCGCGAGATTCCGTCCTGTAACGCAAACACCACCGTAGCTGCGATCATCAGCGCAATTCCGGCACGGGTATTGTTCTGCTGCGTCATGCCTTGGTGGCCCGCGTCATATGGCGTTTGCGACCGAATCCTGACGTGCGCGTAACCGAAAATCCAGCATCTGAAAGCCCCCGCCTGACGAAACCAGCCGCTGTGTACGTGGCCGCTGTACCACCACTCACCGTATGGTCGGCGACATGCTGCATCAGATCTGCGCCCCACAGTTCGGGGTTTTTGGCGGGGGAAAACCCGTCCAAAAACCATGCGTCGGCCTGACCGGACCAATCCGACAGGGTCTGGCGGGCGTCGCCCTCAATGACCTCCAGACGCAGGGTTTCCAATTCGCAGTGTCCACCCTTCCAAACTGCAAGAAACCGTTCAGCCCAGTCAGAAAGTTCCGGAAAAGCGCTGAGCGCGCGCGCCATATCGGCCTGTTGCATCGGAAACGCTTCGAAACTGGTAAATGTCAAAGGCGAGGTCTGCCCCGACTTTTCCCATTCAGACCAAGCTGTCAGCATATTCAAGCCAGTTCCAAACCCAAGCTCGGCTATGCGAAATCCCGGCGCGAACCGCGCTGGCAGGTCATTGCCCGCCAAAAACACATGGCGCGTTTCCTCAAGCCCATTCTGTAACGAGAAATAGGGATCGTCAAAGCGATCCGAGACTGGGACCTGGCCCTCTCTCCACGTCAGTTCGGCATGCTGGTCTGCCATCCGGGAATCCTGTAGCTAAGCGGCGCGACACTGAAGAATGAAAAGGGGATTGGCAATGGTCGATGTGACGGTCCGCGGTGCGGGCATCTTTGGCCTATCCATTGCCTGGGTCTGCGCAAAGCGCGGTGCAAAGGTTCAGGTCATCGACCCGTACGGCCCCGGAGCCGGGTCCAGCGGCGGGCTTGTTGGTGCATTGGCCCCGCATGTACCCGAGAATTGGAATGCCAAGAAAGCGTTTCAGTTCGACAGCCTGATCATGGCTGAGCCATTCTGGAAACATGTTGAGGCGACTGGTGGAGTTTCGTCCGGATATGCGCGCTTGGGTCGGTTGCAGCCCATTGCAGACGCCCGCACGCTTGAACTTGCGCATGCGCGGGCGAAAACCGCCGCCACCTTGTGGCAGGGCAAGGCGGAATGGACCGTCCTCAGCACCAACGACATCGGTGCGTGGTGTCCCCCCAGCCCGACCGGGTATGTAATTCATGACACCCTGAGTGCACGAATGCACCCGCGCAAAGCCTGTGCCGCCCTTACGGCGGCGCTGGCGGTTTTAGGCGTGCAGGTGGTGCAAGAGGCCCCCGATGGCGGGCGCGTCGTCCAAGCCACTGGCCTCGCCGGGTTGCAGGAACTGAGCGACGCTTTTGGTAAGACAGTCGGCAATGGCGTGAAAGGTCAGGCGGCGCTTTTGCGGTTCGATGCTGGTGAGGTTCCGCAGCTATTTGCAGACGCTGTGCATATCGTACCCCACGCGGACGGCACGTTGGCGATCGGATCAACATCGGAACGCGAGTATGACAACCCCACCAGCACTGACGCTGCCTTGGACGACGTCATTGATCGCGCCACCCGCGCCTTGCCACTGCTGCACGGGGCCGAGGTGATTGAACGCTGGGCCGGTGTGCGTCCGCGCAGCAAAAGCCGCGCGCCAATGCTGGGCGCACACCCACTATACCCCGACCACTTCATCGCCAATGGTGGGTTTAAAATCGGGTTCGGCATGGCACCCAAGGTGGCCGAAGTTATGGCCGATCTTATTCTGGACGGAGTTGACGGTATTCCCGCCGACTTCCGCCCCGAGGCATCACTCTGAGCTGGGAACAGCTTTGGCGCTCATGCATTGTCGCCCGTCCGGGCCGCGCACCCACAGATCACTTCCCGAACGGCATAATGTGGCCGATTCAAAATGCATCAAAGGCGAAGATGCGCGGAACGAAAATTGCGCCAATGGCCCCATCAGGTCTTGTGCAAACAGCATCAGATGCTGCGCCAACAGCGGGCCATGCACGACCAATCCCGCGTATCCCTCAACATCTCTGGCGTAGTCGAGGTCGTAGTGAATGCGATGGCCGTTGAAGGTAAGTGCCGAATACCGAAACAGCTGCGTCGTGTCGAAAGATACAACCCGTACATCCGAGGCATCCGTGCGCGCCGTCGGTGCAATTGGCTTAACCTCATCCGGTGCGGGGTCGTTGCGGTACACCAAATCCTGCCATTCGGTCAGACACAGCACGCCTTCCTGCCAGATTTCATGGCGCAGAGTAACAAAGCCTAATGGCCCGCTGCGCCCGGGTTTCGTTGTCGAGATTTCGCAAGATGAACGCCGTTCAGCCGGAGTGCCCGCAACCAGGGGGGCGGTGAATTGCAACCGACCCCCGGCCCACATTCTGCGCGGCAAACCCATGTCAGGGATCAGGCCCCCGACCTTGGGATGCCCATCGCGCCCTAACCCCTCGGGTGGTTGCGGGGACCAGAAATAAAGGTGATGAAAAAACGGCGGCAAAGCCACACCCGCCCCGACAGAAATCGGAAGCCCTAGCGCCACCTGCAAAGCAGTGGCCCGGGCTGGATCGATCAGGTCTGATTGGGTTTCTTGTGACATTGCCTCAAGCTAGATTGCCGCCCCCAAAGGGGCAAGCTATTGAGGGCGTTCAGAAACCGGCTTCTGAACGCAGTTTCAGCATCAAAGTCTCAAGCGCTTTTTCATAGCGCTCGCTGACCAGTCGACCTTGCTCGTCAAACTCGTTGGAACTGTCGGCCAGGTGGATTTCCGGGCCCTGCAGGATACGCGTCTGAAACGGGACCATAAAGCTGCGCAAGATCATCTGCGCGCGCTCACCGCCTGCACGGCCTGCGGCGGCGGACATAACCGCCACGGGTTTGTTCGCCCAAGGGTTGCCCTGTGTCCGGCTCACCCAATCCAATGCGTTTTTCAGCACACCTGACGGCCCCTTGTTGTATTCCGGGGTCGAAATGATCACAGCGTCGGCCTGCGCAATTTGATCGGAAAGGGTTTGAACCGCGGCGGGGATACCCTCGCCATTCTCAATATCTCCGTCATACAACGGCAGGTTCAGATCCGCTTCGATATGAGTGCCCGGAGAAAACAACCGCGCCGCTTCGCGCAGCAGTTTGCGGTTGGTTGCGGTTTGACGCAAAGAACCCGACAGGCTCAGAAGGATCGGTTCGGACATGGGGAAACTCCGTTAGGGTGTTTCCCCTTAGTTAGCCCGATAAACGCGCGGGCCAAAGCCCTTGTGACGCGCAGTCAATGTGCAAAAAAGGGGCGCCCATGACGCCCCTTCGCTTTACGTGCGACCGTTCGGGATGATTTCGATATCGACCCGACGGTTCCGAGCCTTGCCTTCAGGCGTAAGGTTCGATGCCGCCGGACGGCTTTCACCCAGACCGATCGTCGTAATCCTTGAACTGTTCACACCATTGGCCTGCAGGATATCGGCAACCGAACGCGCACGACGCTCGGACAGTCCCTGGTTGTAGGACGCCGCGCCATCACTGTCGGTATGGCCTATGACCTGGACATTCGAGTTGGGATAGTTGACGAGGTTCTGACCAACACGCACAAGATCCGCCCGCAGCGCCGGGCGAACGGTCGAGCTGTCGGTGTCAAAAGTGATATCGTTCGGAACCGTTACGATCAGACGATCACCTGCATTGGTGATGATAATCCCATCATTGGCCAGTTGCTGACGCAGCTCAGCGGCTTGCCGGTCCAACTGATTGCCGATCACGCCGCCGCCTGCGGCACCGATGGCACCACCGGCCAAAGCACCCAGCAAAGGATCTGAGTCGTTCGCAATCGCACCGACGCCAGCACCGATCAACCCGCCCAGAATGGCGCCCTGTTTGGCGTTTTGGTTGGGATCAGCCGGAAGGTTCAAAGTACCAGGGTCTGTGCAGGCCCCCAGAAACATGGCCGAGCACAGCCCGGCAGTTACAAAAAACTTGGAAATCGTCATGAATTCACCTTCTGCTCTGGCTCCGTTTGACGGAGCCACGTTGTTTAGGCCAGTATATCGCGCTCTACCACGGTAGGCTCAAGCAACAATACGGTGATATAGGCAGTTACCCGCCGTTCAATGCGTCTTTGCAGGCGCGTCCCATTGGTTCTGCTCTTGCCAGATGGCGCGCAGCGGCTCTCCCTGACCGCAGAAATGGGCGTCGATCAATTCACAGTCCCAAATTCGATCCGTGCGGAAATGCCGAAACCCATTCCTGAGCTCGCACCACGCAACCAGCATCGTGCATTCAATATGATAGATCAGAGCAACCGGGCGTACGATACGTTCTGTGCGCAGCTCATCGGCATCGACGTAGGTGATGCGTATCTTGCGTTCCGTTCGGATCGCTTCACGGTAGTTCACGACGGGAACACAGCCTTTGTTCGGATCATCCAAAGGCGCGCCCCAAGGGGCAACCTGTAGCCAGTCTGCCGGGTCACGCAGGGCGTCTATCTTGCGGCACACCCGATTTGCAGCCTGTTGCAGCGTACTGTCGCCCGTGCGCGCCAGCATAGACAGGCCAACCCACAAGGCTTCGACCTCTTCCGCGTCGAAATTGAGCGGCGGCAGATCATAGCCACGACGCATCAGGTATCCTACACCGGCCTCACCTTCGATCGGGGTTCGCTGCGCCTGCAAGGCGGCGATGTCGCGGTAAACCGTACGCACCGAGACTTCGAGCTTTTCAGCAAGGGTTTCAGCCGTCACAGGCGCATCTGCAGCGCGCAAAATCTGAATGATTTCAAACAGGCGGGTCGAACGGCGCATGGCAGTCTCCGGTTGATCTGCTGACACCTTAGCACAGCCCACTGACAAGGTGGTGTCAGCAGTGATGCGCCAGATTTGGATCTTTCAACAGGAGTTTAACCATGCCAAATCTGGATAATCACGTCATGATGACCCTTCAGTTGGGGCGCTGGTCTCAGGACCATCGTCTGCGTGCATTCGAGATTGAGCGAGAGATCATGGCGGCCCGCCAACCTTGTGAGCCTCGTAACCGCGCCAGACGGTTTTCTCTGGGAAACCTCAAGGTTTTCTGGACCCGAACTGCATAGGATCAGAAATCAGCCTTTGCGCGAAATTTCATGGATGCGCCGCCATCAGGGTGTTTCAACCGCAGCTCTTCGGAATGCAACATCAGACGCGGGTAGTCGCGCGCATCACCTTCGGCATAAAAAGGGTCACCCAAAATCGGGTGGCCCAACGCCAACATATGCACACGCAGCTGATGTGACCGCCCGGTTTGTGGGAACAGCCGCACACGGGTCGTTGCGCCCTCGTGTTTGACCACGCGCCAGTCCGTCATGGCAGGCTTGCCTGTTTCGTGGCAAACCATCTGGCGCGGTCGGTTGGGCCAGTCCACAATGAGGGGCAGATCAACCGTCCCTGTCTTGGCCGCGATGTGACCCCAGACGCGCGCGACATAGGTCTTGCGGGTCTGTCGCTTCTCGAACTGCATACTCAGATGTCGCTGCGCATGAGGCGTTTGGGCAAAGATCATAACGCCCGAGGTATCCCGATCCAGCCGGTGCACCAGCAAGGCCTGAGGAAAAGCGACCTGAACCCGCGATTGCAGGCAATCCGCCAGATGCTCCCCACGCCCAGGCACAGACAACAACCCCGAGGGCTTGTTGACCACGATCAGTTGCGCATCTTCATGCAACAATTCCAGTGGCGTGGTCGGAGGGGCGTAAGTCTCAGTCATGCGGCACTGCCTAACGCAAGGGGCAACCTCCCGCAACGTCGGCCTTGCCTGAACGGATTGCTTCCGCAACTCTGACGAAACAGGTCGGAGGAGGAAAAAGTGCATCCCACAATCGAACGCATGCAAGAGGTCGTCGCCAAGGGCGATGAAAGCCTGATCCACGCGTTACTGGCAGAGGACGTGCGGTTTTCTCCGCCAACCTATTACAGCACATGGACCGGCCGCGCGCCCGTGGCCGCAGTTCTGGGCCATGTGGGGCAAGTGTTTTCAGAGTTTCGATATCGCCGGATCATGGGCGAGGGAAAAGATTGGGCGTTGGAATTTCAGTGCAAGGTCGGCGATCTGGACGCGGTTGGCGTTGACCTGATCACCCTGAACGATGACGGGTTGATTCAGGATTTCGAGGTCGTCATGCGCCCCTACAAAACCATCGGAGCCTTGCGCGAGGCGATGATGGCCCGTGTGATGACCGACCCCAGGTTTCTTGAATACAAAAACGCATTGAGCTGACTATGCCGCTGGCCCCCGATCAGTTGCTGCGCGTGCCCTTGTTGCCCGTCTTGGCGATTCAGGGGCTGACGGTACGGCGCAGCGCGCAATTGCTACCGGAACCCTCTGGCCCTCGTACAGGACGCGCCGGTCGCGGGCCGCGGCTGCGTTTGTTGATCGCGGGCGACAGTTCGGCAGCGGGTGTTGGGGCTGGAACACAGGCTCAGGCCTTATCCGGGTGTTTGGTAAGAGAGCTGTCACGACATTACACCGTCGAATGGCAGCTAAAAGCGACGACCGGGCACACGACCCATGACACGATTGAGCGTTTAAAGCTGACAGACGAAGAGTTTGACGTGGCAGTAACCGCGCTGGGGGTAAATGACGTCACGCGGGGCGTCACATGCAAACAGTTCATCGAACGGCAAACACGGCTGCTGGAGCACTTGGTTGACAGGATGAAAGTGCGCAGGGTGGTCGTAACGGCCGTTCCCCAGATGGACCGCTTTCCAGCTTTACCCCAACCGCTCGCGTGGGTCCTCGGGCAGCAGGCCGCACGGCTGGACAAGGGCCTGAAACAGGTTGTCGAACAGTATCCTCAGGCTCGTCACTTGACCCTGAACCTACCCGACGACCCGGCGTTAGCTGCGCCAGACGGATACCATCCCAGCCCCAGAACATATGCGATATGGGCGAAAGAAGCCGCCCGAGTGTTACGTCAGGACTGAGTTCGAATCTGGCGGATCATTGGGATTGAGTACACCACCAACGCCGACCAGATCAGAGGAAAGGCGATCATGCGCCCTTGGTCAATCTGTTCGCCAAAAACGGCAATCGCGGTAATGAAGATCATCGTTGGTGCGATGTATTGCAGAATGCCCATGGTCGACAGTCGCACCAGCTTGGCCCCGTTGGCATAAACCAGCAGCGGAATTGCCGTCACCAACCCCGCACCGGCCAGCAGCGCCGTGTCCTCGACCGCCCAACCGAAATGCCCGGTCCCCGTCGCCCCCTGCCATGTCACATAGGCCAGCGCCGGAATCAAAAGTATCAAAACCTCCAGCAGAAAGCCCTGATTGGGGCCGATCGGCAGCGACCTTTTGAAAAACGCATAAAAGCCCCAACTGATCGTCAAACCAAGCGCCGCCCAAGGTAGGCTACCGGCCTGTATGATCAGAACCAGCACGCCGACGGCCGCCAGACCGACGGCAATCATCTGTGTTCTGCTCAATGGCTCGCGCAGTAACAGCGCACCCAAGGCAATGCTGAAAAGTGGGTTTATGTAATACCCAAGCGCCGCATCCAGCGTGTTACCACTGGCGATGGCCCAGACGTATATCGCCCAATTGACCGAGATCAGCCCCGCCGTCAGGCACGCCATAGCCAGCATCTTTGGGTTTTTCAAAGCAGCCTTCAGGTCTTGTGTTCGGCCCAATGCGATCAGCAGCAAACCTGCAACAGGAACGGACCAAATGATCCGATGGGCTACGACCTCAACAGGGCCGATATGCGCCATCGCTTTCATGTAAAGCGGCAGGAACCCCCACATGACATAGGCGGCCAGAGCCAATGCCAGACCCTTTGACGTATCCACGTTTTGCGAAAGGATAGATGCGTTCGCCATACCAGGTTCCCAGGGTTGCACCGGCTGTGTTTACGGCAAATCGGGTTCGCTTGGGAACTGCGGAAACTGTGATGCGACACATCAGATTTATTGATACGTCGCCTTCCAAAAATCGAGCCGGGGCGCATTCGCGCCCCGACCTTTTGGTTAAACTTTAACGCGCTCGGATTTCGGGTCGTACATTGGTTTTAGCGACGCTTCGGCTTTCACTTTTACCCCGCAGACGTCGATCTCATAGCTGGAGGCAAGGACATCCGCCGCCTTCTCGCCCTCGCAAGGGACATAGCCCATACCGATTGCACCCCCCAGCGTGTGACCGTAGTTCCCCGAACTCAGGTAACCGATATATTCACCGTCGCGTACGATCGGCTCGTTATGGAACAAAAGCGGCTCGGGCTCGGACAGTCGGAACTGCACCAGGCGGCTCTTGGGCCCACTCTCTTTGCGTGCTATGACCGCTTCGCGTCCGATAAAGTCGCAGCCCTTGTCGACTTTGACCGCAAAACCAAGCCCGGCATCAACCACGTGATCTTCGCAGGTGATGTCATGACCGAAATGGCGGAACCCCTTTTCGATCCGGCAGCTGTCCATCATGTGCATCCCGCACAGTTTCAGACCCATGTTCTGTCCGGCCTCATGCAGCGTCTCAAACACGTGGCCTGCCATGTCTGAGGAGACATAGATCTCCCACCCAAGTTCACCCACGTAAGTCACGCGATGCGCACGGGCGAGACCCATGCCAATCTCTATCTCCTGTGCGGTGCCAAACGGATTTACCGCATTCGAAAAATCAGCGGGTGAGACCTTTTCCAACAACGCACGCGCGTTTGGCCCCATGACAGCCAAAACGCCTTCGCCCGCGGTCACATCTGTGATGACAACGCGATGCTCGCCGACATGGCGCTGCATCCAGGTTTGATCGGCCAGACGCGTGGCCGCTGGGGTTACAACCAGATATGCGGTTTCTGACAGTCGGGTTACGGTCACATCCGCTTCGATGCCACCCGTCCGGTTCAGAAATTGCGTATAGACGATCTTTCCTGTCGGAACCGCATAGTCGCCACCGCCGACATAATTCATGAACGCTTCGGCATCCGGGCCTTCCACACGGATTTTGCCGAAAGAAGACATGTCATACATGCCCACATTCTCGCGCACGGCGCGGTGTTCGGCGGCCGAGTTTTCGAACCAGTTCTGGCGCTTCCAGCTATATTGGTATTCCCGTTCCTGACCTTCGTTTGCAAACCAGTTGGCGCGCTCCCACCCGGCCAATTCACCGAAGACTGCACCCTCTTCCTTCAGATGGTGATGGAACGGTGTTCGCCGTACACCGCGCGCAGTGGCCTTTTGCCGATACGGGTAGTGATCAGCATAAAGCAGGCCCAGCGTCTCTTTCGAACGTTCAAAGAGATATTGTTTATTCCCTTGAAAGGGCTGCATCCGGCTGATGTCGACGTCGCCCAGGTCAAAGGGTTTCTCGCCAGAATCCATCCACTCGGCCAGGGCCATACCCGCCCCACCCGCGGATTGGATGCCAATCGAATTGAACCCGGCGGCCACCCAGACGTTATCCATCTCGGGCGCCAGGCCCAGGTGATAGGCGTCATCCGGCGTAAAGCTCTCGGGGCCATTGAAGAATGTATGAATGCCCGCTTCGGCCAACATCGGCATGCGGTTTACCGCAGCCTCGAGGATAGGCTCAAAGTGGTCGAAGTCTTCGGGCAACTGGTCGAACTCGAAACTGTCGGGGATGCCGTCCATGGCCCAGGGTTTGGCATTAGGTTCGAACGCGCCCAGTAGAATTTTACCTGCGTCTTCTTTGTAATATGCGCATTCATCCGGAACACGCAGCACCGGCAGCTGGGTCAGGCCGTCGATCCCCTCGGTCACGATGTAGAAATGCTCGCAGGCGTGAAGCGGAACGTTCACACCGGCCATCCGGCCCACCTCGTGCCCCCACATACCGGCACAGTTTACGACCATGTCGCATTCAATATGACCCGAAGCACTGCCGTCATCTGCAACCCAGTCCACACCCGTTACAG
Organism: Ruegeria sp. BG8; assembly: GCF_056538325.1. Taxonomy (NCBI): domain Bacteria; kingdom Pseudomonadati; phylum Pseudomonadota; class Alphaproteobacteria; order Rhodobacterales; family Roseobacteraceae; genus Ruegeria; species Ruegeria sp. BG8. The sequence goes on along the minus strand of NZ_JBQFSZ010000006.1, from coordinate 135,593 downwards.
TGCGGCCCTGCCTGACGATATCTGTGACCTTGACGCGTTCTTTGACGATACCCCCGCGCTGCCTTGCACCCTTGGCCAAGGCCAACGCGATATTCGCCGGGTCGCCCTGCCCGTCCAGTGGCAGATAAACGGCGCCTTTGACGTCGTCGACATTCAGATGCGGATACATCTCTTTGACGCGCTCGTTCGAGATTTCTTCAACTTCGACGCCAAAGGCACGGGCCATTGCCGCCTGGCGATAGATCTCTTCCTTACGCTCTTCCGTCAGAGCAACCGTGATCGAGCCGCAACGCTTGAAACCTGTGGCGACACCCGTTTCCTCTTCGAGAGAGCCGTAGAGCTCTTGGCTGTACTTGGCCAGTTTCGTCATGTTCGCGGTGGCCCGCAGCTGCGCGATCAGGCCTGCCGCGTGCCATGTGGTGCCGCTGGTCAATTGCTTGCGTTCCAGCAGCACAACGTCATTCCAACCCTTCTTGGTCAGATGATACGCGACCGAACATCCAATGACGCCGCCACCGATGATGACCACTCGGGCCTTGCTGGGAAGATCAACCATCCTGAAATCTCCGCTGTGTCAGGTTTGGGTCAAATTGCCACGAAAGATCGACACAAAATGCATCAAAAGCGTCACGAATCTGACGAAAATCACCGATGTGACGCAGCGCGTTTTTCGCGCCGCAAAACAAATGGCGTGATCCCGAAAAAGCTTTTGTAGACCGACGAAAATCCATTTGGAAAACCGCAGGCCATCCCGATTTCGCGAACACTCATTGTGGTGTTCAGCAGCAGGTTGTTGGCTTTCGCTAAGCGCATTTCCCGGTAAAACCCATTGGGCGTGGTGCCAAAGAATGTCCGGAACTTACGCTCGAGCGACCGGTTGGATATATCCAGCGCCTCGACGATTTCGTGGATCGGCAAAGGATCTTCGATGTTCGCTTGCATCAACTTGATGCACTGATCCAGCTTGGCATCCCCGGTGGCCGTTGTACGGGTTCCGGAAAACGGCTGCATGGACGCAAAGTCGCGAATGTTTTCGTGCAGCATGATATCCGCAACTGTCATCTTTGCGGGCCCGGAAATATGCCGCCCGATCACCGCCAGAGCGATGTCAGTCGTGGCCTCCATACCTGCGCAGGTCACGACCGATCCCGCTTCGGTGGCAATCGACAGTTTTGCTTCGAACCTGGCCCCTCGTTCGCGCAAGAAAGACGCGTTTTCCCAATGGGTCGCCATGTCCGCGGTGCCGTTTTCGTCGATATAGCGACTGGCAGCTTCCGCCAGCAAAAACACCTGAGCACCGCGATAGGTGTAGTCGGTTACAACACGACCCAGCGACAGGTCAGGCTGATCGGGGTCAGAGTTGCCAATGACAAAAAGATAGTCCGCCTTGGGTTGCGCAGGAACGCGTTCGGTCTGGATCATCGCATCGCTGCTGCTGAGAACCGGACCTCCTTTGAGGGAACGATAGGTATAGGTGAACGGAGGATGCGGGCACACCCGATTGGCCAACCGCAATACCTCGACCAGTGATGCCAGTTCCAGCAGTACATAGCCAGGGGCGACCAGTATATCGAAGTGTTGCTGCGCCCCCATCACGGCACCTCAGACTATTTTGTGCCCAGCCGCGCGCAGGGCATTCGCAAGGGTTTCGATGTGGTCCGGGCCAACTTCGCAACACCCGCCTACAATCGTGGCCCCCTGTTCGACCCAGGTCATGGCAAATCGGGCGTATTCCTCGGGGCCCAGATCCTCGCGCTGCTGCAAGGCATCAACGGTTGGCGCGTCTTCGAGAAACCCTTTGGTAATCCCTGTGAAACCGTTCGCATAGGCCCCGAAAGGCCGCCCCATATCTTTGAGGATATTCAAAGCGGGCTCAACGGATTCGGGGCGGGTGCAGTTGATCAGCACGGCCTCAGGATCATAGCGTGCGACGACCGGCGCGATATCCGCCAAAGGTTCACCCGAACGCAGGCGCGTTCCGTCATCATCCATAACCGACAACGCCAGCCAAACTGGCTTACTGGTTTTCTGTGTGCCGCGCAGCGCGCCTTCGGCCTCTTGCAGGGATGAGACGGTTTCGATCACGAACAAATCTACCCGATCCGTCATCAAACCGACCAGCTCTCCAAACTTCTGGGCCGCGTCTTCTATGTCGGGCTTGAGATCCGGGCGATAGGTGGCCAACAAAGGCCCCAAAGCACCGGCGATACGACCGCCAAACGCGTCGCGGGCACATTCGGCTTGCGACAGGGCTTGGTCGACAAGATCACTCAATTGGTTTTCAAGGCCCACACGCTCCAACCGGGACCGGTGGATTGCGTAGGTATTGGTCGTCGCGATGGTGGCACCACGCCGAAAATACTCGACGTGCACATCACCAACCAAATCCGGATGATCCATCATCACCCGCGTTGACCAAAGCGGCGTAGGTTTGTCCTGACTGCGTTTGACCAGTTCCTGCCCGATCGAACCGTCCAAAAGAGTGATGTCGTTCATTGTGTCGCCTCCTCAGGGTATGAGAACCAGTTTTCCCGGGAACGCCTTGGACTGAAAGTCTTCCTGCGCTTTGGCGATGTCTTTTAAAGGGTAAGTTTTTGAAATCAAAGGTTTGATGCGACCAGCATTCATCAGACCAACCAGTCTGCCAAAAACCTCAAAGGTCTGATGTGTGCAGCCGTGAATAGTAATGTCTCGCAAATAGATATCGCGAAGATCAGCCTCTACGATGGGGCCCGCGATGGCACCTGAAACCGCATAGTGCCCGCCGGGCTTGAGGGCGAGGATCAGGTTCGCCCAAGCTGGACCACCGACCACATCAATCACCACGTCGAAAGTGTCAGGCGGCAGGGCGGCATCTCGGTCAAAGGTTGCAACCGCGCCTTGTCCTTTCACAACATCCGCTTTGGCGGCACTGGTGACGCCCCAAACAGTCGCACCGCGCAACGCAGCCAGTTGTACCGCTGCCAGACCAACGCCACCGGACGCACCGGTGATCAGAACTTTGTGCCCGGCTGTCACCCCTGCCCGTGTCAGCAGATTTTCCGCCGTTCCAAAGGCACAGGGGATCGCTGCAATCTCGACATCTGACAGGGGCGAATCCGTTACATCATAAAGATCCGATGCATCGACCACGCAATATTGCGCAAATGCCCCGTCTATTTCGGATCCCAAGGCAATAAACCCCGTCGGGTTACCCGGCAGAAGGCGCGGCAGATTGATCGGGCAGGTTACTCGCTGACCGGGTTTAATCCCGGTCTCCGGGCCAGCCCGCTCGACAATGCCGCACAGATCGCCGCCCTGAATCCGTGGAAACTGTAGCGCGCCGCCCCAGCCGCCTGCGTCGACATCCTGATCCACCGCGTCCGTCGCGCCGGTGACGTCCGAAGAATACCAGCCGACGCGCGTGTTGATATCGGTGTTGTTTACCCCCGCCGCCGCAACCCGAACCAGAACTTGCCCGAGGCCGGGTTGCGGCACTGGAATATCCGTGCGCCATTCCAGTGCATCTGGCCCGCCGTGGCGGGTCAGATAAACACCTTGCATGATGCTTGGTTCAGCCATGGATCAGGCCCGCAGTCTTTCGTTTTCCGGATCCCAGAGCGGTTGATTTTCCTGCACTACAGCAGGGTATTTCTGACCGTAGATTTCAACCTCTAACGCGGTGCCGGGGTTTGCCAGTTCGGCTTTGATCATACCCAGCGCGATGGATTTTCCGACACGGTATCCCCATGCCCCTGACGTCGTTTCGCCAACGATCTGATCCCCTTGCCAGATGCAGGACATATAGGGCGCATCGCAGTCGCCCGCCTCAACCGTCAGAGTGACAAAGGACTTCTTCACACCCTGTTGCTTTTCGCTGAGGATCGCGGCCTTACCGGTGAAGTCCTGCGGTTTGTCCAGTTTGACAAAGCGTTCCAATCCGCCTTCCAGCAGCGAGTAGTCAGTGGACAGATCGCCCTTCCAAGCGCGATAGCCTTTTTCGATACGCAGCGAATTCAGGGCGTACATGCCGAACGGCTTGGCCCCTGCCCCCAACACAGCGTCGTAGATCGCGGGCATAACCTCGTTTTCAGCGTGGATTTCCCAGCCCAATTCACCGGCAAAGGACACGCGGATCAGGAAGGCATCCTGTCCGGCAACCTTGGCAAATTGATGCGTCAGCCAGCCTTGCTGAAGGTCAGCATCGGTGATCCCCGACAGAATTTCACGCGACTTGGGGCCGGTGACGATCAGCGTATCGCGCTCGGTCGTGGTTTCGCGAACCGTGACGGTCGACGGCACCGAATTGCGGATCAACTCGCCATCGTGCCACTGCGCAGTGGCGGCAGTAATGAGGACAAAGTTGTTCTCTGCCAGGCGGATACAGGACATTTCCGTCAGGATACGGCCTCGCTCATCCGACACATAGATTAGGTTCATACGCCCCGCCTTGGGAATACCGCCCGCGCAGAAACCACGCAGCCAGTCGTCTGCGCCTTCGCCCTGAATCCAGAATCGCGAAAAGCCCGGCAGGTCGAGCACGCCGCAATGATCGCGCACCGCCTCGCATTCTTCCTTGATCCGCTGCTCCCACGGGCCAGACCGGCCCCAGGTATGCGTGGCTTCAAGCGAGGTATCGTCGCCCGGCTTGGCGAACCAGTTGGCGCGTTCCCAGCCGTTATAAGCGCCCATAACGCCGCCCAACTCCTTGACCTTGGCGTGAACGGGCGAGACTTTCTTGTCGCGCGCCGCAGGCCATTCATGATGAGGAAAGTGCATGGCGTATTCGTTGCCATAAACTTCCATGCCCTTCTGGTTGCAGTAATCCTGATCGGTGTAATCGGTATAACGACGCGGATCGACGGCCCACATATCCCACTCGGTATGACCATCGACGATCCATTCGGCCAGCACTTTGCCTGCACCACCGCCCTGCGCGATGCCAAAGGTAAAGCTGTGCGCCTCAAACGCGTTTTTCACACCGGGCATTGGGCCAATCAGCGGCAGACCGTCCGGCGCATAAGGGATCGGTCCGTTGATCACACGCCCCACGCCCGAGGTCGCCATCAGCGGCACACGTTCCATCGCGTCGGTAACGATGTCTTCGATCCGGTCCAGATCGTCGTTCCAAAGCTGGAAGCTGAAATCATCGGGCATCGGATCGTCTTCGGTCATCCAATGGCCCTTACAGTTGGGCTCGTACGGGCCGAGGTTGAACCCGTTCTTTTCCTGCCGCAGATAGTACGAGATATCCACGTCGCGCAGCAGGGGCAGTTTGCCACCGTTTTCCTTTGACCATGCCTCAACCTCGGGCACTTCGTCGGTCAGCAGGTACTGGTGGCTCATGACCATTGCCGGAACAGTACGACCGCCGAAGGGTTTGAACATCTCACCCACGCGCTGCGCATAGTATCCGGCAGCGTTGACCACGTAGTCACAGGCAATGTCGCCCTGATCGGTGTGTACGGTCCAGGTGCCATTGTCATGCTGGGTCACGTTGGTCGCCGGGCAGAACCGAATGATCTTCTGGCCCATGTCCCGCGCGCCTTTGGCCAGCGCCTGTGTCAGCTGGGCCGGGTCGATATCGCCATCGGTCGGGTCGTACAGAACGCCCTCAAGGTCATGGGTCTCAAGGAACGGATAGCGCTCTTTCGCCTGCTCGGGGGTCCACATCTCCATCGGGATGCCCTGATAGCGGCCCATCGACATGGCGTGTTCGAATTCCTGCATCCGCTCTTTGCTATGCGCCAGACGGATCGAACCCGAAACGTGGTAGTTCATCGGGTAATCGACCTCATCGGCCAGACGCGAATACAGCTCGGTCGAATAGCGCTGCATGTTCATGATCGCCCAGGAATTCGAAAAGGTCGGAACGTTGCCCGCCGCGTGCCAGGTGGAGCCGGCCGTCAGTTCGTTCTTTTCCAGCAGAACGCAATCGGTCCAGCCCTTCTTGGCCAGATGATAAAGCGACGAACAGCCGACAACGCCGCCGCCGATGATGACCACACGGGCCTTGGTTGGAAAATCACTCATGGTCTTGCTTCCCTGTTAGTGTGCCCGTTGGGGCAGGTCGTCTGTGATGTCGTAGTAGTCGCCCTTGTCCGCCACAAAGATGTGCTGGGCGAGTTTCAGCCCGGTGGGTTCGTCCAACGATCCCACCGAAACTGCAATCGTGTCCTCGTCATTGTGCTGCCAGAACAGGAACGAGCCGCAGGCGCTGCAAAAGCCGCGCTTGGCGATGTCCGAGGCGTGGTACCATCCCAGCGTCTCGTCCGAGGTAAATCTGAGGTTGTCCTGATGCGTCTCGCATGAGGCCCAAAGATGTCCCGACTGCCTGCGGCATTGACCGCAATGACAGGCATTGGGCGGGCTGAGATCTCCGTCAATGGTGAAGGCAACCTTGCCGCAGAGGCAGGAACCGGTGTGCATGTCTTTACCCCCTTGCTGTGGGCGATGTGCTGGTGCCCAGCAACACGCCGTAGATGATGAAACAGGTCGCCATCACGCGACGAACCCAGATGTTGAACACAGCCCCCAGCGCGGCTTTGCCCATCAGCGCGCCCAGCAGAGTAAACCCGGTGTAGCTGAGCGTTGTGATGACCAGCGCAGTGGGCATGATCACCCCCATCTGCTGCCAGACCGGCACGTCGGGCTGCACGAATTGGGAAAACGCCGCCAGATACCCGGCCACGCTTTTGGGGTTGATCGTGGCAACTGCCAGTGCATGCAGATAGACGTGGCGCGCGGGTCGCTCGGACGCGGGCGCAGGTCTGCTGGCGTTGATCCAACCGCGGATTCCCATCCAGATCAGGAACCCTGCACCGATCAGTTTGGCGATGAAAAACCCGGTGGGTGAAGCCGCGATCAACGCTGTCACTCCCAGCGCCGACAGGACCAAAAACGCGCTGGCTTGCGTCAGGATCGCCAGCACGCCCAGCATTGCTTTGGGAAAGGGCAGGCTCATCCCGTTCGAGATGCAATTGACCGCATTCGGCCCCGGCGTGGTGACGAACACCACCCAGAACAGCGCGAATATGGTCCACGCCTCAAAGCTCATTCAATACACCGGTGGGGCGATGACCCAGACGGCCACGGCGGGCTCATCATAAGGGTTCGCCCATTGGTAGGGCTCATGCTTGATACGGAAACTGTCGCCCGGCCCGACCGAGAATTGGCGATCACCGATTGTCAGGTCCAGTCGCCCCGATACGATATACCCAACCTCTTGCGTCGGGCGATCCGCTGGCGTTTGCATTTGCGAACGAGGCTCGAACGTGGAGTGCACCATTTCGAAGTCATCGGTCAGGTCAGGGGAAAGCAGTTCTTCGATCAACCCTTCGTCACCCGACCCCATCGGACGGCGCGAGCCTGCGCGCACCACATATCCCTGTTCATCGGCAGGCGCGGCAGAATGTGCAAACAGCATCGACATTGGAACACCCAGACATTTCGCAATGAGTCGCAGGTCCGAAATCGAGGGGTCAGACATGTCACGCTCAACCTGGCTGAGCCAGCCGACGGAACGCTCCAACCGGGCTGCAATCTCGGTCAGCGTCAACCCGCGCGCTTTGCGCAGGGCCCGGATATCAGCACCGATGGTCGCTCGGTTCGGGGCTTGGGTGTTCACTGGCCTCTCCGGATTGTCGTGAAATTCTCAACGCAAATTTCACGATGACCCGAGTCGGTGAAAATTCCAAGCATTTTTTCACTTGGGTGATGTGGCAGCTTTGGCTATCCGTCAGATATGTGGATCGCGGTACTTTATCTTTGGGCCTTTAACGGCCTGACCTTATTGGTATTTGGCTGGGACAAATTGCGGGCCAAGCGCCGAAAACGCCGTGTTCCGGAAAAACGGCTCCTGTGGTTGGCTGCACTTGGCGGCAGCCCAGGCGCGATACTGGGACGTTTGATATTTGGACACAAAACCCGAAAACATTCGTTCTCGGGCTTTCTATTTTGTATTTTCGCAGCGCAAGCCGGATTGCTGTACCTGTTTTTCACGCAAATCCTGCCCGCAATGCCCTAGGTGCCTATGTCACTCAGATAATTCAGAAGCCAAAGCGACCACATATTGTTACAATAATAAGATCTATGAATGTCAGAAATGATCTTAATTTAGCAAAGGGTTAAGTGCATATGGAAAACGGCATCGGTTTCTTCGACATCGTCTGGTCAATTTTCTGGTTGTTCCTGATGGTCGCCTGGTTCTGGGTGATGATTTCAGTGGTTGCTGATGTCTTTCGCTCAAAAGACCTGAGCGGCGGCGGTAAGGCTGTCTGGATCGCCTTCGTCATCCTTATCCCGTGGTTAGGCGTTCTGTCCTATTTGCTCGTGCGTGGGGACAAGATGCATCAGCACAATGCCGAAGCCATGGAACAGATCGAACAAGCGCAAAAAGACTATATCCGTTCTGTTGCGACCGTCTCAGCCGCAGATGAGTTGGAACGTCTTGCCGCGCTGAAAGAAAAAGGTCTGTTGACTGATGAAGAATTCACGACGCAAAAAGCCAAGGTTCTTGCGACCTGACACGCGACGCTGCTGATGGCCGGTAAACCGCCCGGCCATCACGTCTTGCTGAAAACGTTTCGCAATATTGCATCTAACTTATCTGCATCCGTCTGTGTGAACGCATCGGGCTGATCGCTGTCTATATCAAAGACCGCGATGATTTCACCGGATGCGTTTCGCACAGGCAAGACCAGTTCAGAGCGCGTTGAAGACGCACAAGCAATATGCCCGGGGAACGCATCCACATCCGCGACCCGCTGAACCTCGCCGCTCCGCGCCGCCGCGCCACAAACGCCACGGTCGAATGGGATCACAAGGCAGCCGTGACCACCTTGGTAGGGGCCAATCTTCAACACTCCCGGTTGCGTCACCCGGTAAAAGCCTGTCCAGTCAAAGCGCTCATCACTGTGATGAACCTCGCACGTGACGGTCGCCATCAGGGCGACATCATCTGTTTCGCCTTCGGTCAAGGCAGAGATCGCTTTGCCAAGCTGTTGATAGTCGACAGTCATCACCACCGCTCCGAAAGTTGGTCGTTTCTCAGGGCGAATTATGCCGAAACAAACGGGGCGTCAAACCCGTTCGATTGCAATGGCCGTACCTTCGCCGCCGCCAATACAAATAGCGGCAACCCCGCGTTTCAGGCCCCGTTTTTGCAGTGCATTGAGCAATGTCACCATTATCCGAGCACCCGAAGCGCCAATCGGATGACCCAAAGCACAGGCCCCACCGTTCACGTTGACGATATCGCGGGATAATCCCATTTCACGCATAAAGGCCATGGGCACAACTGCGAAAGCCTCGTTGACCTCCCACAAGTCCACTTCGTCTTTTGACCACCCAATCTGCTCTAGCAATTTCTGCGCCGCCGGAACCGGTGCCGTCGTAAACAAACCCGGAGCCTGCGCGTGGCTGGCATGGCCCAGAATGCGTGCTCTAACGGTCAAACCCTGCGCTTCGGCGGCCTCAGTTGATGCCAGCACCAGCGCAGCGGCCCCATCCGAGATCGACGAAGAATTGGCTGCCGTCACCGTACCACCGTCGCGAAAAGCAGGTTTTAGCGTAGGGATCTTTTCCGGGCGCGCCGATTGCGGTTGTTCATCAGCGGCATGAGTGACTTCGCCTTTACGCGACCGGGTCAGAACCGGCGCGATCTCGTCTGTGAAAGCCCCGGTCTCTTGCGCCGTCAAAGCGTTCGACAGGGATTTCAACGCATATTCATCCTGATCTTCGCGGGTGAACTGGTACGCCTCGGCGCAGTCTTCGGCGAAGGTTCCCATAAGACGGCCTTTGTCATAGGCGTCTTCAAGCCCATCGAGGAACATGTGATCCACGACCTGACCGTGCCCGATCCGCGCACCACTACGCATCTTTGGCAAAAGATAGGGGGCATTCGTCATACTCTCCATCCCGCCCGCAATCATAGTCTGGGCGTGACCCAGCGCGATCTGGTCGAAAGCCATCATTGCCGCCTTCATCCCCGAGCCGCACATTTTGTTCAGGGTCGTGGCCGGCACTTCTTCGCCCAGTCCTGCCGCAAAGCCTGCCTGCCGTGCCGGTGCCTGCCCCTGACCTGCCGGTAAGACGCACCCCATCAAAACCTCATCCACGGTTTGCGCACCGGCCCCATCCAGCGCGGCGCGGATTGCTGTCCCGCCCAGATCGGCGGCCGCCACACCGTCAAACATCCCCTGGAACCCGCCCATCGGGGTACGTGCAGCCCCTGCAATTACGACTTGTTTCATTCAGATGCTCCCCTTTCCTGGTCCATTGATGGATACCGAATGGTAAGAATTGTCGTCTAGCGTATTTCTACCAGTGATTTTCAGTTTAAAGGATCGGTACGTATGAGCCTTAGCAGCAAGACGACGGACGAGACGCAGGTGATAACGGTGCATTCCGACCGGATCGACGCGGCGATGGCCATCCAATTCAAGGAAGACATGCGCAATGAGGCAGACGGCGGTGCCACGCGGGTCGTCCTGGATCTCACAGGCGTGGAGTTCATTGATTCCAGTGGCTTAGGTGCAATCGTAGCCTCCATGAAGCAACTGGGAGGCGAACGGCGACTTGACCTTGCTGGTCTGCACCCCTTTGTAGAAAAGGTTTTTCGGCTGACGCGAATGGATACCGTTTTCAAGCTGTATCCCACGCTGGATGACGCCTTATCGGCCTCGGCCCGCTGATCAGACCGGATCGTGAATAGGCACCTTGCCCATGTGTGACGCAAATTGTCTGGATTTGAGTTTCGCGGCGACAGAGACTGAGGCCAGCGCGGGGATCCACAAGCTCAGCACCTGCCTAAAACGTCAGGGACTACCGCAACATAAGGCTGCCGACGTAAAGATTGCGCTTGCCGAGGCGATCAACAACGTCGTCGAACATGCTTACGCTGGCATAACCCCCGCCAAGGTCAAAGTCAGATGCCGATTGCATAAGAACTGGCTTGAGATTTTGATATCCGATACCGGCAACCCGCTGCCCGGCTTCCGTGTCCCCGACGGAGAGCCAGCCCCCTTGGGATCATCCATAGAAGAACTTCCCGAAGGCGGGTTTGGGTGGTTCCTCATCCACGAATTGACCAGCGCAATTCGGTATGAGCGCACGGCCGGATGCAACCGATTGTCCCTGCGCTTTGAGTTTTCGGGGGCCGCTTGACCGAAAATGGTCACAATAAGGCCCAGATCAGACCATTGTCGCGCCGCAAACCGCCGGCATTAATGTCCTTGTAGCTCAGATAGCTTCCCTCGGCGCCATGTGTCACAGCCCCCACCCAGTGAACGGCGCCGAGGAACTTCTCCTTGAATTGACTGGACAATACCTGACCGCGCGATACGTTCTGCGCGTTCAATCAAGGAAGCATCGCTATGAGAGATTTTCACGCACCGGGCAGGTCCGAGGTTTTGGCGACCGAAGGTATGTGTGCCACCTCTCACCCGTTGGCCGCGCAAGTTGCATTGGATGTTCTCAAGCAGGGCGGCAACGCGATGGATGCTGCCATTGCAGGGGCGGTGCTGCTTGGTATTTGCGAACCTCAAATGACCGGAATTGGCGGCGATTGCTTTGTTCTGTTCAATCGGGCGGGTGAAAACACGGTACGAGCGCTGAACGGATCAGGCCGGGCACCTGCAGCAGCCAATGCTGCAGAACTGCGGACAAGAGGTTTGACGGCAGTTCCCCTGAACACACCAGATGCCGTAACAATTCCCGGCGCGATCGATGCGTTCAGCCACTTGGCCGAAACCGAGGGCAAATTGGGGCTCGATGCTATCTTACAGCCGGCAATCCACTATGCCGAAACCGGCGTACCAGTCGCACCCCGTGTTGCCATGGACTGGCAAATCGGTGCACCCACCCTGCAAGGGGCTGCGCGAGATCATTATTTGCTGAACGGAAATGTACCGAAAACAGGGCAAGTATTCCGTGCACCGGGGCAAGCCAAAGTCTTGCGCAAAATTGCAGAATCCGGCCGCGACGCCTTTTATTCCGGTGAAATCGCCGAGGACATGCTAAACGCCCTGACGCAGTTGGGCGGGGCGCACTCCGGTTCGGATTTTCTAAATACCAAATGCACGGAAACGCAGCCTGTCACCGGGCACTACAAGGGCACCGACCTTTTCGAACACCCGCCGAACGGGCAAGGGGCGACGGCAATATTGTTGCTTAACATGCTGAAGAATTTTGACCTCGGCAACATGGACCCACTAGGGCCAGAGCGTATTCATATCGAGGCAGAAGCTGCGAAACTGGCCTATGACGCCCGCAACCGCTTTATTGCCGACCCCGACCACACGACTCAGGCCGCAAAATTCACGGATCAGGCTCTGGCGGATAAGTTGTCGGCTCTCATCGACCCTAAACGCGTCATCCCCGCCGCCGCACCGCTTACCGAAGCTATTCACAAAGACACGGTTTATATCACGGTCGTCGACCGCGATCGTATGGCTGTTTCCCTGATCTATTCGATCTTTCATAGCTTTGGATCGGGGATAGCCTCGGAAAAATACGGCATCCTTTTGCAAAACCGGGGCGCTGGTTTCACCTTGCAGGATGGGCACCCCAATGAACTGGGCGGGGGCAAGCGCCCGATGCATACGATCATTCCCGGTATGCTGGTGCAGGACGGCCGCATAACAATGCCGTTTGGAGTGATGGGGGGGTCCTTTCAGCCCATCGGTCATGCGTGCCTGCTGTCCAACCTGACAGATTATGGGCTGAGCCTTCAGGCCAGCATCGACGCCCCGCGCGCCTTCGCCGATGGTGACGTCCTGAAACTTGAACGCGGAATCCCGCCCAAGACTGCTCAACAATTGTCAGACTTGGGACACAGAGTTGAGATTCCGGAAACACCGCTTGGCGGTGCTCAAGCAATCCGAATCCGTGAAGACGGCGTTCTTGAAGGCGGAAGTGACCCCAGAAAAGACGGCTGCGCCCTTGGATACTAACGCGGGTCTGATCAGTTCAGGTGAAAATGCAGCGGATAGGCACCGTTTTCGAACGGGCCGAACATGTCAGGAATATCAGGATGTTCCACAGGTTCACCCGATTGGTCTGCAACCAGATTTTGTTCAGAAACATAAGCAACATAGAAGGATTGATCGTTCTCAGCCAACAAATGGTAGAACGGCTGATCCTTAATTGGTCGACTGTCTTCCGGGATGGCCTGATACCATTCTTCGGTGTTCGCAAACTCTGGATCCACGTCAAAAATCACCCCTCGGAAGGGATGTTTCTTGTGGCGGACCACCTGACCCAGTCGATACTTGGCGTTTGTTTTCAGCATTTCTTCAGCCCCCGGAAGTCTTACTACTCTTTTCCCGTCAAAAATGCCAATCAATGATCTGAATTTAAGGGAAACAGTCTGTGAACCTCCTGCTAACAGTGTTTGAAATCGTGGCCCCGGTGTTCCTTTTGTCGGGAATCGGGTTCGTTTGGGTTAAACTGGGGTTCGAATACCGGCTGCAGTTTGTGACGCGCCTTGCCGTTACGCTGGCTGTTCCCAGCCTGATTTTCGTGGCGCTTATGCAAACCGAAATCCCAACAGGAGAGCTGACGCGTTTTACTTTGGCGGCTATAGCCGGACATGTAGTCCTGGCGGTTGCGTTCGGGCTGTTCGTGCGCATCGGCAAGCTTGATCGCAGGACATATCTGGCACCTTTGATCTTTGGGAACACTGGAAATCTTGGTTTGCCTTTGTGCATTTTCGCCTTTGGACAAGCCGGATTGGGATTTGCTGTTATCTTTCTGGCAGTGACCGCATTGTTGTCTTTTACATACGGCATCTATCTGGTCGCGGGAAAAGGCGCGTTTGGAAAAGTGGCGCGCGAGCCGATGGTGTGGGCCACTTTGCTGGGCGCGCTGTTCCTGTGGCGTGGCTGGCAAACGCCTGTTTTTCTGACCAATACGCTGGACTTATTGGGTCAGATGGCCATCCCGATGATGCTGATTACGGTCGGGGTCGCGATTGCAAGGCTGACGACCCGAAAACTGGGTCAGGCTATCTGGTTGTCAGCGCTCAAATTGGCCGTTTGCTTTGGGCTTGGATGGATTATCGGCGGGTGGCTTGATCTGGAGCCCATCGCATTTGGTGTCCTTGTCATCCAAATGTGCGCACCCGTCGCCGTGACGTCATATCTACTGGCCGAGCGGTTCGAGGCGGACGCAGACGCCGTTGCCGGCATGGTCATGGTCTCAACCGTGTTATCTGTGGGCGCAATGCCTATAATTCTAGCTATTGTCCTGTAACGATTGTGATTTCCTCAAAGCTCAATTTGCGTTAGAATAAAGAAAAAAGGCACGAGGCACATGAGCAGAATTCTTTTCGTACTCTTCGGGGTGCTGCTTCTGGCATCCTGTAGTGGTGGCTCCAAGCAACCACCCAGCAAACTAAATGACGCGTGCAGCATTGCGCGCGAACGGCCCGATTTTATCAAGGCCTTCCAAAGCACCGAACGGAAATGGGGCGTCCCTGTTCACGTTCAGATGGCGACGATCTATCAGGAAAGCCGCTATAAACATGACGCACGGACACCGCATCAATATGTTCTGGGCGTTATTCCAATGGGACGCCAAAGCAGCGCATATGGGTTTTCTCAGGCGTTGGACGGAACGTGGAAGGAATACCAGCGCGAAACAGGAAAACGCCGCGCCAAGCGGGACCGTATTCGCGATGCGTCCGACTTTATCGGCTGGTACATGAACAAAAGCTACGAACGTAACGGCATTCATCCCACCGACACGCGCAACCAATATCTGGCCTATCACGAAGGTCACACCGGCTTTGCACGTGGCAGCCACAACAACAAAGCATGGTTGCTGAATGTCGCCAGTAACGTAGATGCGCGCGCCAAGCTTTATCAGGCGCAACTGGCGAGCTGTCGCTACTAACAGTTCAGCGGGTCAGCGATTGCCTGACCCGCTTCTGTTCCGGCTTGAGAACAAGTCGTTATCCAAATTTCCACCGGTTTGAAGCTGGCCCAGCAACACCGTTGTCTGGCTGCCTGCGTTGTCATGGATCACCCATTTACGCAGCTCGACCGGGTCGTCGGTGAACATCAGCTCAATTCGGCCAGAGTCTGGGTTCTTGGGATCTTGCGCCGTTACAACTGTGGCCGTCCCGTCAAAATCGTGCCCCACAACCATATTTGCCTGATCCAGATTCACGTTTCGCGCCAACACCAGAGAAAGCGGTGTGCGCCGTAGCGGGTATTGTTCAGGTGGCTGGTTGGACTTGGGATCGAAAATCTGAACGGTTCCCGCACGCGCCAGAACCACGGCACTGTTGGGCGGATCATATTCAAACCGTATCTTTCCCGGTCGCTCCATCCACAACTGGCCTGTGCTGAGCGTGCCATCATCGTTGACTTGGGTGAAGGTCGTCTGAACGGTCTTTAGATCGTTCAGATAGTTCGAGATCTGTGACAGTGGCAGCTTTTCAGCCGCCCACGCGGCGGGGGCGGCCAAAGTCAGAGCAAGGGCAAAAGCAATCTGTTTCATGATTACCAGATATGCGTTCTGCCCTTGTTATTAAATATCCTATTGCTCGGGGACCAGAATTTCGCGCTTCCCGACATGATTTGCCGAGGAAACAACGCCTTCGTCTTCCATTTGCTCAACAAGCCGGGCGGCCTTGTTGTACCCAATGGCAA
The DNA here is from genome assembly GCF_056538325.1 of Ruegeria sp. BG8. Lineage (NCBI taxonomy): Bacteria > Pseudomonadati > Pseudomonadota > Alphaproteobacteria > Rhodobacterales > Roseobacteraceae > Ruegeria > Ruegeria sp. BG8. The sequence goes on along the minus strand of NZ_JBQFSZ010000006.1, from coordinate 119,958 downwards.
GTTTCCGCTGGATATACGAGGTCGAGCATTTGCGATCCTTGATCACAATCGCCACCGCCTGATCGTACAGAGCATCCTCGCCGTTGGTGTTGCCACCGGTATTCAGGCCCAGAACGGCGTCGATATTGTCCGCCTTTTCCTCGGCCGGGCCATCGACAACGCCGCTCATGTAATCGGGCGGGCCGAACTGTTTCAGGTGGTTGACGATTTCTTCGACCTCTTCGTCCGACACGAACGGGCCGTGGCAACGGGTGATCTTGGCCCCGCCTGCCATGTACAGCATATCGCCCTGCCCCAGCAGCTGCTCGGCGCCCATCTCGCCCAAGATAGTGCGGCTGTCGACTTTCGAGGTTACCTGGAATGAAATCCGGGTGGGGAAGTTGGCCTTGATCGTACCAGTGATCACATCAACCGAGGGGCGCTGCGTTGCCATGATCAGGTGGATACCCGAGGCCCGCGCCATCTGCGCCAAACGCTGAATGCAGGCCTCAATCTCTTTCCCTGCGACCATCATCAGGTCGGCCATCTCGTCGACGATAACGACGATATAGGGCATTGCTTCGGGCGCGAATTCTTCGGTCTCGAACGTCGGTTCACCTGTTTCGTCGTCAAAGCCCGTCTGGACTGTGCGGCTGAACATCTCGCCCTTGGCCAGCGCATCTTTCACCCGGCCATTGTAGCCCGCGATGTTACGCACGCCCATTTTGGACATCTTGCGATAGCGGTCCTCCATCTCACCTACGACCCATTTCAGGGCGACAACCGCCTTTTTCGGGTCGGTCACAACGGGCGAGAGCAAATGCGGAATGCCGTCGTAAACGGACAGCTCCAACATCTTGGGGTCGATCATGATCAGGCGACACTCTTCCGGTGTCAGCTTATAAAGCAGCGACAGGATCATAGTGTTGATCGCCACCGACTTACCCGAACCGGTCGTACCCGCGATCAGCAGGTGAGGCATCTTGGCTAGGTTCGCCACGACGGACTCACCGCCGATATCTTTACCCAGCGCCAGCGGCAGCGCGTGATTGCCATCGCCAAAGTCGCGGCTGGCCAAAATTTCGCGCAGCACCACCATCTCGCGGTTTTCGTTGGGCAGTTCGATCCCGATCACCGAGCGGCCCGGCAGGGTCGATACCCGCGCGGACAATGCAGACATGGATCGCGCGATATCGTCCGCCAAACCAATCACACGGCTGGCTTTCAGGCCCGGTGCAGGCTCCAGCTCGTACATGGTGACAACCGGACCGGGTCGGACACTGACGATTTCGCCTTTGACGCCATAGTCGTCCAGCACGTTTTCAAGCATACGTGCGTTTTCTTCCAACGCCTCATCACTCAAATGGTGACGCTGGATGGTGGCCGGGTTCGACAGCAGTCCCAGCGGAGGCAATTCGAAATCGGAATGCTTATCCTCGAATGAGAGCGCAGGTTGCGCCTCGGCCTGAGCGCGACGAGAGGGTTGCGGTGTGCGCCGCACGGGTTGGGCGACGACCGGCTTGCGCGGCTCGGCCACTGGGATTTTCATCGCAGGACGGGCCTGTGGCACAGGCTCGACCGTTTCCTCAAAGACTGCATCGTCTTCAGACTCAAGTGCGGGGGCAAAGTCCTGATGCAAGGGTTCCTGCCACGCTGGCTCAGCTTGTGCCGATAGAACTGGTTCGGGTGGCAATCCGACAGAAGTCATCGGAGGCTCGGGTGGCAGGCCACCAGCACCCGCAGGGTTCAAGATCAACGGATCGGGCCCACGGCCCCGCCCTTTCGTAAGCGGCAGATTTGGATCATGTTCAGGTGCCATCTCACCTGCAGCGACCTTGCGGTTACGAACAGCGGCAGAGATTTTCGAGCGGATGCGATCTTCGCCAGGCATGTCTTCAAAATCGGCCAACGGTTCTGGGTCGATCAACTCTGGCTCGGGCATTGGTTCGGGCCTGCGGATCAGATCCGGCAAACGAGACAGCAGCCCGGCTTTTGCCGGTTCGGGCGACTCCAGCGGAGGCTCATCATAGATCGGATCGTCGTAAACATATTCATCGTCAAAAACGGCCTCGGCCGCCTCGGCGCGCGCAGCTTTGCGTTCGTCCCAAGCTGACCTGCGGTCACGAGCGGCTTGCGCCGTCGCTGCAGCCCCGCGTCCCAGCAGGTTCATCAAACCGTCGTAAGACACAACAAGACCCAGCAGGAAGGCACGGATCCCTTGGCGGACATCCTGTTTGGTGAAGCCCAACACAAATACACCCAGCGCCAACATCCCCATCGCCATGACGAACGACATCATTTTGACCATGAAATGCGATGCTATCGGCAGCAAAGTCAGCAAAGCGCCCATAACGGTATCGCCGAACAGTCCGCCCAGACCAAAGCTGTGCGTGGAACGCCAAGCCTCACCCGGAACCAGAGTAGCAGCATAAACCGCCACGATCGCGATCCAGATCGGCGCGAAAATCAGCCTGCCGATGGCGCGGTCTTCGCCAAAATGGCCAGCAAAGCGTACGCCCCAGCCGATCAGGACCAGCGCGATGCTCCAACTGCCCCAGCCAACAATCATGAACAAAGGCGCGGCAATCGAGGCCCCGATCCGCCCCATCCAGTTCTGCACCGGTGCGTCGGTGGACACCATCCAGTTCGGATCATCCGGCGTATAGGACCAGATCATCGCAGCCGCAGCCAAGCCCAGCAGGATCAGGACAAGCCCGATCAGCTCTTTACTGCGCCGCTCGATGGCTGCCTGTGTCGTGCTGTCCAGCAATGGATCGCGATTGCGCGCGTTCAATGATGCCATTTTGCCCTCGTACCTCACGAATAGATGCAGTCACGGAGCGTGATCAGCCCCTGCTGCAATTCTTCTTTTGGGGCCACCAATGCAGCCCGAATAAAATGTTCGCCCGGGTTTTGCCCCGGATCACCCTGAGAAAGATATGCACCCGGAAGGACCCTAACCCCGGTTTCCTTCCAAAGCCTCAATGTGGTTTCTTCGCCATTATCGACCGGCAGCCACAGGAAAAATCCCGCTTCGGGTGGCATATATCCCTGCACACCCGCAAAGACTTCGTCCGCGATGACGTATTTTTCCTGGTAAAGCGCGCGGTTCTCTACGACATGGTCTTCGTCCGCCCACAGCTTGGCAGCCGCCGCTTGCAGCGGCAGCGGCAATGGTGAGCCTGCGTAGTTGCGCAACTGTTTGACCCGTTTGATCGTTTCCGGACCCCCGGCGATCAGGCCCGACCGTAATCCGGCCAGATTGGATCGCTTGGAAAGCGAGTTGAACAAGGTAATCCGCTCTGGGTCAGCGCCCACGTCCTGCGCGACCGTCAGAACACCCGTGGGCGGGGCGTCACGGTAGATTTCGGAATAGCATTCGTCGGCAAAAATGCGGAAATCGTATTTTTCTGCCAGACGGATCAACTCGGCCCAATAATCGCGCGATGCCACAGCGCCCTGCGGGTTAGCGGGCGAACAGATGTAGGCTGCAGCGGTTCGGTTCAGGATATCCTCTGGCAAACCGGCGTAGTCGGGCAAGTGGCCTGTGGCTGCGGTCGCAGGCACGAACACCGGTTCAGCCGCAACCGAAAGTGAGGCGACCATGTAAACCTGGTAAAACGGGTTCGGGCACAGAATGACCGGTTTCTGACCGTTTTTCTGTTCGGGGCACAGCGCCATCGCGGCGTTGTACAGCCCCTCTCGCGTGCCGTTCAAAGCCATCACATCAGTGTCTGGATCCATCTGGACGCCATAGCGCCGCTTGATCCAGCCCGAGATCGCACCGCGCAGTTCTGGCGAGCCTTCATTCGGCGGATAACCTTGAAAACCAGCGGCATTTTCCGTGATAACATCTGTCACCCAAGCCGGAAAGTCATGCATGGGGGCACCGATGGTCATGTGAACGACATCGCCGCCCGGTTTATGGTGGTCCAACAGGGTGCGCAGACGCGGGAACGCGTATTCCGGAAGGTTCGAAAACCGCTCGGGGAAATTCATAACTACAGCCTCAATATCGGGATCATTTCGCCCCGTTTGCTGGCAGGTTACAGGCCACGCTCGGCTACGTCCAGACAAAGTGGCCGCGAATCAGGGGATTGTGGCATTCAGGCCAACGCGGCCTCGACCGCTGATCCATGCCGCAATAGCACCTCTTCCGAGCCCGGATAGCCCATCATCATTAGCCCACAGCCCGGTGTTCCGGTCGGCACCGTCAGGGCAGCAAGCCCCATCAGGTTGCCGATACGCGTGTTGCGCAGGGCCAGCAGATTTTCGGTGACATAATAGTCATGGTCATTCAACAATCGGTCCAGATTGGGGGGCAGTATTGGCGCGGTAGGTGCCAAGACGGCATCAAAGCCTGCAGTGGCGGCATCCCACGCAGCCCGACACGCTTTCAAACGCGACCACGCCGCGATGTAATCCGGCCCCGAGACATTCTTACCCGCTCGGAACCGTTCCAATATCTCGGGATACATCGCATCGGGGTTCGCCTCGATCACGTCGCGCCACAGGCCATAGGCTTCGGTTGTATACAAAACCCCCGACAGCGACATCGCTTCGTTCAGTTCGGGTACTTCAAGCGGCACCACTTCTGCGCCGGCATCCCGCAGCCTTGCCAATGCTGTCTCGTGCGCGCTGCGTGGTGCGTCGCGCAGATCGTCTTGCGCGACGTTTTGAAGATTGGCAAACCGCCTGCCCTGCAGGCTAGCCCCCCTAAGGTCCGCAGGAGTGCCACCCTCAAGCAGGGCCAGCATATGGGCCGCATCCTCGACTGATCGGGCTAATGGACCGATTGTATCAAAACGAAGACACAGTGGCACGGTACCTTCCAGGCTAATACGGCCAGCCGTGGTTTTGAGACCGACAAGGTTATTCCAAGCCGACGGAATTCGAACCGAACCGCCCGTGTCCGACCCGATACCGCAAGCAGCCAGACCCCATGCAACAGACGCCGCAGCCCCTGACGAGGACCCACCCGGAACGGCATCTTCGTCGTCGATACAGGGCGGCGTTCCAGTGATCGGGTTCAGGCCGAGCCCCGAAAAGGCAAGCTCGCTCATGTGCGTTTTGCCCAGACACACTGTGCCCATTGCGGTGGCGTTGCGAACAACAACACCATCGGTGTCAGGCACGCGGCCCTTCAACAGGGCCGATCCAGCCTCAGTCGCTGTTCCGGCCGTATCGAACAAGTCTTTCCAGCTGATGGGAACACCATCCAACAGCGATCTGCGTAATCCCAACTTAGCGCGTTGCTGCGCGGCAGAGGCCTCAGCCCGGGCACGATCATGGGTGACCCGAGCATAGATGCGGTCGCGGTGCGGGTGCGCGTCGATTGCGGACAGGTAAACTTCGGTCAACTCAACCGGGTCGATCTGACCCATGCCAATCCCCCGACCCAGATCACATGCCGTCATGGTCAACCAGTCGTGCATCGCTACCCCCTTGAAAATTTTGCCGTGAATGGACGGTAGCGACAGGACCGCACATGGACAATCCCGAAAGGGCACGCATATTGCGACCTATGGAAAAGACCTCGGATATCCTGATCGTAGGCGGCGGCCTGAACGGCCCGGCCTTGGCCCTCGCCCTTGCACAAACCGGGCATTCCATCACGGTGATCGACGCGTTGGCCGAGGCTGCGCGCAAGGATGCCGCGTTTGACGGGAGGGGGTATGCGCTGGCCCTTGCGTCTCAGCGGCTGTTAGAGGCGATTGGCGTTTGGGGCAAAGTTGCTGATAACGCCCAACCCATGCTTGAGATCAAGGTCACCGATGGCCACGCGGGCGCAGGACCTTCCCCTTTCTTTCTGCATTTCGATCATGCCGAAATCGAAGAAGGCCCGATGGGTTTCATGGTCGAAGATCGCCATCTTCGCCGCGCGTTTCTGGACGCGATGGACGAACATCCACACATTACCCAAATCAATGGGCGCACAGTTGTCGCGCAAGCACCGCACGCAGCAAACGTGTCGCTGACATTGGACGATGGTTCTGTTCTGACAGGTGGACTGCTTGTCGGATGCGATGGCCGACGCAGCGGAACCGCTGCGCGTGCCGGCATCAAGCGCAGCGGGTGGGACTATGGGCAAACGGCGCTTGTCTGCGCCATCGAACATGATTTGCCCCATAACGGCATTGCGCATCAGTTTTTCATGCCACCAGGGCCGCTGGCGATTTTGCCCCTGACCGGCAACCGCAGCTCGATCGTGTGGAGCGAGCGGACGGAAATGGCGCACCGTATTAACGCGATGCCAGAAGCCGACTACCTGCAGGTCTTACGCCCCCGTTTCGGCGATTTTCTGGGCGACATCCGTCTGGCAGGGGATCGCTTTACCTATCCATTGAACCTGACCATCGCCAATTCCTTTATCAGCGACCGGATGGCCTTAGTTGGGGATGCCGCGCACGGGATGCACCCCATTGCGGGTCAGGGGCTGAACGCCGGATTGCGCGATGTCGGCGCCTTGGCCGAGGTTCTGACACTTGCCGAAAGACGCGGTGAAGACATCGGCTCGACCCTTGTTCTTGAGCGGTATCAGGAATGGCGCAGGTTCGATACCGCGTCACTGGCAATGGCGACCGACATGTTCAACAAACTGTTTTCGAACGACAATCCGCTGTTGCGCATGGGGCGTGATATCGGCATGGGGATCGTTGGCTCGCTGCCGGGCCTTCGACGCGGCTTTGTGCGCGAGGCCGCTGGCCTGACCGGAGATTTGCCCAAGCTGTTACAGGGACGCGCGATTTAGTCCAGCTCGCGTGCCTCATCGACCAGCATGACGGGAATACCGTTGCGAATGGGAAAGGCCAAACCCGCCGCTTTCGACACCAATTCCTGCTTTTCGGCATCGTAATGCAGCGTTGTCTGCGTCTGCGGGCAGATCAGGGCCTCAAGCATATGGCGATCAAAGGTGTGTTCCGGTGCGCTCACTGCAATTTTTCCTCATTCGATCCGCCACGCATGGCGAATTCAATCAGTGTTACAAGTGTTTCCCGGCGAGTGCGCAGGCAGGGCGCTTCGAGAAGGGCTTGCTTTTCTTCCGGGTCGAAATCCAGAAGCATCGACAATGAGTTCACCAAAAGCTCATCATCTGCATCCTTCAAGGTATCCCAATCTGTCGAAAGTTGCCGGGACGAAAAGAACCTTTCAAGCAGGTTTAGAAAACGCGGGCGGTCGAAACCGTCATCCTGTTCGGTCTTGCCCAGATCCCGGTCAAACCCGTCCCAAGACACAGTACACCGACGGTATGGCGTAAACGCATCCAGCTCGGATTTGACGCGAAAACGGGAAATCCCGGTCAATGTGATCAGGTAACGCCCATCCTCGGTTTCCGAGAACTGCGTAACACGACCAGCGCACCCGATCTGGTGCAGCTTGCTTTCGTTACTCTTGCACGGGTTTGGCTGCACCATGCCAATCAAACGCTCGGGCGTTTTCAGGGCATCGTCCAGCATCTGCAGATACCGCGGCTCGAATATATGCAGCGGCAGGCGCGACCGGGGCAACAACAGCGCCCCCGGCAAAGGGAAAACGGAAACCGTTTCCGGCAGATCAGCGGGATGCATCATGTATTCGAGTGTAGCTCTGATCGAGAATTAGGCAAATATCATCGAGCTGAGCTTGCGACGGCCATTCAAAACAATCGGGTCGTTTGGCTTGAGCGCGTCAAAGATCGTAAACAGCTGCGCCTTGGCTGCGCCATCGTTCCATTCCCGGTCGCGGCGAAACAGCTCAAGCAACTGAGCAACGGCTTCTTCAACGTCACCGTTTGCGTGCAGGGCCTGTGCAAGATCAAACCGCGCCTGGTGGTTTTCCGCGTCCGCCTCGACAGCCGCTGTCAGTTCAGCCACGGGGCCGGCATCTGCGGCCTGCTTGGCCAGCTCCAACTGCGCATGCGCCGCCTCAACCTCGGGCGAGGTCGAAATGTCTGCGGGTGCGCCGTTCAGGATTGCTTCGGCCTGCTCCAGATCACCGGTCGCGATATGCGCGCGGACCAATCCTCCGTAGGCCGCGGCATGGTTTGGATCCTCACCCAAAATGGCCGAGAATGTCTGTGCCGCGTCTACTGCCGCACCTTCGGCCAGCATTTCCTCGGCAGCCTGAACCGCTTCGTCCAGTTGACCACCCGGGCTTTCACCACCGGCAGCTTCGATGACGCGATCCACAAACGCTTTGATCTCGGATCCCGGCAATGCGCCCTGAAACCCGTCGACCGGTTGCCCCTTGTAAAAGGCATAGACCGTCGGGATCGACTGAATACGCATCTGGGATGCGATCATCTGTGCTTCGTCCACGTTGATCTTGACCATCTTCACCGCACCCTTGGCGGCAGTCACAGCCTCTTCCAACATCGGACCAAGCGTCTTGCACGGACCACACCAAGGCGCCCAGAAATCCACGATGATCGGAGTCTCCTGAGAAGCCTCAACCACATCAGCCATAAAAGTGGCTTCGGACCCGTCAATGATAAGGTCTGCTGCATCAGCTCCGGCGGTGGCGTTCAGAAGGTCCATGGCAATCACTCTTTCGTTCGAACTTTGGCCCTATATGCAACCGCTATCGGCAGAAACCAAGGGCAGAGTTGCGCAATTACAGATCGAATGTCGCAAAGACCGGCGCGTGATCGCTGGGTTTTTCCCACCCCCGCGCGTCACGCAGCACCCGGCTGGAGTGACCTGCGTTTGCAATATCCCCTGTGGCCCAGACATGATCCAAGCGTCGCCCCTTGTCTGCTGCATCCCAATCGCGCGCCCGGTAGGACCACCAGCTGTACAAGTGCCCTTCGGGAATATCCTGCCGTGTCACATCAACCCAGCCGCCTGCATCCTGTGTTTCGGCAAGCGTTTCCACTTCGATCGGGGTGTGTGACACGACCTTGAGAAGCTGTTTGTGCGACCACACATCATCTTCGCGCGGCGCGATGTTCAGATCGCCCACAAGAATGGATTTTTCCGGTTTTTCCGCGTTAAACCAATCACGCATGTCTGTCAGGTAGTCCAGCTTTTGACCGAACTTTTCGTTGACTTCACGGTCTGGCACATCCCCTCCGGCTGGCACATAGAAATTGTGTATTGTCACACCGTTTTCCAAACGCCCGGCAATATGGCGGGCGTGGCCCAGCCCTGCGAAATCCTTGTCGCCCACCTCTTCCATCGGCAAACGGGACAGGATCGCAACGCCGTTATATCCCTTCTGCCCACGGGCAATCATATGGGTATAGCCCAGTGCCGCGAACCCTTCGGTGGGGATCTTTTCGACCGGAGATTTGCATTCCTGTAAACACAGAACATCCGGCGCTTCTTCCTGCAACAATTTCAACACGATAGGTTCGCGAAGGCGAACTGAATTGATGTTCCAGGTAGCAAGCGTAAACGACATGAACGGGTATTCCTTTTTAGCGGTTGCCGCAAGTTAACTTGGTGCCTCACAGGGTACCATCGGAAAATCAGAGTTTTGACTGGTCAGAGCCGCGAAACACCCGCATTCAGCAACGCCTTGGCGTCGTTGAAAATCTCGTCAACGATCTCGGCCGCGGGCTGTACGTTTCGCACCAATGCAACACCTTGCCCGGACCAAAGCGACATAGCTTCGATATCGCCGTCAGTACCCCGTAAAGGCGTATAGCTTTGATAGCGAACGACAGCCTCTCCATTCGGGCGGTGGCCAATGATTTCTTGTTCGTTCGGTCGGCCACCCGGACCGGCAGAGCCCGCTTCTTTCCATCTCTCGGCAGTAGAATTCTTAAGCGCCCGATGCGGCGCTTGCGGCCATTTCACATCATACAAGTCGTTGTACCATTCAGTATGTGCCTCAGTCGCGTTCAGAACGCGCGTGCGGTAATCATCGTGTATTGTCGCTTCGGTACTGGCCAGAAACCGCGTTCCAATCCAAACGGCCGAGGCACCCAACATCAAGGCCGCAGCCATTCCGCGCCCGTCAGCAATACCACCCGCTGCAATCACAGGAATGGTCACGGCATCAACGACAGCCGGAATCAGCGCCATGGTCGACACCTGCCCCCAGACATGACCGCCAGCCTCCCAGCCTTGGGCAACGATGATATCTGCGCCCGCGTCTTGCGCAGCGCGGGCTTCACTTGCATCACCGACACTGGCCATAACGACTAAGCCCGCGTCTTTTGCCGTTGCAATTGCAGACGGCTCCATACCCCAAAACAGCGAAACCGCATGAACATGTTTGTCGATACAAACCTGCAGCTGATCTTCGTATGGGAAGGCGAGGTTCAAATTGACCGCAAAATTTCGATCGGTCAGGGCGCGCACCTTATTGATACCGTCCTCGACCTGATCTGCTGGACTGCCCCAAAGCGGGATAACGCCGTAGCCACCTGCGTTACAGACCTCGGCCACAAGATCGGGCCCCGCTGCCCCACCCATTGGCGCCGAGAGGATTGGTTTTTCAATACTCAACAGGTCCCGGATATCGCGCATCAAACTTCCCCCTCCTCATTCGATGGGCCGAATTGGCACGTGTTCCGTTGGCTAAGTCAACCCGTGCCGGTTCACGAAAGGCAAACCCATATCCGGCTGTAAACGCGCCCAAAACAAAAAAAGGCCGGGCCATACGGCCCGGCAGTCCAACAGGGAGGTACATGTCATAACCCGGACATGCACGGGTTGGGAGTAACCTAAATATGCTTCCAGAGTATCACTTTGATCTGAGTCAATCCACCGACTGTTAAGAGACCAAGCGATATCCACCCGATTCTGTGACCAAAAGGCGCGCATTTGACGGATCGGGTTCGATTTTCTGGCGCAAACGATAGATGTGGGTTTCCAGCGTATGGGTCGTGACGCCAGCGTTATAGCCCCAAACCTCGTGCAGCAGCACATCGCGCGCAACGACGCCATCTGCCGAGCGATACAGGAATTTGAGGATATTCGTTTCCTTCTCGGTCAGACGAATTTTGCGATCCTCTTCGGTGATCAGCATTTTCATCGCCGGTTTGAACGTATACGGCCCCAAAACGAATACGGCGTCTTCAGACTGCTCATGTTGCCGCAGCTGAGCGCGGATGCGCGCCAGAAGCACAGGGAACTTGAACGGCTTCGGAACATAGTCGTTGGCGCCGGCATCCAGGCCCAGGATCGTGTCGGCGTCGCTGTCATGACCGGTCAGCATCAGGATCGGGCTTTTGACACCTTGCTTACGCATCAGGCGGCACAGCTCACGACCGTCCGTGTCGGGCAGGCCCACGTCCAGAATAACCAGGTCGTAAATCGCTTCACGGGCACGTTCCATGGCGGATGTGCCATCTGACGCTTCGAACACGTCAAAGTCTTCAGTCATCACGAGTTGCTCACTCAGCGCCTCGCGCAAATCCTCGTCATCATCCACCAGCAGGATTTTCTTAAGCTGTGCCATCTCCGGTCCTCCTAAGCCTTTTCCACCACTTGCGCGTCTCAGACGCAATCAACAAGGTTTGCTGCAAGGGTCTCACGTCCTCGTGTCTGATGAGTAGGAATTGTTTCACATTTCCCTCGGATCAGGCTACACGAGGGTCTGTTCGTTACAGGGTAACAGAGATGAGTTTGATCCCCGATACTACGGAATTGCTGGCCAGGGCCCGCGCGGACCTGCGCATGGGAGTGCCCGTCGTTCTGACCGATGACAGCGGATTCAGTGTTCTGGCCATTGCGTCTGAAACGTTGAGCGCGCAGCGGTTGGCCGATTTGCGCAGTCTGGGGGGCGAACCGGTGGTGGCGATCACCGTGCGGCGTGCCGAAACGCTCAAAGCGCGGGCTTATGACGGCGATCTGGCCCGAGTCGTCATCCCCGCAGACGCGGATATCGGATGGGTTCAGGCCGTGGCCGATCCCTCGGATGATCTGAGCGCGCCGATGAAGGGACCGTTGATGACGGAAAGGCAGGGCAGCGCCAATCTGCACCGGATTGCAATTGCCCTGACTAAATCCGCACGACTGTTACCGGCAGCGGTCGTTGTTCCGGTTGAGGATGGCCGTGGTTTTGCGGCGGCTCATGGGTTGACCAGCATAGATCACACACGCGCCGCGCCCCATATGGCGGATCGCAGCGCCCTGAGCCCTATCGTGGCAGCGCGCCTTCCAATGGAAGTTTCCGAAGCGGGTCGTCTGCATGTTTTCCGGCCCGAGGATGGCGGCGAAGAACACTATGCAATCGAAATCGGTCGTCCAGATCGCAGCAAGCCTGTTCTAGCCCGACTGCATTCAGCCTGTTTCACCGGCGACCTCATGGGCAGCTTGAAATGTGACTGTGGTCCGCAACTACGGGGGGCTCTTGCCCAAATGGGATCTGAGGGGGCAGGCGTTCTGCTGTACCTCAACCAAGAGGGCCGCGGGATCGGACTGGCCAACAAGATGCGCGCCTATTTCCTGCAAGATCAGGGATTTGATACCGTCGAAGCCAACCATCGCCTCGGCTTTGAAGATGACGAGCGCGATTTCCGGCTGGGCTCTGATATCCTGAAATCGTTGGGTTTCAATTCGGTCCGGCTGCTGACCAACAATCCGGCCAAGATTGCGATGATGGAAAAAACGGGCATCGCAGTGACCGAACGGGTTCCACTAAAAGTTGGGGAAACTGCTCATAACCGGGGTTATCTGGCGACCAAGGCGGCCAAATCGGGCCATTTGCTGTGAGCCCTGACGACCTTGTCCTGACCCCCCGTGGCGTTCGGTTTGCGGGACGAGTTTTCCCATGTTCGCTTGGCAGAAACGGGTTGAGCGACACAAAGCACGAAGGGGACGGCGCGACCCCCACGGGAATACATCACATCGTCGGGATGCTGTATCGCCCTGACCGGATTGCACGCCCGGCGGAATGGGCTATTCCGATTGGGCCACGGGATCTGTGGTCAGATGACAGCCGTGATGGTGCATACAACCAGATGGTTCGCGCCCCTTATGCATTCAGTCACGAAAAGCTGCGTCGGGCAGATCCATTCTACGATCTTGTCTTGCTGACTGACTGGAACTGGCCCAACGCAGTCCCGGGTCAGGGTTCGGCGATATTTTTGCATCAATGGAGACGCCCTGGCTATCCGACCGAAGGCTGCGTCGCGTTCAGCCGTGCTCATTTGCATTGGATCGCTGGGCGCGTTGATATTGGAACGCGCCTGATTATCCCTCGGGCGTGACCCGATCCCCAAAAATAGCTGACCCGACGCGTACATGCGTTGCACCCAACGCAATGGCTTGCTCGAAATCCCCGCTCATGCCCATGGATAATCCGGTAAGACCATTACGCTCGGCAATTTTGGCAAGCAGCGCGAAGTGCAGCGAGGGTTCCTCGTCCACCGGTGGGATGCACATCAGGCCGACGACCGGCAAGTCAAGATTCCGACAATCAGAGATGAACGCATCCGCATCAGCCGGCAAAACCCCGGCTTTCTGATCTTCTTCACCTGTATTGACCTGAATGAACAAATCCGGACAGGATCCCGTTTCTTGGGCCAACCGCGCCAGTGTGTTCGCAAGCTTCGGTCGATCCACAGAATGTATGGCGGTGAAAAGCTCGATGGCTTGTCGCCCCTTGTTTGTCTGCAGTGGGCCGATCAAATGCAGGTCGATATCTGAAAACTGCTTTGCGAATTCAGGCCACTTTCCAGCGGCTTCCTGAACCCGGTTTTCACCAAAACACCGATGTCCCAGCTCCAACACTGCCTGTACCCGTTCATTCGCTTGGACTTTGGACACCGCGATCAACTGCACGGACCCTTCGGCCCGACCCGCAGCACCTTCGGCTTTCCTGATACGGGCGGTGATATCTTGCAGTGACATGGGCTTCCTCATTCTGATCTGAGCGCAGGAAAACACCATGTCAGCGCAAAAGAAAAGGGCAGGTCCGAAGACCTGCCCTAAAACCTTAAGGTTCAGCTCAACTTAGAAGTTGAATACCGCACCGAAGTCTGCGCGGACTTGGCTGTCTGCGTCACCGGTTTCGGTGTTGCCGATACCACCTTGCAGCGAAGTACCGCCACCCAGGTCGTAGATCGCGCCGATACCGTACTGCTGGGTGTCGCCGTCTGCCGAACCGTCACCATAAGCAGCGGTCAGGGTCAGAGCCGAACCAACATTATAGGCTGCCGAAACACCCCATGCTGTGCCGTCGGTTTCTTCACCAGCGTCGTTAACAGGTGTGTCTTCTTCGTCAGCGACGAACAGAGTACCCGAGAAGTCACCAAATTCGGCACCCAGGGTGAAGACCAACAGGCTTGGGTCGTCGCCACCGGTTTGCGAGCCGGTTTGACCGTATGCCAGAGCAGCAGTGATGTTGCTGAAGGTGTAGGTAACGCTTACGTCCCAGATGTCCTCACCGGACAGCGAGGCCAGACCACCGTTGCCGTTCAGCGTGGTGTTTTGGTCGTAAGATGCGCCAAACGCGAAGTCGCCAACTGCATACTGGAAGAATACAGCGTTGTCGCCTGCGCCGGTCGACTGGAAGGTGATGAAGTCATAGTCAACACCCGAGTACTGACCAATGAAGTTTTCCAGACCAGGCTCGAAACCGTAGTAGTTTGCGAGGTTGTCGAAGGCACCCGATACGTTGCCCGCGTCAACACGCAGACCACCGAAGATTACCGAGAAGCGCGCGCCGCTCAGAGCAGCTGCATTTGCTTCGCCGGTGTCTTGGTCTTCGTTTGCTTCCAAACGAACACGAGCGGAGAATTCAACACCACCGTCAGTTTCCGCGGTACCGTCGATGTTCAGACGGAAGCGCGAGATCAGGATGGTATCGCTGGCTTCTGGGTCACCGGTTGTTACGTCACGGTCTTCCAGGTAACCAATACCAAAGCGACCAAAGCCGCTGAAATTAATGTCGGCCGACGCCATGCTTGCTGTTGCCAGCAGAGCGGTCGATGCGAAGAGAACTTTTTTCATCTTGTTTCCCTCGGTTTCAAAGTTTTCTACTCGACACATGTCATTGCACGTGTCTCAGCACGGGAACCGTTTCGCTTGTTTTGCCCCCTTCACGCAAGCATGGCTTAAATGTGACCATCGCTTTGGCCACAGATTGGTGCAAGGATGCCACAGTCATTTTGAGGGCGTAGTTCGCCCCTGATCCCACTGGCATGTGACAAGAATAGGGTTGTTGCCAAACATAACGTTGTTTAGGAGTATCACTCAGCAAGTGAGACCCAGTAAAACAGGACACCTCGACAATGCGCCTGCAGACGATTTTCGGTTTGATCATAGTGACCGTCGCAGTGTCGGCTTGCGGGGAGAATCGCAACGCGCCACCGAATCCAAACCTGCAATTGACGTCTGATGGCAGCAATTCGGAAGAGCGCGCGTTGAACGATCCCAATCGCACCACAATCTGGGATGTCTTCAATACCGGAAACGCAGAGCAGGTCGCCAGTGTGAACAGGTACCTGTGGACAGCGTCGCTGGATATTCTCAACTTTTTACCTGTTGAGGAAGTAGACCCGTTTACTGGTGTAATTGTAACGGGTTACGGCACACCTCCGGGCGGCGGACGTCAGTACCGCGCTACAGTCCATATCAGTGATCCTGCACTGGCGGCGCGTTCCTTATCCGTATCACTGCAGACTAGTGGCGGCTCACCTGTCAGCGCCGCAACAACGCGCGCGGTTGAGGATGCGATTCTATCTCGTGCACGGCAGCTGCGCATTGCGGACAACAAGTTCTAGCAACCCGCTGAAAATCGCACTAATACCACGCCGGGTTCTTACCCGGCGTTTTCATTCACGAAGGACCGCACCATGTCGCGCTACTTGGCCAACGAAATCGAAGCAAAATGGCAAGAGGCCTGGGACAAGGCCGGTATCTTTGCCGCCAATCACAAGGCGGACAAGCCGAAATACTATGTGCTTGAGATGTTCCCCTACCCGTCTGGCCGAATCCATATGGGGCATGTGCGCAACTATACGATGGGCGACGTGATTGCCCGTCATAAACTGGCGACGGGACATAACGTGCTGCACCCGATGGGATGGGATGCCTTTGGGATGCCAGCGGAAAACGCCGCTATGGCCATCGGTGGCCACCCGAAAGACTGGACCTATGGCAATATCGCCGACATGCGCGGGCAGATGAAGCCTCTGGGCCTATCCATCGACTGGTCGCGTGAATTCGCCACCTGTGATCCGGAATATTACGGCCAGCAGCAGGCACTGTTCCTCGATATGCTTGAGGCCGGGCTGGTCTATCGCAAGAACGCCGTGGTGAACTGGGATCCGGTCGATATGACCGTTCTGGCCAACGAACAGGTAGAGAACGGCCGTGGCTGGCGCTCAGGGGCCTTGGTGGAACGGCGCGAGCTGACACAATGGTTCTTCAAGATATCCGACTATTCCGAGGAATTGCTCGACGCTTTGGACACTCTGGAGAACTGGCCGGCCAAGGTGCGGCTGATGCAGGAGAACTGGATTGGCAAATCGCGCGGGTTGCAGTTCTCGTTTGACCGTACCGATGGCGGAGAGCCGATTACTGTCTACACGACGCGCCCCGACACGCTGCTGGGCGCTTCTTTCGTAGGCATTTCGCCCGATCACCCCATTGCCAAAGCGCTGGAAGCCGAGAACCCTAAAGTCGCTGAATTCGTTGCCGAATGCCGCAAGGGTGGCACCACGGAAGAGGCGATCGAAACGGCTGAAAAGCTGGGTTATGACACCGGCATCACCGTCAAACACCCGTTGGACCCGAATTGGGAGCTACCGGTCTGGATCGCCAACTTCATCCTGATGGATTACGGCACCGGCGCAATCTTTGCCTGCCCGGCGCATGACCAGCGCGATTTGGATTTCTGCCGCAAATACGGCTTGCCCGTCGTCGATACGTTCTTTGCGCTGGACGACGACACTCCGGTCGACAAGATCGCCTTCGTCCCACCGAAGACCGAGAAAGTCCGCTGGGTGAACCATTTTGCTGGCCTGACCGAAGCCACAGGTGAAGAAGCCATCAACGCAACCGTCGATTTCGCCGAAAAGGCCGGATGGGGCGAAGGCGTCACCAAATACCGCCTGCGCGATTGGGGCCTGAGCCGCCAGCGCTATTGGGGCTGCCCGATTCCCGTTGTGCATTGCGACACTTGCGGCGTGGTGCCCGAGAAGAAAGAGAATCTGCCGGTTCGCCTGCCCGACGATGTCACCTTTGATAAACCCGGCAACCCGCTGGATCGTCACCCAACCTGGCGCGACTGCGAATGCCCGTCTTGCGGGGCGGCCGCAAAGCGTGAAACCGATACGATGGACACGTTCGTCGATTCGTCGTGGTACTTTGCCCGTTTCACCGCGCCCCGTGCCGAAACGCCCACCGATCTGGCCGAGGCCGAATACTGGATGAATGTCGACCAGTATATCGGCGGCATCGAACATGCGATTCTGCACCTGCTTTATTCGCGCTTCTTTGCGCGGGCCATGCAGATCACCGGCCACCTGCCCCAAAAAGCCATCGAGCCATTCGACGCGCTGTTCACGCAGGGCATGGTGACTCACGAAATCTACCAGACCCGCGACGCCAATGGCCGCCCGGTCTATCACCTGCCCGAGGACGTGACCGACGGCAAACTGGCTGACGGCACCGAGGTTGAGATCATCCCCTCGGCCAAAATGTCGAAATCCAAGAAAAACGTGGTGGACCCCGTCAGCATCATCTCGGCCTTTGGTGCCGATACCGCACGTTGGTTCGTGCTGTCCGATTCGCCACCTGAACGCGATGTGGAATGGACCGCATCCGGTGCCGAAGCCGCGTTCAAGCACCTGAGCCGCGTGCATCGCATCGCCTCGGAAATCACCGAGTCGGACATTCCTGCTAATGCCGAAGACGAAACACTGCTGCGCGAGATGCATAAGGCCATCCATGATGTGTCGGGCGGGGTCGAATCCTTTGGCTTCAACGCCTCGATCGCCAAGCTCTATGCTTTCACCAATACGCTTGCGAAATCTAAAGCCGGGACCGAGGCCAAGCGCGCGGCGGGTAAAACGCTGGCGCAACTGATGTCGCCGATGACCCCTCACCTGTCTGAAGAACTCTGGCAGCTGCTGGGCGGTGAAGGGCTTGTCGCCACAACCGCGTGGCCTGTCGCGGACGAGGCGATGTTGATCGACGACACCGTCACACTGCCGATCCAAGTCAACGGCAAGCGCCGCGCAGAAATCAGTGTCCCCAAGGATATGGACAAAGCAGAGGTTGAAAATATCGCGCTCAGCACCGAAGCTGTGCAAAGGGCGCTGGATGGCGCTACGCCAAAGAAAGTGATCGTTGTTCCCGGCCGGATCGTGAATGTTGTTGTTTGACCGCAGAACCCTTTTGATGCTGCCACTGGCTTTGGCCGCTTGTGGCTTTGAGCCGGTTTACGCCCCCGGTGGTTCGGGCGCTGTCTTGAACGGCAGGGTGGCAGTTTCCGCACCGAACACCGTGGAAAGCTTTCTTCTGGTTGAAAACCTGGAACAACGTCTGGGTCGCAGTGCAAGTTCCGGCAAGGACTATGGGCTGAACGTCAACGTTTCGACAGTTCGTCGCCGCGCTGCCATCACGCAGACAAACGAAACAGACCGATACACGATCGAAGGTCGCGCGAATTTCGCCCTAAGGTCAAATGCCACTGGTCAGGTTCTGACGTCCGGAACGGTAGCGGATTTTGTAGGCTATTCAGCCGCTGGTTCTACAGTTTCAGAGCTGGCAGACGAACGGGACGCGGTAGAAAGGCTCATGGTAATCCTTTCGGACCAGATCGTTACTCGCCTTTACGCGACCCCGGACCTGACCAAATGAAGCTTAGCCCGCGCGAGGCTGAAGGATATTTCGCCAAACCCGACGCGGATAAGGCGGGATTACTGATCTACGGGTCCGACGCGATGCGTGTTGCGCTGAAACGTCAACAGGTTCTGGCGGCACTGCTTGGCGACGCCGCCGAAGAAGAGATGCGGCTCACCCGGATGCCCGGCGCGGACTTGCGCAGCGATCCAGCTTTGTTGCTGGATGCAGTCAAAGCCGTTGGCTTCTTTCCCGGACCCCGCGCTGTATTTGTCGAGGACACAACCGATGTCGCTGCCCCGGCAATCATCGCCGCATTCGAAGATTGGGCCCCCGGCGATGCCCAGATCATCGTAACGGCCGGACAGCTCAAACCAAGTTCGAAAATCCGCAAAGCGTTTGAGGCGCATCCTGCAGCCTATGCCGTGGGCATCTACGATGATCCTCCATCCCGGGCCGAGATCGAGCGGGTGCTCGCCACGGCCGGGCTACAGAACATCCCGCGTGATTCAATGTCAGCCTTGACCGAACTCGCAGCAGCAATCAGCCCCGGTGACTTTGCACAAACCGTTGAAAAGCTGTCTCTTTTCAAGCGTCAGGATACGGCGGAACTGTCAATCGAAGATATCGAAGCCTGCGCGCCACGCTCGACAGAAGCGGCGTTGGACGACGTCCTTAATGTCGTGGCCGAAGGTCGCGCCGGAGAAATTGGCCCTCTGATCCGCCGTTTGCAATCGCAAGGCACAAACGCGGTTTCGTTGTGCATTGGTGCGACCAGACATTTTCGGACGTTGTATGCTTGTGCCTCTGACCCCGGAGGGGCAGCTCAGGGGATCGGAAAACTACGCCCACCTGTTTACGGTAAACGCCGCGACCGCATTTTGCGACAAGCGCAGGGTTGGGGTGCACCGAAATTGGAAACAGCCCTGACTGTTTTGACAGATACCGACCTATCACTACGATCAGCGGGGCAGACCGCACCCGCAATGGCCTTGGTCGAGCGTGCCTTGATCCGCCTCGCTATGTTGGCGCGGTCACGCTGATTCTTGCGCCCAACGTGCTGCGGACTGCCCGGCCCATTTCCCGGTCGCAAGGCAAGCCGTCAGCAAATACCCTCCGGTAGGTGCTTCCCAGTCCAGCATTTCCCCTGCGCAGAAAACACCGGGCCGTGCCTTAAGCATAAGCCCTTTGTCCAGTGCAGCTTGCTTAACGCCACCCGCGGTTGAGATTGCTTCGTCCATCGGGCGCAGCCCTTCGAACAGAACGGGTAGCTTTTTGAGCGCGGCGACCTCATGCGATTTGGGAAGAGAACACCGTTTTGCCATCTCATGAAACAAGGCGACCTTTTGCGGTGGCAGATGGAGTGACTTTTTCATCCACTGGGAAAACGTCACTTTTGGTTTCTTGGCAGCCCAGCGTTTTTGCAAACTGACCTCGTCCAGATCAGGTAGCAAATCGACGTACAGGTCCGCCCCGTCGCGCAATGCTGGCGTCAGGGAATACAGGCCGCCGCCCTCCAACCCGGTGGCTGAAATCGCGGCCTCACCCCGGCTTTCCAATTCCCCGGCGATCCATCGAACAGTCTTTAGCGCTGCACCAAAATAGGGCTGCATATGAGTGCTCCACCCCACAGACAGCGCGGAATTTGCAGGCGCGAACGGCGCAAGATCAACGCCCTTTTCAATCAGGGTTTGCGCCCAGGCCCCATCCGATCCTAACCGCGCCCAACTTGCCCCGCCCAGCGCAAGCGCCACGACATCCGGAACAATCGTTTGCCTGCCCTCTGTGGTTTCAAAAACCAGGGCCTGACCATCCCAGCCCGTCCAACGCCAGCGGGTCTTGATCTGAACACCCCCGCTGTCCAGCCGGCTTAACCACGCACGCAGCAGAGGAGAGGCTTTCATCGCCGTGGGAAACACCCGCCCGGTCGAGCCGGTAAAAATGTCCTGCCCCAAACCTCGCGCCCAGTCCTGAACGGCGGCGGCATCAAATTCGGTCAAAATGGGGCGCAACCAGTCTGAAGCCTTACAGTAGGAATCCAAAAACACCTCGAACGGCTCATCTTTTGTAAGGTTAAGGCCCGACTTTCCGGCCATCAGGAACTTGCGTGCAACCGAAGGTTTGGACTCGGCCACCAGTACGTCGTGGCCAGCGTCAGACAGCTGCTCCGCGGCCATCAGGCCAGCGGGTCCAGCCCCGATTACCACTGCCTGCGCCATCGACGCCCCCTTGCTTTTCACGCCGTCTGGCGCATCTTTACCCAAGCCATGACGAAAATTGATCCGACATGTCCGCTTTGCGACCGTCCAATCCCTGACGGGGGCGGCAGCCTGCACCATCTGATCCCAAAACTCAAAGGGGGCAAGGGTGGACCCACCGTATTACTGCATATCATCTGCCACAAAGAGGTCCACGCAACCCTGACCGAAGCCGAACTTGCCCGGGAATTCTACACGGTCGAGGCCCTTCGCGGGCACCCCCGGCTGGAAAAGTTCCTGGCGTGGGTCCGCAAACGCCCGCCGGGGTTTCGATCCAAAGTACCCGGCAAACGGCGCAGGCGTTGATCATCCAGGACGGACAGTATCGCCAAACGCATCCTTCAGCGGTTCTGTCAGGCCCTCGAACTCAAGTCCGCGATAGTCTGGAACCGGCGCAAACTGTCCGCCTGACAAGTGCTGAAACTCCAACGTCGTATAGGGGCGTTGCCATAACCATTCCCGGTTTTCGACAGCCCACAAATCCGGTTCTGGCGGCGTCTCGTCTGTAAAGGCGTAAAAGTGGAGGTCAAAGCCGTATTGAGCCACGTCCTGCATCGACAACAAACGCATGCCTTGCCCCCGACAAAATGCATCTTCAGCCGCAATGTCGCCTGTCCTCAGGGTGATTTGACCAATACAGGCATTTGAAAAAGGAGCGTTTGGGTCTGCGGCGTTATCAGGGCGGTTGCCCTCGAAACGGTGCTGCAACAGCTCGATGACAAAACCTTCGGGGTCCTGAAGATGGCACATGTACCCGATGTCCAGAAACTGCTGCGGGTCCGATACCGCGACCCCGTTGGCCCTTAGGTACGAGGCTGCAAGATCCACGTCAGGAACGGTCAGGCCGATTTTCCAGTACCGCTGCCCGCGATCGTGGACATAGCCCCCGCCGCCCGGCATGAGCAGTATGTCGGCGTCTTGCCCTGCGTATCCCACACGAAGACTTGCGCCCTGCGGTCGAACCGACATGCCAAGTATGTTCTGATAAAATGCAGCAAGCCTGTCGGGATCAGCAACCCGCAGGCGTAACCCCGACAACCTCATGAGCAGAGCCTCGCGATTCCGGCAGCAATCATTGGATCTGCCGCCACACTGTCGGCCACCAACTGCTGGGCTGTGGGCATCAGCTCCTCGGGATCGACCACACGGTCTACAAGGCCAAAAGTATAAGCCTCCTCCGCTGTGATCTTTTGGCCTGCCATCAGAATCATCTTGGTCCGTGCCGGTCCGATCAGGGCTGCCATCCGGACCGGGTCAGAGGGCTGAGGCAGAAACCCTAGCTTCATGACCGGATAAAAGAACTTGGCAGATGGCACCGCAATACGGATATCGCAGGCCAGCACCATTCCGTTTGCCCCACCCGCCAATGTTCCGTTCAGCGCGGCGACTGTCAGACATGGCAAGGCCGCGATTGCACCTGACAATCGTTCCCACAAATCCGAAGTTGCCAGCCCCGCACGAGCCTCATCCAGATCGGCACCGGCGCTAAATACGTTTCCCGCCCCTGTCAGGATAAGCGCGCGCGCCGCTGTCGCGGCTTCGGCAATTTCGCACAGTTCGGTCAACATGGATCCGGTCAGCGCATTTGCCTTGTCTGGGTTATTTAGCGTGACCGTCCACAAACCGTCGGCCTTGTTCAAATCGATCACGTAAGCCCTACCCTTTTCCGTATATCTTCCCGACGCAATGAAATCTCTGCCCCCAGGAATTCATCCGCATCTTGCGAACACATCCATAACAGCGCGCGGGCAGGCCAGTCGGCCGGGATGTGATCGCTCCAGTCCAGCTGACTGACGGCGTTTATCCCACTGGCCTTGATCACGCGCTGCATATCCGTTGCAACGGTCCCCGGGGAAAGGCCCATAGCGCGAATACCATGGATGGATTCTTCAAGATGCAAACACTCGGTTAACATCTTGGCCCCCGCTTTCGAGGCGCAATAATGGCTCCAGGCTTCAATCGCGTTCGAGGCCGCACCAGATGAAACCGTGATGACGGTACCGCCCCCTGCAGCGCGCATCACCGGCAGCACCGCGCGCATACCGTGAAAGACCCCCTTGAGGTTAATGTCGATGGCTTTGCCCCATGCGCCAACATCGGCATTCGAGAGGTGAAAGATCGGGTCGATCACACCTGCATTGCCGATCAAGACGTCCAGACCACCAAAACGATCAACGCAATCGGCAACAGATTGTTCGACCTGCGCGAAATCGCTGACGTCACATTGCAACGCAATCGCGTTATCGCCCAATGCATCAGCCAGTGCCGCGATCTGATCCTTGTTGCGTGCAACCAGTGCAACATTCGCCCCCGCTGCGGCAAAAACGCGCCCCGCCTCGGCACCGATACCGCGGCTTGCTCCTGTTATCAGTACGGTTTTTCCTTGCATTTGGACCCAGTACCTCCGTTGTTTTTAGATTGTGTGAACGTCTACCGCGCGAATGGGGAAAGGGTCCAGTCCTTGCCCCTTGACGCCCGACGAAACAGACACGACGATGCCCGCAAAATTGATCAAGAAGGATTCTATTATGTCCGTTTTCCTACGCCGCAGTTGCGGTGCAGCTTTGGCCTATGCCGCAATCTCTCAGGGGGCGCTGGCCGATGTCACCGCACAGGATGTCTGGAATGACTGGCAGACCTACCTGACCCAGATGGGGTACACCGTTGAGGGTGAACAATCCGCCGATGGCAATGTCCTGAACATCACCGATATGAACCTGACCATGTCGTTGCCCGAAGAAGACGGTAGCTTTCAGATGACAGTTCCGCAGATGTCGTTGACGGAAAACGGTGACGGTACGGTCAGCATTGGCTTTCCGGAAAGCTTTCCTATGACCGTATCTGGCGAAGGTGATGGCGAGACGTTCTCGACCGATATCCTCTACACGCATAGCGGTTTGACGATGGTTGTATCCGGCTCGCCTGACGATATGACCTATGACTACTCGGCAGATGCGCTTGGGATCAAACTGGATGGTGTATCTGTCAATGGTGAACCCATGCCAGCAGATGCGCTTGCGGCCAACATGGAGATGACCGACCTGACCGGTAGTTCCCGGATGAAGATCGGCGAAAACCGCGATGTTGATCAGACATTCACTGCCGCAGGCCTCAGCTATGGTCTGGTGTTTGACGATCCCGAGGGCGAAGGCAACGCGAAGGTCGACGGATCGCTCAGGGACCTCACATTTGAAGGCACCAGCGTGATTCCATCCGAATTCGATTTCTCGGACACGCAGGCGTTCTATGATGCAGGGTTCGAGTTCGCAGGCGCGTTCACCTACGGCGCAGGCAATTCCGCCCTAGAAGGCACCAGCGAAGGTGAAGCGTTCTCACTCGGCAGCGAATCCGAGGGCGGCCGTTTTGCAGCAAGCTTTGACGCCCAGCGCCTGGCCTATGACATCGAGCAGAACAGCGCGAAAGTGGCCGTGACGACGGCGGACCTGCCATTTCCGATCGAACTTGCGATGGCCAATGCGGGGCTGAGCTTTGAGTTTCCCGTTCAGCAATCTGAAGAGATTCAGCCTTTCGGTTTTGCGATGAACCTGACCGACTTCACAATGTCGGATGTGCTTTGGGGTATTTTTGACCCGGCGGGCGCATTGCCGCGCGACCCGGCGACAATCGCGCTGGATGCAACGGGTACCGCCAAAGTGCTGACCAATTTCTTTGACCCCGAAGCGATCGAGTCGCTGGAATTCTCCGAGAGCGCCCCGGGCGAGTTGCATTCGCTCAAGATCAACGAATTGCTGGTGTCACTGGTCGGGGCCAAGCTGACCGGCGACGCGGATTTCGACTTTGACAACACAAACACCGAAGAGCTGGGTGGCCTTCCCTCACCAAAAGGAACAGCAAACCTGCAACTGATCGGAGCGAACGGTTTGATCGACAAGCTGATCGGTATGGGCCTGATGTCGGACAGCGACGCCCTTGGCGCGCGAATGATGATGGGCCTGATGGCAGTACCAGGGGAAGAGCCCGACACGCTGAATTCGCAGATCGAATTCAAGGAAAACGGTCAGATTCTGGCTAACGGACAGCGGATCAAGTAACCGCATTGAGGAAGGTAGCAGCGCTGCCTTCCCATCTTAGTAGCGACCGATTAGTGAACCGGCCTCTCTGATGTGTGTGTTTGGCACCGATTTATACTAAATGAAAATGCAGAAGTGAAAGCAGCTCAAACCTGTAGCGACGCCACTCCAGTAAGTCTCTTTCATCTGACATCGCAAAGTTTTTAGCTCATCCATTGAAGTGCGACAGGCTTCTAGCGGCGCCAGCCCTTGCAGCACAATCGATCCAAGGCTAGGTCCAGTACAATCAGACCGGAGGCTTCATGACCCGTACAATTGAAGAAATCAGCCAGAACCTGCTGGACGCAGCCCGAAAGGCCGGGGCTGAAGCGGCTGACGCTATTGTCTTGGACGGGTCCTCGGTTTCGGTCGAAGTCCGCGTTGGTGCGCTGGAACATGCCGAGCGGTCTGAAGGTGCCGATTTGGGGCTGCGGGTTTTTCTTGGAAAAAAGCAGGCGATTGTCTCAAGTTCGGACAGCAACCCTGACACCATCACGGCCATGGCCGAGCGCGCCGTCGCAATGGCTAAAGAAGCAACCGAAGATCCCTTCACCGGACTGGCCGACAGTGATCAGTTGGCGACGAGTTGGGATATGGAAGCGCTGGAGCTATTTGACCCCACGCCCGAGCCCAGCGCCGAAGCCCTGCTGCAAGATGCCTTGGCCGCCGAGGCCGCAGCACTCGCAGTAAAAGGGGTCACACAGGTTTCTGACGCGGCAGCATCCTATGGTGTTCACCGGGTCCATCTGGCCGCGACCAATGGCTTTTCCGGCGGATACGAACGCAGCAGTCGGTCGACCTCGTGCGTTGCGATCTCAGGCGAAGGTACGGGGATGGAGCGCGACTATGACGGTGACAGCCGAACCTTTCAGGCCGATCTGCGCAGCCCCAAGGAAATCGGCCAAAACGCCGGGGAACGGGCCGTGCAACAGGTAGGCGCACGCCAGCCTGCAACTGGGACGTTTCCGGTTCTGTTCGACGAGCGCATCTCATCCTCGCTGATTGGTCATCTGTTGGGTGCCAGCAACGGAGCATCTGTCGCCCGTGGTGCATCGTGGCTGTCGGATTGCCTAGGGCAGCAGGTTCTGCCGGAACATTTGTCTTTGATCGAGGACCCGCATCGGCCGCGCATTGGTGGATCACGCCCGTTCGATGCCGAAGGCTTGCCGACGCAGCGCCGCGCGATTGTAGAAAACGGTATCCTGACCGGTTGGACGCTGGATCTGGCCAGCGCGCGTAAGCTTGAGATGACATCGACCGCAAACGCGGTGCGCGGTGTTTCGGGCCCGCCATCGCCCAGCAACTGGAACCTTGCGCTGACGCAGGGCGCGCAAAGCCGCGACGACTTACTGCACGACATGGGTACTGGCCTTTTGGTGACTTCGATGATCGGATCGACGATCAACCCGAATACAGGCGATTATTCTCGTGGTGCATCAGGGTTCTGGGTCGAAAACGGAGAGATCACGTATCCGGTCAATGAATGCACGATCGCCGGAAATCTGCGGGATATGCTGAAACGGATCATCCCTGCCAATGACGCGCGTAGTTATCTGTCGCGTGTCGTTCCGTCTTTGCTGGTCGAAGGGATGACACTTGCCGGCAACTGACCTGCCTTTGCTGATCGACGCTGCGTTAGAGGCAGGAAAGATCGCCACGCGCTATTCAGGATCAACAGCCCAGCGCTGGGACAAACCAGACGGTGCCGGCCCTGTCACCGAAGCCGACCTTGCCGTAAACGCAATGTTGGAACAAAGGCTGCCATCGGCGCGGCCGGACTACGGCTGGCTTAGCGAAGAGACCGAGGACTCCGCACATCGGCTGTCCAAGGACAAGGTCTTCATCATCGACCCGATCGACGGAACCCGCAGTTTCGCCGAAGGGTCGCGGACATGGGCACACTCGTTGGCGGTGGCCGAGCATGGCATCGTAACAGCGGCGGTGATCTATCTGCCGATGCGTGACCTCATGTACGCAGCAGCCGTTGGGCAGGGTGCAACTTTGAACGACGCTCCGATCAAGGTGTCTGATATCACTGACCTGAAATTGGCCGAGGTACTAGCCGCGAAACCCAATCTCGCGCCCCACCACTGGCGAGATCACGACGTTCCGACCTTTGGGCGAAACTACCGTCCTTCGCTGGCCTATCGGTTGGCTTTGGTCGGACAGGGGCGGTTCGATGCTATGCTGACGCTACGCCCAAGTTGGGAATGGGACATTGCCGCCGGGGATCTGATCATACGTGAGGCAGGCGGAGTGTGCTCGGACCGAATGGGGGAACCGTTGCGTTTCAACAACGCACATCCGCGTCTGAATGGGGTCATTGCAGGTGGTCGTGATATACACGATCAACTGTCGCGAAAACTGGCACCGAAAGGCCCCGGAATACAACCATGAGCAAACCGCGCTCATTAAGCTTAGCAGCTTACCGTGTCCTGTCATGGGGCGTACCCAATGGGGCCGATCAGCTATACGCTCAACGTCCCAAGGGCGAGTTGATCTGGCTGCACATAGCATCGGACAGCCGGCAGCGCGCGGTCGTGGATTTCTGCCAACGTTTGCTACAGGCCCGCCCGAACCTTTCGATCGTTTTGACCGCGCCGCCCGAGGCCGATTTAAACAGGTGGGACAAATGTGAATACCCATTGGTCAACCTGCCATCGGAACAGACTGGTGCAGCGCGGGCGTTTCTGGATCACTGGGAGCCCGATCTCGCAATCTGGGTCGGTGGTGGGCTGATGCCCAACATCATCACCCGCGCCGAAGAGCGTCGGATCCCCTTGATCCTGATCGAAGCCGAGGTTGACATCAACGTCGCCCGGGGTGGTCGATGGTTGCCGGACATCACACGGTATACGCTTGATTGCTTCCGCAAGATTCTGGCAGCCTCGCCGGACACTGTGCGCCATATCCGACGGTTGGGAATTTCCTCATCGAAAGTGGATACAGCACCGCCACTGCATGTCAGCCCCAACCCTCGCCCTTGGCCCGAAGATGAACTGATCGAAATGAACCATGCCCTGTCGGGGCGTCCCATCTGGTTGGCGGCTTATGTGCAGGACAAAGAGTTCATCTCAGTGCTCAGCGCCCACCGTCAGGCAATGCGCATGCTGCCGCGTCTGGCGCTTGTTCTGCATGTCGCCGACACCGCCGAAGCCGGTCCGCTGCACCGCAGGCTCGAGTCGATGGATTTGCGCTGCTCCAACTGGGATGAAAGTGGAACGATCGAAGATACAACACAGGTCATTCTCTCTGCCACCACCGAAGATCTTGGCCTTTGGTATCGTATCTCGCCCGTGACCTTCATGGGCAGTTCGCT
The DNA here is from genome assembly GCF_056538325.1 of Ruegeria sp. BG8. Classification (NCBI taxonomy): domain Bacteria; kingdom Pseudomonadati; phylum Pseudomonadota; class Alphaproteobacteria; order Rhodobacterales; family Roseobacteraceae; genus Ruegeria; species Ruegeria sp. BG8. Next base: position 91,607 of record NZ_JBQFSZ010000006.1, on the reverse strand, counting down.
GGAACGCGGTGCGGGGGGCCACGATCCGCTTGTGGCAACAGCGCTTGGGTCGGCGATCATACATGGCCCGTTTGTGCATCGCCATCAGCAGCTATACGATCAGCTGAACCGGGCCAACGCAGCACGTTCAGTTAGAACAGCGACCGAGCTTGGCGACACCGTGGTCGAACTGCTGGCACCGGATCAGGCTGCAAACATGGCATTGGCCGGGTGGGAAATCGTGTCAGAGGGTGCCCCGCAAACGGATCACCTGATCGACATTGTGCAGGATTACCTGGATCAGCGGGGTGAAGATCATGCAAGCACCTGACTTCTGGAGCACCACCCCGGACAAACCTGCACTCAGGGCTCGGCTATTGTCGCCTTTGGGACGGCTATATGCGGCTGCTACGGCAAGGCGTATCGCCGAAGGCCCAGGGTTTGCACCGGATGTCCCCGTCATTTGTGTCGGCAACCTGAACGCGGGCGGGACCGGGAAAACCCCAACCGTGATTTGGATGATCGAACAGTTGCGCGACGCCTGGCATCAGGCACATGTCGTAACACGTGGTCACGGCGGCTCACTCGAGGGGCCGGTCCGCGTCGATCCTGGTAAGCATTCTGCTGATGAGGTGGGGGACGAGCCTCTGCTGATTGCTGCATTTGCAGACGTCTGGGTCGCCAAAGACCGCGCTGAGGGGGCACGTGCTGCAGCCGCCGCAGGGGCAACCGTGATCATTCTGGATGATGGATTTCAGAACCCGTCGGTTGCCAAGGATTTGTCGGTCATCGTTGTCGATGCCGCACGAGGGTTTGGTAATGGTCTTTGCCTACCAGCCGGTCCACTGCGAGAACCGGTTGAAGTGGGATTGCAACGCGCAGACCTTGTTCTGTCTTTGGGCGATGCGGAATCCCAGTCCAAGTTTTCTGAGATATGGGGTGATGCGGTGGACATCCTTCATGCGACCGGTGCTGTTCAACCCCTGCAAACAGGCATGGACTGGCACGACACACCGGTTCTGGCTTTTGCCGGGATTGGCCACCCGGAAAAGTTCTTTGCAACGATACGTCAGCAAGGGGCGAAACTACTCAGAGCCGAAGCGCTGGATGACCACCAACCACTCACTCCCGCCTTGATGACGCGATTGGAGAACGAGGCTCGTCTGCTCGGTGCCCAGATGGTCACCACGGAAAAAGACGCCGTAAGATTACCTGCCGCGTTTCGCAGCAAGGTGATCACTCTTCCGGTTCGACTTCATGTCAACGAGGCAGAGATGGTGCGCCAGATGTTGCTGAATGTCGCACCTTCTCCTTAAGTCGTGGCCGGTCAAAAGACCGGCCTTACCGTGGATCAGCTGCCCAATTCGGCTTCGATCAGCTTTTTGAATTCCTCATAGGACTGGTTGTCCACCGCTTTACCGTTCACGATAAAGGACGGAGTCGCCTGGATGCCATCACGCTCGGCGTTTTCCTGATACCAGGCAACCAGCGTCTGCGCGCGTGTGCCGTCCTGCAGGCAGGCTTCGAGTTGATCACTTTCAATCCCGGCCAAACGTCCGATCTTGCGCAGCTCGTCCACGATCTCGGCAGGGCCACCGGCGCGGGTCCATTCGGACTGGCCCTCATATATCAGGTCAGAGATGCCAAAGAACTTTTCGGGACCACCGCAGCGCGCGACCATTGACGCCCAAAGCCCGTAGCGATCAAAGTACACCTCGCGGTAGATGAACTTGACCTTGCCGGTGTCGATGAAATCCTTCTTGAGCTGTTTATACGGGCCCTTGTGGAAGTTCGCGCAGTGCGGGCAGGTATAGGATGCGTATTCGATGATTTCGACCGGAGCATCCTCGGCACCCAGTGTCATTTCGACGATGGTCGACGTATCCAAATCTGCTTCTTGCGCCTCAGCACTGCTGATCAGCGGGAACGAGGGGGAAGAAGAGTTCGACAGCGACATCCAATAGCCGCCTGCGGCTATCGCGACAGCCGCGCATATTCCGGTTGCAATACGGCTCATGTATCAGCCCTTTCTCAGCGTTTTTGTTTGGATAGAACGTTACGGCCCAGACGTTCAAGGGCTGCGCGCAAATCGCCATCATGGACGTCCTGCGCGGCCCGGCCTGCCTCGGCCACGATTTCAGGTTCAATTGTAGGTTTTGGCTGTTTCGGTTTGTGATCGAAACTGGCCTGCCCCTCGGCAAATCCCATTGGCGCGGTCTGCGTGATGCGAACCCGACTGATCGCATTATAGCCATAAACGGCGTTCACCTTGCCGCGTAGCTGTTCTTTCTGCATTTCCAGCATCGGAGCCTGCGGACCAGTTGTCAGCACAGTCAGAGTCGCCCCCATGCCACCCTTGCCATAGCCCACATTCACCGGACGCGCGATAGCAGCCATATCCTGCCCAACGATCTCAGCCCAATGGGTCAACAGGCGCGACACGGCGAAACCCCGGCTTTCGCCGGCGCGCCTGATCTGGTCGTTCAGCAATGTCGCGGTACGTTTGAAACCGCGTGTCGAAGAACGTCTGCGCTGCATCTGGATTCCAACTCCTGCTCTCCTATTGTAGAGGGCAGGACACCGGGTGCCAGCGAAACCCGACATGGAGATACATAAAACTTGCGTGACACCAGTGAATTTGACGTGAGCGGTGAATTGTTGGCCTGGTATGACCGCCATGCGCGCAAAATGCCCTGGCGTGTAAGTCCGGCAGATCGCGCGGCAGGCGTCGCGCCTGACCCGTACCGGGTATGGCTGTCCGAGGTGATGCTGCAACAGACGACAGTGGCCGCAGTGCGCGACTATTTCCTACGTTTTACGTCTCGTTGGCCCACAGTTCAGGCACTGGCTTCTGCGCCGGATGATCAGGTGATGGGGGAATGGGCCGGGCTGGGTTACTATGCGCGTGCGCGAAACCTTTTGAAATGTGCCAGGGTCGTGACGGACGAGCATGGCGGAGTATTCCCCAACACATATGATGCCTTGCTGACCCTGCCCGGCATTGGGCCCTATACGGCCGCCGCCATTTCCGCCATCGCCTTTGATCGCCCCGAAACCGTTCTGGACGGCAATGTCGAACGTGTGATGGCGCGGCTTTATGACATCCATGACCCGCTTCCCGGATCAAAGCCTCTGCTCAAGGAAAAGGCCAGCGTCCTGACCCCTTCCAAACGGCCCGGCGATTACGCACAGGCGGTTATGGATCTTGGGGCCACAATCTGCACGCCCAAGTCGCCTGCCTGCGGAATCTGCCCCCTGCGCAACCCTTGCGCGGCGCGACAGGCGGGAACGCAAGCGGATTTGCCGCGCAAAACCCCCAAGCAACCCAAACCCACCCGGCATGGGCACATCTATATCGCCCAGCGGGCCGATGATGCGCTTCTTCTGGAACGCCGCCCGGACAAGGGCCTATTGGGCGGGATGCTGGGCTGGCCGGGCTCGGACTGGTCCGACGCACCGCAAGAAGCCCCACCCTTCGCGGCCGAGTGGCAGTTATTGCCGGGCGAAGTGCGCCATACCTTTACCCATTTTCACCTGATTCTTCGTATCTGGTCGGCCCCGCTCCCGGATGACATGCACCCGGGCGAGCTTGTCATCATGGACAAACACGCGTTTCGACCCAACGTTCTTCCAACTGTGATGCGCAAGGCGCTTGACCTCTGGCTTGGTCGATAACACGTTTTTCCGAACACCGTCTGAGGTCGACCTCGGAACAAAAATTCGGAGCGCTCACATGCTTTCACCAGACACCCTTTCCCGCTGGCAATCGGCCATGCCGTTCTGGGTCTCAATTCTACTGATACCGTTGATCTGGGTTTCCGCATCCCTGGGCGGCTGGTGGGTTCTGCTGGTTCCGATCTTCACATGGTGGGCTTTCGCCGTGCTGGACAAGCTGACCGGGCTCGAGTTGAACAACGCAGACCCCGATACGCCAGATAATGGGTTGCAGTGGTACATCCTGCTGACCAACATTTGGGCGCCAATTCAGTTTCTGACACTGTTCGGCCTGATCTGGTACGCAACGCACACGGATCACCTGTCGACGGCTGCCACAATAGGGCTGTTTTTTGGAATGGGTGTGATCTCGGGGACCGTCGGGATCAATTACAGTCATGAATTGATGCACCAGAAAGGCAAAACCGAGCGTCTGTTGGGCGATATCCTTCTTGCCATGGTGTTGTACTCTCACTTCCGGTCCGAGCATCTGCTGGTACATCACCGTTATGTCGGCACACCGCGGGACCCTGTGACCGCACGTTACAACGAAGGGTTCCACCGCTTTTACCCCCGTGTTCTGAAAGAGTGCCTGATTTCTGCTTTCGAGGCGGAAAAGAACATGCTGTCACGCAAGGGCCGTCTCTGGACCGACCGTTCCAACCCGTTCTGGCGGTATTGGGGTCTGCAGGCCGGGATGCTGATGTTGGCCTTTCTATTGGGCGGCCTGCCCGGTTTGGGCCTGTTCCTGTTGCAGGCAGGTGTCGCGATCTGGCAACTGGAACTGGTGAACTATGTCGAGCATTACGGCCTGACGCGCAAACATCTGGGCGACGGCAAATACGAACATGTCCAGCCACGCCATTCCTGGAATGCGTCACAAAAGGCATCCAACTGGTTGTTGATTAACCTGCAGCGCCACTCGGACCACCACTACAAACCGAACCGACGCTTTCCGCTTCTACAGCACCACCCGGAAGACGCTGCCCCGCAGCTTCCGTATGGGTACCCGGTGATGACCGTTGCAGCGATGATCCCACCGCTTTGGCGGCGCGTCATGAACCCGCGGGTCCGGGCGTGGCGGCAGCAATACTACCCGGATATTACGGATTGGAAGCCCTACAACACATCGCAAAATCCGCTGCCAAGGACGTGACCGCAGCGCGCAATCGCGCGCTGCTGGGCCCAACGAGGTGAATTGCATCTTTGATGCTATTCAGATCGGCGGGAGCACTACGGCTTCATTACCCAGATATCCAGTGGGTCCTTCACACCCCTCACGTTTTGATTTTCGGCTTTCTCAAACCCTGCCATCTGGTCGGCCGGATTGGTGCCTTCCTCGACCAACCGGTTGCGCACTGCGTCGCTTAGAACCACTCGCGCCCCAAAATCACGCGTCATCGCCTCCAGCTTCGCCGAGACATTCACAGCGTCCCCAATCACGGCGAACTCCAACCGGTTGGCCCCGATATCACCCAGAACAACCGATCCAAAATGCACGCCTATCCCAACGTGGATTTCGGGCTCTCCCGAACGCCGTCTTTCGACATTCCAACGGTCCATCACCTCAACCATTGCCCGGGCACAGGCCACCGCGTTGCTCGCGTCCAGTGGGGTCGTAACCGGTGTACCAAAGGTGGCCATCAAACCATCCCCAAGGTATTTGTCCAACGTGCCGTGATGGCGAAATACTTCAGTCTCCATGCGGGCGTGAAAACCACGCAAGACCTCGATCACTTCGTAAGGATCCCGGCCAGCCGCGTATTTGGTAAAGCCGACTATGTCGATGAACAACACGGCTATGTTTTCTTTTCGCACTTGTTTCAACGGCTCGTCATTCTGGCTTAGCTCTTCGACTACATTCGGTGAAAAGTAACGCGACAGGTTAGCGCGTTCGCGTTCCAGACCTGCGTTGCTCATCAAAAGACGGTTAAGCCTCCGCATGGAAATACCCAAAGTCACGGCAACCATCATGAACACGACCACCTGCTGGATGCGCTGCGATGGCATAAAGCTGTTGGGGTCCAGCAACTCGGCCACATCCGGGTAGCCTGCCAATGCCTCGGCCACGCGCTCGCTGATCCCGGGAATGGGTGTGGCCACCCACCAGGCGATGATCCAGCCCGCTGTCCACATCATCGCAGTCCACGACCCAATTGCCACGACCGTGCGCCATGAGTATGCCAATGTCCCCGCAGCCAGAATGATGAAGAAATACTGGAAGTTGTCGAACCGATACTGCATGGCCAAAGGGCGCACGTCGTCGCTGAACGGGTTGGGAACAATCATTCCCAAAGTCATAAGAAAAAGATCAGCGAAAATCAGAAGAAGCTCGACACGCGATTGCCCTACACGACCCGCGCGCCGGATCAGCCAGCCATTCGCGCAGATCAGTAACAGGATGAAGTGATACCACAGCACTTCCCAATGCGGGTTCAGGAAAATGAGCAATACTCCGGTCAGCGCCATCGCGATCCATCGGGCGCGAACCGCCAGCTCTAACCCCTCGCGCTTGTGTTTTTCCAGCGCAGCCTCGGTGTATTTGTTGTCCAGGTCGTAAGAATCTGGGCGCGTTAGGAAAAGTCGGTTGAACCGGGACTCACTGACTGTGGTTTCGGACATTGCAGAGCCTCCCTCGGTGCACCGCAGACGTTATCGAATTAAGTATGTGACGAAAACAAAAGACCCCGCCGAAATCGGCGGGGCAAGGCTTAAGTGCCATGTGTCAGGCCACAGGCACCGGCGGTATTCAAGAAATCAGTTGTGCATCTCGGCGCGGATTTGCTGGCGCAGCACGTCGATCGGTACTGTTTTGCCATCGCGCTTAAAGCACCAATAGGTCCAGCCATTGCAAGAAGGGGCATTCTCAAGATGCGCACCAACCTGATGGATCGAGCCTTTGACATTGTCGCCCACCAGCGTTCCATCGGCACGGACCTTGGCTTTGTGGCGCTGGTTCATCGAGTACAGCTCTTCGCCCGGGCGCAGCATGCCGCGTTCAACCAGTTGGCCAAAGGGCACGCGCGGCTCCGCGCGTTTGCTTGCGCTGACCTCCAGCGCTTCGCGGTCAAACTTGCGGACCTTGGCGATGCGCTTTTCGGCTACTTTGCGATAACTTTCCTCGCGCTCAATCCCGATAAACTCACGCCCCAGCATCTTGGCGACAGCGCCGGTGGTGCCTGTGCCAAAGAACGGGTCCAGCACAACATCGCCCGGATTGGTCGAACCGATCAGGACACGATGCAGCAGCGATTCCGGTTTTTGTGTTGGATGGGCCTTGTCACCGTTTTCATCCTTGAGCCGCTCATGCCCCGTACAGATCGGCAAAACCCAGTCGCTGCGCATTTGTACGCCTTCGTTCAGGGCCTTCAGCGCCTCGTAATTGAACGTGTATTTCGCACCTTCGCGTTTCGACGCCCAGATCATCGTTTCATGCGCGTTGGTAAAGCGTTTTCCGCGGAAGTTCGGCATCGGGTTCGATTTGCGCCATACTACGTCGTTCAGAATCCAATAGCCCGCATCCTGCAGGGCCGAACCCACGCGGAAGATATTGTGATACGAGCCGATCACCCAAATCGCGCCATTGGGCTTGAGCAGACGATGCGCTGCCTTCAGCCACTCTCGCGTGAAGTGATCATAGGCACCAAAGCTCGAGAACTGATCCCAGTGATCATCAACCGCATCCACCTGAGAGTTGTCCGGGCGGTGCAACTGACCTTTCAGCTGCAGATTATAAGGCGGATCTGCGAAAATCAGATCAACCGACGCCTCCGGCAGACTGTTCATCACGTCGATGCAGTCCCCGGATAGAATCGTGTTTAAAGGGAGCGCTTTTGCGCCCTTTTTGGTGGTCGTAGTCATATCACTGCCTCAAGTGTCCACGGCGCTTTTGCGCTCATTTGGTTGAGACAAGGATGAGTCAAAGACGATTCGCCGTCAATTTCTTTTTTGAATCAGCGACTTACGTTTTTCTCTTGATACAAGATATTGTGGACCGGTTTGAACGAACGTCTATGGTGTGGGGTGACACCAAGATTTCGCAAGGCTTCCCTGTGTTGTTTTGACGGATAACCCGCGTTTGTCTCCCATCCATATCCGGGATGCTGTTGCGCCAAATCCACCATCAGCTGATCCCGCCAGTTTTTGGCGATGATCGAAGCAGCCGCAATCGACACCGAATGTGCATCGCCCTTGATGACAGCCCGCGATGGAATTTCCAGCCCGCGCGGAATCATGTTTCCATCGATCAGAACAAAATCCGGTGGCGGGTCCAGCGCCGCCACTGCCCGCTCCATCGCCAAATGCGAGGCACGCAAGATATTGTGTTCGTCAATCTCGGCAACCGAGGCTTCGGCAAGTGTAATCTCGGCGCATTCACGCAGAACACTGTCCAAAGCGGCGCGGCGCTTGGCTGTCAGTTTTTTGGAATCATTCAGACCTTGGGGGATGTCTTGCGGGTTCAGGATAACGGCCGCGGCAACTACAGGTCCGGCAAGCGGACCCCTGCCAACTTCGTCCACACCGGCGATCCGCAGATAACCGTCTTCGGCCAATGATGTTTCAATGTCGTAACTCGGTATCGTCATAGAACCGGGAAATCCTGTTTCCGGGCCCTTCGCAAGAAAAAAAGAGAGCAGCTTTCGCCACCCTCTTCTTCCGCAGCGCTTCTTTGGCGCCGCTCCTGCTCGGATACGGTTACTTGTAAACCGTGCGGTATCCGTGATGGCGCAGGCATGCGGGTTCGTATGCCCGCTTGACCTTTTTGCCATTCCAGAAACCGACAAGGCACTCTCGCGGCAGGCTATTTGCGTATTTGTAATGATCGTGCAGGCAACCCGGGCCATAGAGCGGGCGCTTGTGCGAGTAGTTTTTGAATGTCCGCAGGCACCGTCTGGGCAGATCATATCTGGCGACCCGATGGGGCAAGGGCCGTACCGGATGATGCGGCTTTACGGGTTTTGGTTTGTAGACATGTTGCTTGTGGCGGCTGGCACGCTCTTTGTCCTTTTCTTTGTTGTAGTAGTGCACGCCCGCACCAATGATCGCGATTGCAGCGAGACCACCGAGAATGTCCTTGGCGTCTGCGGCCCGCGCCTGTGACACTGAAACGCCTGTGATTGTGATTGCCGTTGCAACGATCAGAGCGATGAATTTGCGGTGCATGTTGTTTGTCCTTTTTCGTGCTGATGCGATCCCAAGCGGACCGCGAATTTCTTGCACCAACACTGGTCGCTTGCCCCTCAGACAAGCAATAACGGGTAAATGTTATCGGATATCAGGACCCCGAAACCCCTTAGGATATTGAATATCAGGCGAAGGCGTGCGCAGGATGCAGCCTATGAAACAGATCCTATCTTCTCTGGCTATCATTGCCCTGATATCGGTCGGCACTGGCGCTTCGGCTGCGGATTGTTATGCCGATTACAAGGCCAAGCAGGACAACCCGCTGCGGCTGCATTACGGCGTCATGAAAGTGTCTGCCTGTGACAAGGGAAAGGCGAAAAAAGAGGTCTCGCAACGTCTGCGTGGATCGGGCTGGACCCTGCTGAATGTCATGTCAGTTTTCGGGCCGGAAGGGTTGGGCAAAAGGAAGGGCAATGCCGGAAAATTCTATCTCCGTTACTGAGGCGCGGCGATCAGGTGTGCGGCTGGTCGGCGCGGGTATCGCGGCGATTGTTCTGATTCTGGTGACTGCAGCCGTTTTCCTGTTCTGGACCTTGCCGGACGCCAATGCCTTTAACGCTCGTGTCGAACGGTTATTCGTCGAAAGTGACCTCACAACGCAGGCCGAAATCCGTCTGCTGGAAATCCTGGCACAATCCGGAACGGCGTTTGCCGACACGCTGTCCAGCTATCGCATGGTCATTTTCGTTCTACTGGTTTTCGCAAGCGCAATGCTGGTCACGGCGCTGGTCTTTCTGGTGATGCTGGTGCTGTTGAACCGCCGCATGGCCCAGATCGAACGTACGGGTATTCAGGTTACATCCCTGCTGATCAGCCGCGAGGAAAACACCGTTTACCTCAACAACATGGATTTCAAGCTGACGCCTGCCGCGATGGAGACCCTTTCGGTTTTGGCTGAGTCCCGGTTGGACGACGAGGTTCTGTCTGGCGCCCAAATCGAGGCGATGATCTCGGGCAGAAATGCTGCCGATTGCGACGAAGCCGCTGGTGCCACCCGGATCAAACGGCTGCGGGACGCTTTGGGCAACCAGATGGTCAGTGAACTGCTGGTCAAGAACATCGCCAAAAAGGGCTACATGCTTTCAATCGAAAAAGACGTCATCCAAATGGTCTGACCTGCCCGCCTAACAAACCGTTAAAGCGGAAAAAAGTGGCACACCCCTTGGAATGCCTTCGCAAAGCGCCCATCCTAGTAGGACCCGCGCTAGGAGGTTAACCGTGAACGTCCACGTCGCACCAAAAGCCACAGGCTATGACATCACCGTAGAAGAGCTTAAGGGGCCGGTCTCTATCTACCGGGGCAAAACCTTGTTGGCCCAAAGCACCAATGCAAAGGTGATGTACGAGACACGGCTGCCGCCCATGATCTACATTCCACGCGCGGATGTCCGCGTTGATCTGAGCGATGAGACCGATCTTCAGACGTTTTGTCCGTTCAAAGGCACCGCAACGTATCATGACGTCATCCTTCCGGATCAAAGGCTGGCCAACTCTGTTTGGGCGTACGAAGACGCCTTGCCTGAAAGCAAGATCATTCAAGGGCATATTGGATTCGCGTCGGCGGCCTATGATCGGATCGATTTGGGCGAGAATGCGCTCCGCGACCCAAATGACGGTAATATCAGCGGTCCGCTGATTGACTGGCTAATGCGAGGGGCGTCCGAGATCTCATCCTCAGAAGACTTTACCAAGGCGCTTTCTGAAAAAATGCTGGAACATGGCATTGCCATTCAACGTCTCAGCATTCTGGTCTGGTCCCTTCATCCGCTCATCGCGGGGAAGCACTACATCTGGGAAAAGGGCGTCGACAAAATATCGACCAACGTGCCGACCTACGAGATCCACGATCACCCGGCCTATATCAACAGCCCCTTGCGACATGTGTCGAATGGGCTGGGCGGCGTACGTCAGCGCCTGAACGACGAAAACCCGCATAACAGCTTTCCAATCATGGAAGACTTACGGGCCAAAGGGGCGACTGACTATGTCGCCATGCCCCTGCCCTTTTCCGATGGACGGACGAATGTTCTGACACTGACCTGCGATCATCCTGACGGGTTCACCACGGAAAACCTCGGTTTGGTTTTCGAATGCTCGACCGTGATCGCGCGGTTTTACGAAGTCTTCATGCAACGCGAAAACGCACAGGTTCTGCTGGAAACCTATGTTGGCAAGCGATCCGGCGCCCGTGTGCTGGGCGGTGAAATTCGGCGGGGCGATGGGGATGAGATCGACGCTGCAATCATGTTCTGCGATCTGCGCAATTCTACCCTTCTGGAAGAACAACTGGGCCGGGAAGCTTACATAAGCCACCTGAACGATTTCTTCGAAACCGTGTCAGGTGTCGTTCATGAAAACAGCGGCGAGGTTCTCAAATTCATCGGCGACGCGGTCCTGGCTGTATTCCCGGCCGGAGATGACTCGATCACCGCACGTGGTAATGCACAGCGCACAGCTATTGAAATTGTCGAAAAACTGGGAGAGCTACGCACACTGGGGTCAGAAATCCACTGCGATTGCTCGATCGGTGTGGCCTATGGGCGTGTGACCTATGGCAATGTCGGATCGCGCGAACGGCTGGATTTTACGGTCATCGGCCAAGCTGCAAACATTGCCGCTCGGTTGGGGGAATTTGGCAAAACAGTCAATCACCGGATCGTCGTTTCCGCTGACATTCTGCCTGCCTGTTCGAACGCGGTGCCGCTTGGTGATGTCAAACTTCACAATGTCTCAAAACCGGTGGCCTCCTTCGCCCTTAAAACCGCAGCGGATGCAATATTGGATGGGTGAATCGCGTATCCCTGTCCCGCCAGACGCAAATTTCCGCTTGAGAGCAAGCTAAATGTCCAGACAGGCAACCGATCCTGTGCTTAACCCCCCAGCAGGATCAGAGCCGTCTGCGCCGGTGAAATTGTGTTTTGTAACTGCGCAATCTGACTTCGCGCCAGATACCTGTCTGTAAGCTGCTCGATGGCAGCCTCTTCTGTGAATTGGCTAAGGTCGTCAGATCCGGTTGCGCGAGACAACCGATCTTTGAACACCTCGAGTTGCCTGTCGATATCAAGCTGCGCGAAACTGGATGGCAGGCCGAGTGCTGTTTCCATCATATTCCGCAGCGGAGGTAAGCTCATCAAGTCGAACCACTTTGTATCGCCGCTGCCCTCCTGCCTGGCAAGATCGGCCAGCGCATGTTGCGCATAAAGAGAAATGCGCATTGTTTCATCCCGCTCTCCGACAGCGACCTCAAAACGTGAGACGACATTGTCGCGCGCAATATCTTCCATGAATGTGATCAGGCTCGTCCTGCGAATTTCACCGGGCCCAAGCCCAAAAGCCTCGGAAAACTCGCGGTATCTTTTGTCGGACAACCGATTGGACAACGCATCATCTGCGCTGGTTCCGTCCGACAGCACCTTTTGAATAAAGTAGCGATTATTGATATCGCCCTCTAAGCCAAAGGCACCCAAGGCGACCTGCAGCAATCGACGATCCGAAACCAAATCTTCTGCGGTTTCCACCTTACTGATATTCTCAAGGAAATAGCGGGTTTCACGTTCATTGACGGCAGATGACGCGAAACTATCGATCTGCGTATCATATGTCCGCTGTAAGAAACGCCATCCGACAAGACCACCAGAAGGGACGACCGGCTGAAACGTCATTGTCGGTATGCCATCAGGCGCTCTTCGCGCGGTAGTAATGCGCGCAAGGATTTCAGACACTTGTAATATTGCTTTGCCAATAGCGCCTCTGTCGCCTCGGCCAACACCTTGCGGCTGTCCGCATCTGTGAAGACCTGGCTCAACTCTTCTACCCGGCGCAAAAGTTGTTGGCGGCCATGATCCGCCTCCATGTCCCCTGAAAGAACGAGTTGCGCGGCATAGCAGACACGTCGAACCGGCGTGTTGACTTCATCGGGGTGAATAGCATCCCGCAAACGCAGTACATTGGCATCTGGGGTCATGATGGAAAAACGGCTGCGTCTGTCGCCGTTTTCCAAAACAACTCCGTTGATCAGCACCCGTTCTTTCGGGGCCAGTTTCAAGACAAGCCCCCCCATCAGGCAGCACTCATCTGCCGTAGCCCACGCAAGACGGCCATATTGATTTCCAAAAGAGGTTCAACCGACGCTTTCTGACCTAAGACGTGACTGCTGTGCTGCTCTGTAAACTCGGCCAGATAAAAAATCCGCGCACGCAAATCATTGGGCAGGGCATTATCGGCATCGGTTACGCCGCTTGCCAGCACACTCCAAAGGCGACGGTTTTCGTGTAGGGCTTGAACGAATCCGCCAAAATCCGTTTTTTGCCGGGCGGCGGCGGCCTTAAGCCGATGCGTGATCTTTGAGATTGCCTCGTATTCGGTGTCGCGCGGGGTGCGGGTGGGCGCGGCGGTCTGCGCATAGGCGCGCTGTGCAAGAGAGTGCGGTGTCACTTGAAATCCTTCCAATTGGCCGTCTTTTGCCGATCAATGTCGGGGCGCGTTTCCGCGCCCCGATCTGGTTCCTGAGGTTAACGGAACAGTGACAGGATCGACTGCGGCGCCTGGTTGGCAATCGACAACGACTGGGTCGCCAACTGCTGCTGAACCTGCAGCGCCTGCAAACGGGCCGAGGTCTCTTCCATGTCGGCATCAACCAGCGAACCGATACCGGATTTGAATGAGTCCGCCAGATTCGAGATAAACTCTTTCTGGGTCTCAATCCGGCCTTGCGCCGAACCGAAAGCCGCCGAGGCGTCGATCGCCGTGTCGATCAGACCTTCGATGGTACCCAGAGCGGCCAGTGCGCCCGCATCCGTGGAAACGTCGATCGAATCCAGAGCGCCAAGACCGCCTGCACCAGCGTTGGTGAACTGGGCCGCAACGGTCACGTCACGATCCGCATCCGCACCAGCCGTTGCAGTACCGGTCACGAAGCTCAGCGTTCCGGGGTTGCCCGAGTCGTAGTCAATCGCGACACCCGTGATACCCAGCGCGTCGATCTTGTTTTTCAGACCCACAGCAACAATGGCATCGGTATAAGCTGCGTCATAGGTGCCCGACGGATCCAGGTCAGAGTCCTGGATGGTGTAGGTCGCAACCTGATCACCCACGGCAATCGAGACCTTGTCGCCCGCTTCGAAGTTGTCGGTCGAACTGTCGATTACGATGTCACCACTGCCACCGGTCTTATCCATGGTGAAGCCAGCGGTGTCGTTGTCGGTGGTCACGTTATCCGATCCCGCAAGGACACCCTTGGCCGTGTAGCCGCCCACCGAAAGATCTTGCGCAGCAACGCTGATGGACGACGCAGTCACATCACCCCCCGCATCACGGTCCAGAGAGGACAGGATTGACGCTCCTGCGCCACCGTTGACCAGATTCAGGCCGTTGAACTGCGCGGCACCCACAACAGATTCGATCTGATCCTTCAGGGCGCTCACGTCCGTGTTGATCTTGTCGCGGTCCACGTTGTCTTCCTGCGCCGCGACGATCTTGCCTTTCATCTGGTTCAGCAGATCGGTCACGGTTTCCGATGCGTTCCGCGCCACCGCGACAGTCGACTCGCCCAGCGCCAGGCTGTCTTTGATCGCGTTGAATCCCTTGACGTCGGATTCCATCACTTTCGAGATCGCCCAGACCGCCGAGTTGTCCTTGGCGGTTGCAACGTCCTTACCAGTCGAGATCGCGTTCTGGGTCATCGCCAGGTTCTTGTTGACCGACTTCAGAGTCTGCAGCGCAACCATTGCGCCATTGTTGGTCAGAATGCTGGACATAGCTTCTTCCTTTTTTCGTATGGGCCCTTTGCGCCCGTGCTAACCCCGCACCATCTGCGGGCTTTAACGTCTTTCTGATCACTGCGATCCGCCGTCCGGCTGTTCGCGCCACCTGCTGTTCCCAGGTGCCCGACTACCTTTGCCTCTGATCCCCTAACGGAGTGCTAAAGCTCGGTGGTTTGAAAATTCAGATTTGAATCAAACCTGCGATTAGGCGCGTTTCTCAAGCTTGGCGTGGCTGCGCACAGCAAAACCGCTGCGCTGCCCCCCCGCATCATATGTAGTGAATTCCTGCCGAACCCGGCGAAGTTCAGCCATCCGTTCAGCGACAGCGCGAATGCCGTCCGCCGCACTGTTCAGAAGCGCCTGATTTCTTTCGACCTTCTTGTGCAGACGGGTCAGCGCAGCGGTGTCAAAGACTTCGAGGTCATTTATCGCACCTATCAGTTTTTCTTTTTCAGGTGCCATGTGATTGAGCTGGTCCAGATCTCCCTGAACCAAAGCTGCACGCTCTGAATCCAGTAGCTCTTCCAGAGATTTGACCAGATTGATTTCAGGCTTTGTCGGCATGAGCGCTCTCCATCAAAGACCGGAACAAGATTTCAGAAAGCCCAACGCCTCCGGCTTCGGCCATTTGGCGCGCTTGTTGTTGCACCAGAAATGACGTGAACTGGTCTTCGCCGGTGCCGCCCCCGAAGGATTCGCGCGATTGACCAAGCCCGGCGGATTTCAGCATCTCGGTCAGAAAGGCTGCTTCCAACTCAATGGCCGCAGATCGCAACTTGTCATGCACCGCTGGTGGTTGAGAGGTTGGCGTCGTCGTGGAAATCTTCATCGTATTCTCCGAAATTTGCTTAGAACTTTCTCGAACAAAGACGATAGCGGTTAAAATAAACGTAACTTCCTGCGGGCAGGTTTCTGGTCACACAATCGGAGCCGGAGCAAAATGCCCAACCCTCTTTCAGTGACGACATCGGCACCTGCAGCCAGCGCCAAGACCGGCGCGAACGCCAAAGACACCGCCGAGCCCAGAACGGATGACTCTTTTCAATCCGTTCTGGAGGAACAGGCGCAGCCGGCGACGGATGAGGTCGAAACTCCCACTTTGGCAACTTCGGATACTCACGTGGACCAAGCCGCATTTCCCTTGGATCACGTTGCGGAGAACGATCAGGATGCACCGGCCAATGACGAGCCCCTAGCGGAGGTCACTGGCCCGCAGTCTGTGGAGACAGACCTTGCTGACACTGCCAGTCCCATTGATCCACCGTCGTTATTTACTGCAGCGGCCCCTCCGTTTGATCAGAAAGCGGTGTCAGACAAGGCATTCCGTCCTGTTGTGGACATGACAACCCAAACCGCGGCTTTGCCAAACGCCGGGGAACTTCCACTAGCTGCTAAAGTGGCCCCTGTGACACCCAAGCTCGATAAGTCGCACGATCATGCTCGACCTGCTCAAGAATTGACTGGTGGATTTACAAATGCGGGGCGTGATCCGGTTTCCGCTTTCTCAGAAAATGTTCCTGCAAAAAAACCTACTTCGCCAGACAAAGCGCCGACTGTCGTTCAAATGCAACTTATGATGCCAAACCCCCAAGATAGCATCGACGGCTTAACCGTTACGGAATCGGATGAAGCGCTTCCGTTAAGGGACATATCCACTCTGTCACAGACACGCGAAACGGCAGGCTCAGCACATGCTTTGACCACCGCTGCGCGCACGGAAACAACCCGTGCGATCGCAGGCCAGATGGCCGCCGTAATAAATGCAAGACCACAGGGTGGCATCATCGAAATCGCATTAAACCCAGAAGAACTGGGCCGCGTTTCCATCGTACTAAACAACCGTGACGACGGCATGCACCTGACAATTGCGACCGAACGTCCGGAGACATTGGATATGATGCGGCGTCACATTTCCGTGCTGGAAACAGAATTCAAAAACCTCGGGTTCGGGGATTTGTCTTTTGACCTGGGCTCGTCCGCTCACGCGCAGCAAGACGCCGCCAATGCCGAAACTGGATCAGAGGTTGAGGACGACCAAAACGATCCAACACCATTAAACGCGCTGCCTGCACAACGTTTGGGTGCTACCGGCCGCATCGACCTGAGGTTATGACAATGATCACTTCCACCCAACCTGCCACACAAAGCCCAAGCCAGACACAATCATCTGCGCAATCAGGCAGTTCAGGGCTTACCTCTGATTTTGAAACCTTTCTGTTGATGCTGACGGCGCAGGCTAAAAACCAGGATCCGCTGGAGCCGTTGGACTCGTCCGAATACGCGTCGCAGTTGGCCCAATTCTCAATGGTTGAGCAGCAAGTCCAGACCAACGAGCTTTTGTCGTCATTGTCCGTGAACATGGGTAACGTCGATATGGGAGAACTTGCTGCCTGGGTTGGAATGGAAGTGCGCTCAGCCTCTTCGTTTTATTTCGACGGTGAGCCCCTAACGTTACAGGTCGAGGTCGATCCGGCGGCCACTGTGGCCAAGATGGCGATCCGCGACGAGAGTGGAACCGTCATCGAACGGATAAGCGTCCCCTCAGACCAGGCCGAATTCGTCTGGGCAGGCACAGATGGCACTGGCAACCCTCTTCCCCCCGGCAGTTATTCGGCAACACTCGAAAGCTATGACGGAGACGAACTTCTGTCGGAACAGTTAGCCTCGGCCTACAACAAAGTCGTTGAAGCCCAGGTGCTAGATGGTTCTGTCTTTCTAACACTGAAAAGCGGGCAAGTTGTCCCGGCAGGAATTGTGACAGGCGTCAGAGCTGGCGCTTGATCTGGGGGGCAAGACGGGCGAAAGGTTTGCAACCTGCGACTCGCGTACTCAATTGGTGAACCCGCTGCCTGACCTAACCGCCCCACCTGAAGACCTTGTCCAAGACTTGCGGAACGCCTGTCTCATGGAAAGCCGTGCGCGGTTTCAGAACCTTTATGGCGGTCGCACAAATCAGGTTTGGAAAGTATTGGGTGGTGACGGCGACAAGGTGCTGAAACTGTATCGGGCCAACCTGAGAAACCCGCTTTTCAGGAATGATGCAGAACTGGAGGCCCAGTGCCTGCGCGCCCTTCAAGACACAGGTTTCGTTCCGCGTCTGCGCGCGACTGGAACGCACGAAAACGGTCACTGGGTTTTTTATGATCATGCACCGGGATCGCCTTGGCAGTCGCAACCTCAGAATGTCGCCGACCTTTTGTACAGATTGCATACCCACAGCGCATCGGTACTTGCGCCGGCAGGTTGTAACGGCAGTTCAGCGTTGGACGCTCATACCGCGCAAATTTTGGCCGGGTGCGTTTCGAAAACCAAGGCGCAGCTAGAGCAGTTGCGCCCAAATCTACAGGTCGCGCCCAACGCCCGAACCTGTCTGATCCACGGGGATCCAGTAGCGGGAAACATTCTGGTCGCTCCGTCCGGCCTTACTTTGATTGACTGGCAATGTCCTGCGCATGGCGATCCGTGCGAGGATATCGCCATGTTCCTGTCGCCCGCCATGCAATACCTATACCGCGGTCAACCCTTGTCGTCTGAGGAAGAGCACCAGTTTTTAACGGCCTACGGCGATGCCGAAACAGTCGAACGCTTTATAACACTGCGCCCGTGGTACGCATGGAGAATGGCTGCTTATTGCCTATGGCGCGTTGAGAATGGCGCCGAAGACTATGCTGTAGGACTTCGGCTTGAGGCGAGTCTTCTTTAGCACCGTTACAAATCAGCTAAATCCATCATGGCATAGGCAGGGGGCATCAAGGCGCGACGCCATGATCCCAAAGGAAAACGACGTGGTGGTTGCGAGATAGGCGCCGGAAGCCCGGTCTGCTCGCCCAACACAAGTCGCGCCAAAGCCCGCCCACAATACGTCCCCATCGCCACTCCATTTCCGTGAAAGGCGAAACCGGCGAAAAGGCCGGGCTGATCGGGAACGGGTCCCGCGAACGGTACCAGGTCACGCGACATGCATACCATCCCGGACCACATATGGGTCACATCCACCGCCTTCCATGCAGGGAACATGCGCACGAAATCTCGCTGGACCTTTTGACGAATAGCAGCCTCAACCCCCGGCGATGACCTGAGGCCGCCGCGCATACCGAACAGGAACCTTTGGTCCGGCATCAGGCGAAAGTAGTGCAGCAGATGACGTGTGTCATACGACATCTGATCAGTTGTCCATCCTTGCGATTCCAACTCAGCCTTTGACATGGGGCGCGTTACCAAAACCGTGGATTGGGCGGGCATGTAGCGACCCGACAGCCACATCGGAACATCTTCGCTGGAGTACCCGTTAGTACAAATCAGAACATTTTCGGCGCGGACATGGCCCGAAACCGTTCGCAAACTGAAACCATTCGCTGATTTCTCAACACTCAAAACAGCGCTGTTTTGAAACAGCTTGGCTCCATGTTGCTGTGCTGCTTTGGCCAGTCCAAACAGGTACTTCCTGGGATTCAAACCAAAGCCCACAGGAATTGTGTAACCCCCGTGAAAACCATCGCCAAAACCCAGATCCGTCAGGTCCTGCGCCTCATGCAAGGTGCCGATTTCACTTGCACCTCGCCTCAGCTTTTCCATCGCACGGTCGTTATGGGCCAGTTGGGTTTCCCCGTTCGAATGGGTATCCGCGTCTATGTCATGTGTGCGCAATAGGTCGGCGACCAATTGAACGGCCTCCTCCTCAGCCCGTTCATAATCAAGGGCCGCTTGCGTTCCGTAAGTTCGTTCCATCGCCTTCTGGCCTAGTTTCGCGCCGCCAAGACAACAAAAACCGCCATTGCGACCGGAGGCCCCCCATCCCGGCGTTTCAGCTTCAAACACGGCGACGGATGCACCAGCTTCCGCAAGGTGCAGCGCCGCGGAAAGACCTGTGAATCCGCCACCTACGATGGCAATATCTGCCGCATCATCGCCTTGGTGCGTTGGCCAATCCGGGCTGGGTATTGTTTCGTCCCACCAACAGCCCTCTCTTGGGCCCGGGCCGTAGGTGTAGGCGGGAAATACGCGTTTCATTCGGCACGCGCCGCAGCCATTTCATCCTGCTTTTGCCGCACCATGGCACGTTTTGTCACCAGCGACGCCGTTATGACCCCCAGCGTGACAACGGCGATCATGATTGTGGACAAGGCGTTGATCTCGGGGCTAACCCCCAGCCTGACGGCTGAGAATATCTTGATCGGCAAAGTTGTGGCAGAAGGGCCCGAGGTAAAGGACGCAATAACCAGATCATCCAGCGACAAGGTGAAGGCCAGCAACCAGCCCGAGATCACCGCGGGCGCAATAATCGGCAGGGTCACAAGGCGGAAGGCTTGCGCGGCCGAACATCCCAGATCCAACGCGGCCTCTTCCAGAGACTGGTCAAAGGTCACAAGGCGCGAGGACACAACGACGGATACGAAACACATCGAAAAGGTTGTATGCGCCAGAACGATTGTCAAAATACCCCGATCCAGCCCAATGCCGATGAACAACAACAGCAGCGACAAGCCAGTGATCACTTCGGGCATTACCAACGGCGCATAGATCATCCCGGAGAACAGCGTGCGCCCAAAGAAACGCCCCCCGCGCACCAGGACATATGCCGCCGCTGTCCCCAGAATAGTGGCGAGTGTTGATGAAAACACAGCCACCCGGATCGTGACCCACGCAGCGTCCAAGAACGCCTCGTTCTGGGCCAGCTCACCGTACCATTTGGTTGAGAACCCGGCCCAGACTGTAACCAGCTTACTTTCGTTGAACGAATAGACGATCAGGATGATCATCGGGATGTAGAGGAACGCAAATCCCAGCGTCAGCGAAACCGTGTTAAACCAACTCAGCCTGCTCATTGCTCGGCCTCCGTCTGTTTTTGCTGGTTGCGCTGGAACAACACGATCGGGATCACGAGGATCAGCAACAGCACCACGGCGACCGCACTGGCCACGGGCCAATCGCGGTTCGAGAAGAACTCCTCCCAAAGCACTTTGCCGATCATCAAAGTTCCCGAGCCACCAAGGAGCGAGGGGATCACAAACTCACCTATCACCGGGATCATGACAAGGAAACAGCCCGCAATGATGCCGGGGCGGGACAAGGGGATTGTCACCAGCCAAAACGCCTGAATGCGGGAACAGCCAAGGTCTTCGGCGGCTTCGATCAGGGACTCGTCCATCCGTTCCAAGGCTGAATAAATCGGTAGGATCATGAAGGGCAGATAGGTATAGACAATACCGATATAGACCGCCGTTTGCGTGTTCAGAATGGTGAGCGGAGTTGAAATAATACCAGTCCATAACAAAAGCTGGTTGAGGTAGCCTTCGGTCCCAAGAATACCAATCCACGCGTAAACGCGGATCAGGAACGACGTCCAAAAGGGCAGGATCACCAACATCATCAGCGTCGGCCGCCACTCGATCGGCGCGCGCGCCATACCATAGGCGATGGGATAGCCCACCAGCAGAGTCAGAAACGTGGAAATAAGCGCGATTTTGACACTGGACAGATAGGCCTTCCAGTAAAGGTCATCCTCGGTCAGCCAAACATAGTTCTCGAGATCGAGCTGGCCGAAGAATTCCTTGATCCCGGCCCAGCCCGCAGAAAAATCCAGCGTCGGAGTGTATGGCGGAATTGCCAGGGCCGTATCTGACAGTGAAATCTTCAGAACGATAAAGAACGGCACCAGAAACAGCGCCAGCAGCCAGACATAAGGAACAGCGATCAGAAACGCGCGGCGCATCAGTTTGCCAGCAAAACCGCGGCGGTGGCTGTCCAGGACAGCCAGACCGGGTCTTCCCATGTAAACGACCGGCGCGATATGCGGCGAGTGTTGGCCGTCTGCGCCTTGATGATCGTGCCGTTAGGCAACTCGACATGATAAGTGGACAAGTTGCCCAGATAAGCAATGTCGTGCACTTTGCCCTGCACCGCGTTGATCGCATCAGTAGGGCGGTCTGCCGAGATCGTCACCTTTTCGGGCCGAATGGCGATGTGGCAGGCTTGCCCGTGTGAAAAACCGTTGCTCGACGTTGCAGTCAGTGGCGCTTGCCCCTCGGCCCAGTCGATCTGATAGGTATCGTCTCCGTTTTTGGTTGCGCGGCCTTCGATAATGTTCACGTCGCCAATGAAATCAGCCACGTAGACTGAATTCGGGCTTTCATAAATCCGGTCCGGCGTCGCAACCTGCATCAGTTTGCCCTGATCCATCACAGCGACACGGCTGGCGACGGTCATCGCCTCTTCCTGATCGTGTGTTACGATTACAAAAGTGGTGCCTGTCTTTTCCTGAATATCCATCAGTTCAAACTGCGTGTCCTGCCGCAGTTTCTTGTCCAACGCGCCCAACGGCTCATCCAGCAACAACAGTTTGGGGGCCTTTGCCAAAGACCGGGCAAGCGCCACGCGCTGGCGCTGACCGCCCGAAATCTGATGTGGCTTGCGACGTGCGAATTGTTCCAGCCGCGTGAGGCGCAACATCTCTTCGACACGGTCCTGCAGATCATGTTTGGGCATGTTGTCCCGGCGCAAACCGAACGCGATATTGTCCCAAATGCTGAGATGCGGGAACAGCGCGTAGGACTGGAACATCATGTTCACAGCCCGTTTGTTTGGTGGGATCGGGGCGATATCCTGACCGCCCAGCATGATATGGCCTTCGGTCGGGGTTTCGAACCCGGCCAACATCCGCATCATGGTTGTCTTACCGCAGCCCGACGGCCCCAGAAGGGCAAAGAACTCGCGCTCAAAAATATCCAGAGAAAGGGTGTCGATGGCCGTAAAGTCGCCAAACCGCTTGGTGACATTCCGGAATTGGATCAAGGGTTTCGCCTGCGGGTCATCCCACGGCGCAAAGACGTCTGAGTTCACTATGGCCCCCGTTCGACATTCTGGAAAAAAGGGCAAGGCGGGAACCCCGCCCTGCCGAGATAAACCGGATCAGGTGCCCGATTTGATCTTGGTCCACAGACGGGTCACAACCCGCTGAGTCTTCGCCGGGTAAGGCGTTGTGATGTAGAGGTTCTGCATCGTTGCTTCGTCCGGGTAAATCGCCGGATCGCCGATCACGTCTTCCTCAAGGAACTCTTGCGAGGCCTTGTTGCCGTTTGCGTAGTAAACATAGTTTGACGCGGCTGCCATGTTGTTGGCGTCCAGAATGAAGTTCAAGAACTTATGCGCGCCTTCCGGGTTCGGAGCGTCCGCCGGAATGGCCATCTGGTCAAACCACATCAGCGAGCCTTCGGCGAACGGGTGGTATTCGATTTCAATCCCGTTATCCGCCTCTGACGCGCGGTCACGGGCTTGCAGGATGTCACCCGACCAACCCACAGCCACGCAGATATCGCCGTTTGCCAACGCGTTGATGTATTCCGAGCTGTGGAACTTCTGGATATGCGGACGAACGCTCGTCAGAACTTCTTCGACCTTCTTGATGACGTCCGGGTCATGGCTGTCCGGGTCTTCGCCCAGGTACTGCAATGTCATCGGGATCATTTCAGCTGGCGCATCCAGGAAATGCACACCGCACCCGGCCAGCTTTTCCATGTTTTCAGGATTCAGCACCAGCTCCATGCTGTTGAGCGCCACATCATCGCCCAGCGCTTCTTTGACCTTGCCGACATTCACGCCGATCCCGGTGGTGCCCCACATGTAATTGATGGAATAGGCATTGTCAGGATCGTAACCGGCGGTGCGTTCCTGAATGACTTCCCAAAGATTGCCCGTGTTGGACAGCTGCGAGGTATCCAGCGGTTGAAATGCCCCGGCTTGAATCTGGCGTTGAAGGAACGTACCGGACGGCACCACCACATCATAGCCTGACCCGCCAGCCAGCATCTTGGTCTCCAGCAACTCGTTGCTATCGAACACGTCATAGATGAGCGTCAGGCCCGTTTCTTCTTCGAATTTGGTCAAAAGGTCCTCATCAATGTAATCGGACCAGTTGTAGACGCGCACTTCTTCGGCAAAGGCTGCCGAAGTCCCCAGTGCGACGACCGCTGTTAGTGTCAGCGTTTTGAGTGTCATTTTAGTCTCCCTGCAAGTGTGCGGGTATTTTCCCGTTTTTTTGGATTTGATCAAGTTTTGCGTTTTCCCCCGATCCGGCGTATGGTTTCACGAGGCTGGGAACCTGGCAAGTAAACACAGTGGGAAACAGGGCAAACCAATTGGATTTGATCAAAAATAAGGCATCTCGGGCGGACTCGACAGATCAGAAACAACCCGCGCATGAGCAGGTCTATAGAACCCTCAGGTCTCAGATCATGTACGGGGACTTGGTGCCGGGGCAGCCCGTGACCATCCAGGGTTTGACCGATTCGCTCGGCGTCGGAATGACCCCTGTCCGTGAAGCAATTCGGCGCCTGATCTCGGATGGCGCACTGGTGTTTCAAGGTAATCGGCGGGTCAGCGTTCCTCTACTGAGCAATACCGATGTTCAACAGATGATTTTCGCACGAAAGTCAATAGAATCAGAGCTTTCCCGCCGTGCGACCGCGAATATCACCCCGGCAGACATCGACAAGCTTGATCATATAGACCAGCGGCTGGACCGTACCATCGTTGATGGAGACGTCGGCGGGTATCTGCGCCTTAACCATCAGTTCCATGAAACTCTTTATGCGCATGCAAACGCCCCGATTCTCAACGATCTGACCGAACGGCTGTGGCTGCGGTTCGGACCGTCATTACGTGTGGTATGCGGCCGCTTTGGTACCCAAAGCCTTCCGGATCGCCACAAAGACATTCTGTCCGCGCTTCGTCGGAAAGACGCGGAACAAGCCGCGAAAGCGACAGCGCAAGACATTGAGCAAGGCATGGAACTGATGGCTGAGGCTTTGGTCAACGCCTAGATCACGGCGATTCGATTGACAGAAAAAAATTTGATCATATTGTAACTCGCAACCGCTCTTGCAGGAGATTCTCCGATGTCCATCATCACCAATCACATGCCCACCGCCGAATTGCAGGCGCTGGACGCCGCCCACCATATGCATCCGTTTTCCGCCAACGGGTCGTTGGGGAAAGAAGGCGCACGCGTGATCACCCGCGCAAGTGGCGTGTATCTGACCGACAGCGAAGGCGAGCAAATTCTGGACGCGATGGCTGGTCTGTGGTGCGTCAACATCGGTTACGGACGCGACGAACTGGCCGACGCAGCGGCGCGCCAGATGCGAGAGCTGCCATACTACAACACGTTTTTCAAAACGACCCATGTGCCGGCTATTGCACTGGCCAAGAAACTGGCGGAATTGGCCCCCGGCGATCTTAACCATGTTTTCTTTGCCGCAGGCGGATCCGAAGCGAACGATACCAACATCCGCCTGGTGCGCACCTACTGGGCCGAGAAGGGCCAGCCAGACAAAAACATCATCATCTCTCGCAAGAACGCCTATCACGGGTCATCCGTCGGTTCGGCTTCCCTCGGCGGTATGGCCGGTATGCATGCGCAGGGCGGCATTCCAATCCCGAACATTCACCACATCAACCAACCGAACTGGTGGGCCGAAGGCGGTGATATGACCCCCGAAGAATTCGGATTGGCCCGCGCACGCGAGTTGGAAGAGGCAATCCAGGAACTGGGCGAAGACCGCGTCGCTGCGTTCATCGCAGAGCCTGTACAAGGGGCCGGTGGTGTCATCGTCGCCCCCGATACGTACTGGCCGGAAATTCAGCGTATCTGCGACAAATACGATATCCTGCTCATCGCTGATGAGGTGATCTGTGGATTTGGCCGTACCGGTAACTGGTTCGGATCGCAGACAGTCGGTATCAAACCTCACATCATGACAATCGCAAAGGGTCTCAGCTCAGGCTACGCCCCGATTGGTGGCTCAATCGTCAACGATGAGATTGCTGAGGTGATTGGGGGAACCGAATTCAATCACGGCTACACCTATTCCGGCCACCCGGTTGCAGCAGCCGTTGCCTTGGAAAACCTGCGCATCCTGGAAGAAGAAAACATCGTCGACCACGTGCGCAATGTTGCGGCGCCCTACCTGAAGGAAAAGTGGGAGGCTCTGGCAGATCACCCATTGGTCGGCGAAGCAAAAATCGTCGGGATGATGGCGTCGATCGCGTTGACACCCGACAAGGCAAGCCGGGCCAAATTTGCCTCTGCCCCCGGAACCGTCGGCTACGTATGCCGTGACCGCTGCTTTGGCAATAACCTGATCATGCGCCATGTTGGCGACCGAATGATCATCTCGCCGCCTCTGATCCTGACGCCGGACGATATCGACGAAATGTTCGTGCGCATACACAAGTCGCTGGATGAGGCACAGACCGACATAATCGAAAAGGGCCTGATGAAAGCTGCAAGCTGATCCGCGCAGCTTCATCTGGCTAAAAATATCCCGGGGGAGTCGCCATCAGGCGACGGGGGCAGAGCCCCCTTCCCCTACCGCAGCCGTTCTAACAATCGCAGGGATGCATAACCATCCGGAAGCAATCCCTGCGCCATCTGGTAGGCCCGCACAGCTTTGGTCGTATTCGGGCCCGTCCGCCCATCAATGCCTTGCGTATCAAACCCGGCTTCGGTCAGTAGGCTTTGCAGTTCTTTTTTCTCGGTAAAGCTCAGCACGCGATCCGCGCGTGGCCATTCGGCCTCAAATGAACCACGACCGCGCAATCGGTCGGATAAGTGGCCTATTCCGATCACATAGGCGTCGGCTCCATTATACTTTTCGATCACACGGAAATTATCAAAGATCATCAACGCAACGCCCTGCCCTCCAGCGGGCAACAGGATCGCGGCCTGTCCATGGTCCGGCACCGACTTACCATCGCGGGATAGAACGCCACGTGCCGCCCACTCCGACGGCAGCAAGGTATAACCCCGCTGCGCCGAGGCGTAGTCGAAACCTTCCGGTAACCGCACTTCGACACCCCAGGGCTGACCCTTGGTCCAACCGTGCCGCGCCAAATAGGACGCGGCAGATGCCAGCGCGTCCGTTGGATCCTCGGACCAGATATCGCGCCGTCCATCGCCGTCGAAATCAACCGCGTGTTCCAGGTACGAGGTTGGCATGAACTGCGTATGCCCCATAGCACCCGCCCAACTGCCCACCATTTCATTGGGGTCAACGTCCCCAGCCTGAATGATACGCAATGCTGCAATTAACTGGGCTTCGAAAAACTGCGCTCGTCTCGCGTCAAAGGCGAGCGTCGCAAGAGATCGCAGCGTCTGGTCGCTGCCGCGAAATGAGCCAAACGAGGTTTCCAGCCCCCAGATCGCAGTCACAACCTCTTTCTCGACGCCGTACTGAGCCTCGATCCGGGTCAGTGTGGTTTTGTACCGCTGCAGCCCTTCGCGCCCGTTGGCAATACGCCGGTCGGAAACTGCGGCATCCAGATATTCCCATATCGGTTTAGAAAACTCTGCCTGGTTGCGATCGCGTTTGATGACATCTTTATCGTAGGTCAAACCAGCAAGTGACCGGTCCAATGTCGTAGCCGAAATACCTTGCTCCAGCGCCCGACTTCGAAACGCCCCTAACCACGCCTGAAACCGCGCGTTACCTTCGGTTGACACTCGGTACTCCTTGACCGTTGGTCGGACGACTGGCCGAATGGACACCGAAACATCGGCAGAGGCGAGTTGTATCGTCTCCGCCCCATTGGGTGAATTGATGGATTCCGCCTGCACTATGGATGCCCATAATGCAGCGGTCATGACGCCGCTTAAGCATTTACGCATTCCGAATTTCCTGATTACTGCTCAACCTCAGGATAACTCAAAAACGGAATTTCACAAAGCGCTCAGGTTGTGGACTCGCGGTCTTTTGCTTCCCATTGATCATCAGTGCCGTCAGAATGCGATATGGGCGCGTCC
Organism: Ruegeria sp. BG8; assembly: GCF_056538325.1. NCBI lineage: Bacteria > Pseudomonadati > Pseudomonadota > Alphaproteobacteria > Rhodobacterales > Roseobacteraceae > Ruegeria > Ruegeria sp. BG8. Next base: position 64,169 of record NZ_JBQFSZ010000006.1, on the reverse strand, counting down.
CGGCTTCACCGTCGGTTTCCGCACCAAGGCCATGCATCGTTTCAATGTCGCAGTGAAATGATTCAGACCATTTGCCGGGGTCCTACGCCAGTCGCGTCGACGTCGTCACTGAACTCGACTGTATAAGCGTGCGGTTAACGTGACCTGCAACGCTATTGCCAGCGGAATGCTGTGACCGGACAAACCCCGATTTTTCTGCGGGCGAAAACCAGATAGGCTGAGTCCAAATCTCAAGGAACAATGGCAGCAAGCGACCCCAAGATGACACCCTTCAAAGATCCCAAAGTCGCCGCAGCCTATGACGCACTACCTGATGAGACACGTGCCGGTGCATTGGCCCTGCGTGAGCTGATTTTTGAAACAGCTGCGACCTTACCTCAGGCAAACCCACTGGACGAGGCATTGCGCTGGGGGCAACCCGCTTATCTGGCACCGAAAGGATCCACAATCCGGTTGGGTGCTCACAAAGCGGCGCCCTTTGCGCTGTTCGTACATTGTCAAAGCCGGTTGATAGGGGATTTCACCTCGACCTTTCTCGGTGAAGACCGGCTCGACGGGAACCGTGCGGTCTTGTTTGATAACCCATCTCAGATTGACGCGACCCGCCACGGTTGGTTGATCGCTCGGGCCCTGACTTATCACGTTTCGAAAAAGCTTTAATGAGAGTGGATCATTTCTGACGACGCTTACGCTCGACCTTGCGCTTGATCTTATCCTTTTTGCGTTTGGTACTGACCGCTTTGCGACGCGTGCTTCGCTTGGACGGCCCACGCCCGCGTGGCAAAGCCTGATCGTCGATGGACAGCAGCTCCAACTCAAGCCCGCCGGTCACGGGCGTCGCTTCGGTTAGCCGAACCGTAACACGCTGACCAATGGCGATGATCAGCCCGGTGTCTGATCCCATCAGTGTCCCCGCCTCACGATCAAAATGGAAGAATTCGCGGCCCAGTGAACGCACAGGCACCAGCCCGTCCGCGCCGGTTTCGTCCATCTTCACAAACGCACCAAAACGCGCAATTCCACTAATACGACCCGTGAATTCGTTGCCCACACGTTCGCTGAGATAGGCTGCAAGGTAGCGATCGGTTGTGTCGCGCTCGGCCATCATCGAGCGTCGCTCGGTATCCGAGATATGGGTTGCCGTCTCTTCAAGTCGCGCAATTTCATCCTCGGTCAGCCCATCCTTGCCCCAGCCATGGGCCGAAATCAGTGACCTATGTACAATCAAGTCGGCATAACGCCGGATGGGAGAGGTAAAATGCGCATAGTTGCGCAGCGCCAGACCGAAATGGCCGAAGTTCTCGGGGTTGTAATAGGCCTGCGCCATCGACCGCAGGGTGGTCAGGTTGATCAGTTCCGCATCTTCCGTCCCGGCAGCGGCGTTCAACAGCGCGTTCAGGTGGCGGGTTTGCAGCACCTGCCCTTTGGCCAGATTCAAGCCCGCCGCCTGAGCCGTCTCGCGCAGGCTTTCCAGTTTTTCAGGGGCGGGTTCCTCGTGAACGCGGAACAGCAGCGGGCGGCGTTTGGCGATCAGCGTTTCGGCGGCAGCTACATTAGCGAGGATCATGAATTCTTCGATCAGCTTGTGCGCGTCCAAACGGTCGCGAAAGGCCACGCTGGTCACTTCGCCAGTATCGCTGAGCACGATTTTGCGTTCCGGCAGGTCCAGTTCAAGCGGTTGCCGTTCCGACCGCGCCTTTTTCAGAGCGGCATAGGCGGCGTAGAGCGGTTTCAGCACCGTTTCCAAGAGCGGCCCGGTGCGGTCGTTGGGGGTGCCGTCGATGGCCTCCTGCACCTCCGCATAATGCAGTGATGCGGCCGAGCGCATCAGGCCGCGCACAAAGCGATGGCCGATCTTGTTGCCGTCCGCGTCGATCTGCATCCGCACTGCGATACAGGCACGTGGGACGCCTTCGTGCAGCGAACACAAATCGCCCGACAGACGGTCAGGCAACATCGGCACAACGCGGTCCGGGAAATAGCTGGAGTTGCCGCGCTTGCGCGCCTCGCGGTCCAGCGCTGTTCCGGGCTGCACATAGGCGGCCACATCGGCAATCGCGACCCAGATCACATGCCCGCCGGGGTTCTTGGGATCGTCATCGGCATGCGCATAGCACGCGTCGTCATGGTCGCGCGCGTCCGAAGGGTCGATGGTCAGCAGCGGCATGTCCCGAAGATCTTCGCGACCTTTCAGGCCGACGGGTTTGGCCTTGTCGGCCTCATCAATCACCTTGTCCGGAAAGTCGTCGGGGATGCCGTGCTGATGAATCGCGATCAGCGAGACGGCTTTGGGCGCGGTCGGATCACCCAACCGTTCGACGATGCGCGCGCGGGGCAGGCCCATGCGGCTTTTCGGCCCCGCTTGTTCGGCCTCGACCAACTCCCCATCCTTGGCACCCAGCAGCGCGCCCTCGGGCACCAGCCATTCGTTTTGGCCAGTCTTGTCGATGGGCACAATCCGCCCGCCCTCGGCCCCTTTGCGGAAGATGCCGACGATCTTGCGGGGGTTGGTGCCGATCCGGCGGATCAGGCGGGCCTCATAGTTGTGGTCCGCTTCCTGCACCACGGTCAGACGGGCCAAAATCCGGTCGCCTTCGCCCAGCGCCGGATCGCTGGCGCGGGTGATCAGCAACACGATGGGTTCGACCCCTTCCCCATGCCATTCCAATGGGCGGGCAAATAAATCGCCATCGGAATTCGGAGCCTTCACCTGCAACACGCTAACTGGCGGCAGCCGATCCGGGTCACGATAGCTGCGCTTGCGCTTTTCCAGATGGCCCTCGGCCTCAAGCTCACGCAGGATGCGCTTGAGATCAATCCGCGCCGCACCTTTGATCCCAAAGGCTTTGGCGATATCGCGTTTCGAGGTCAGGGTGGGGTTCGCCGAGATCCAGTCGAGGACCTCCTGCTTGGTGGGAATGCGACTCATAAGTTCGGCCTATCACGGGTGTGCGACCGCGTCATGACCAAAAACGGATCAGGGTTTCAGATCGGCCACCGTATCCACATCGCGCAACTGCTCCAACATCGCAACGCGCATACCGGGGACCGAGGCCAAAGTGTCAGCCAGCGCATGCTCGGTCGACCAGCGGACATCACGAAAAAGACTTAGTGGCAAAGAACCGTATCGTTGCGCGCCGACCAGCCAATACCCGCCGTCAGGCGCAGGACCAAACGTCATCTGCGCATGACCCAACGCCTTGAACGCGTGAGCGATATGGCCCCGAGTTATTCCCGGAATATCTGCACCAATAAGGCAAACCGGGCCCGTAGGCATGCCCCGCAACATACGCCCCATCCGATCACCAAGATCGCCGCGCCCTTGCGGCGCGCGGGGCAGATCGGCGGGCCAGATACGACTGGTCAGCCCTTCGCGATCAGGCGATACCGCCAAAATGATCTGCCACCGAGGATCGCGTAACCGCCGGATCAGGTTGCGGGTCTGATGGCGAAACCACCACGCCGCGCCCACCATGCCGATATCCCGGCCCAGTCGGGTTTTCACCCGACCCGGTCGCGGCTCTTTCACCATGATGACCAGTGTTCGTCGCATATCAGGCGAAATAGTCCCGCAAGATGCGCGTATAGATCGCCTTGAGCTGTTCGATCTGCGCCACCTCAACACATTCGTCCACCTGATGCATCGTGCGGCCCACCAACCCGAATTCGACTACGGGGCAGTGGTCTTTCACGAAACGCGCGTCCGATGTACCGCCCGTTGTCGACATCTCGGGTACCACACCGGTTTCCGCCTCAACCGCCTTGGCAACCAGCGCGGACAGGGGTCCCGGCGGGGTCAGAAAGCTTTCGCCAGAGATTTTGATGCGAACGTCGATCTCAACCCCGAACTCATCTGCCACGGCAGCCGCCTCGGCCCGCAGCCAATCACTTAGGCTGGCGCCGGAATGCAGGTCGTTGAATCGGATATTCACCGCCCCAGTGCATTGCGCCGGGATAACATTCGTTGCGGGATTGCCGGTGTCGATCGTCACCACGGCCAATGTCGAGGCGTCAAAATGGTCTGTGCCCTGATCCAGGTCGTGGCTGGCCAAGCGATCCATTAGCCGCGCCATCGCGGGCATAGGGTTCTTGGCCCGGTGGGGATAGGCCGCATGCCCCTGCACGCCTGTCACAGTGAACCAGATATTCATCGAACCGCGGCGCCCGATCTTCATCATCTCGCCCATGGTGTTGGGGCAGGTCGGCTCGCCCACCAAACAGACAGACATCCGCTCTCCGGATATATCCATAAAATCCAGCAGGGCTGTGGTGCCATCCAGCGCGTCGCCCTCTTCATCACCAGTTATAGTCAGGATCACCGCGCCGTCCGGTGGTGTGTCGCGTACGAAATCGACAGCCGCCGCGGCAAAGGCCGCTACGCCGGATTTCATATCGGTCGTGCCACGGCCGTACATCACGCCATCGCGGATTTCCGCCCCGAAGGGCGCTGTTGTCCATGCGTCCTCATCCCCGACGGGGACAACATCCGTATGCCCGTTGAAACCAAAACTACGCGGATGGCCTTTGGCACCCCATCGCGCAAACAGATTACTGATCCCACCGCGATCGACACGGGTGCATTCAAACCCGGCAGCGGACAAAACCTGCACGAGCAAAACCAAAGCGCCCCCCTCTTCGGGTGTGACCGAAGGGCAACGGATCAGGTCTGCCGTTAACTGTACCGGATCTGTCATCTTTGGCCCCTTTTCCATTACGCGCGGGATGTTCGCGCACAGATTCAACGAATTGGCCGGATTGCCAACCCCCGCAGACCGAATTCAATCGGCTTTTTTAGCAAACTCTCGAACTGATACGGCAATAAAACATGAAGGTTTACCCTTGGGCCACCTTGCCGCCACGTTCATTTCTGCGTTACAGGGCCGCGAAACAGGTAACGCCGATGATACGCGCTCTAATCGTATGGATCTGCCTGACTTTCGCCGTTCTTGCACAGCAAAGCCAGGCGCAAACGCTGACGGTCACCACGGTGACGCGACCTCCGTTCTCTTATGTCGAGGACGGGGCAGATGTCGGCTTTTCGATGGACTTGCTGGCGGCATTGGCCGAGTCTCTGAGCTGGGACTACCGCATCAACCGCGTCGAAGGCTTCGGCGACATGCTGGTTGCGGTTCAGGACGGAACCGCCGATCTGGCCATTGCCAATATCTCAATCACGGCATCGCGCGAAACCCAGATGGATTTTAGCCAGCCGATTTTCGAAGCGGGCCTGCAGATCATGGTTCCGTCGGACGCCGTGCGGCGGCCGTCTTTGCTGCAGGCGCTGCTGTCAGTTGAGCTCTTCATCGCAATCGGGCTTGCCTTTGCCATCCTTTTGGGTGGCGGCATGCTGATGTGGATATTCGAGCGCCGTTCCCAACCCTATTTCGACCGCAAGCTGGACGAGGCTTGGTTTCCATCCTTCTGGTGGGCGCTCAACCTGGTTGTGAATGGCGGCTTCGAGGAACGTATGCCCCGTACCCCGTTCGGACGGATACTGGGTGTTGTGCTGGTCGTGTCGTCGCTATTCATCGTTTCCGTGTTCACCGCCCGGATAACCTCGGTCATGACGGTGGATGCCATCAGCGGCAACGTGAATTCAGTTAATGACCTCTATGGCAAGCAGGTCGGCACGATCTCTAACTCGACCGCGGCGAATTTTCTGAACCGGCGTGAAATCGAGTTTACGGGGTTTGACGGGTTGGAGCCGATGCTGGCCGCGTTCGAAGCCGAAGACCTGGATGCTGTCGTATTCGATGCTCCGATCCTGTCCTATTATGCCGCCCATGACGGGCGCCGCTTTGCGTCGATGACCGGCGGGATTTTCCTGCGCGAGAATTACGGCATCGCGTTTCCGACTGGTTCACCACTGGTTGAAGATGTCAATCAGGCCCTGCTGTCACTGCGTGAAGACGGCACCTATGAAGAAATTTACCGCAAGTGGTTCGGGGTTCGGAACTAACCCTGCCCCTCGTCCCCGAAAAACGGTGTCATCTGCGCGACAATAACCGCGTTTTCGTCCAGCGCGCGCTGCATCAGGGCGCGTTCATCGGGATCAATGTCATGGCCTTGGGCCTCGCGCTCGGCCAGTGTTCCATATCCTGTCACATCCAATGGCGCAGTGTCTGCCTGTTTCAGGATCGCTACGGTTTCGCGCACGGCCTCGGCTTCGTCCACACCGCTGGCAAAGCACATCAAAGCAGCGCCTGTCGCGCCTTCGGGCAAGCCGTCGCCCTCTTTCCGGCCGATTTGCACAAGCAGGGTATAAACCTGCTGACGAGAGGGTTTCTTTTGCTTTTCCATGCGGGGGCCATATCCGTGCACCCGGTTCCGGTCAAGCCGCACCGACAATTGCCAGCTTAACCGACGCGCGCCATATTGGCCGTAGATTTTCTGCCAACAGCAAGCAAAGGCGGCGCGATGACTTATCCTGATTTCATTACCGATTTTCCCAGCCTGGACGTCCCCTTCCCCGAGGATGTGGTTCAAAGCGCGGTGGTTCGATCAGACGCAGGGCTCGTCGCGTTTTTTACTTTCTTAAAGGATTTCGAGCTGCCCCCGCATTCACACAAAGCGCAATGGGGCACTGTGATTGAAGGCGAGATTGAACTGACGATTGGGGACGAGACCAAGACGTATCGTCCCGGCGACAGTTATACCATTCCGTCCGGCGTCATTCATGGCGGCAAGATCAAGGCAGGCAGCCGGGTGATTGACGTGTTCGAAGAACCCGATCGCTATCCGGTCAAAAGCTGACGTAGCAACAAAAAAGGGCTGCAACGTCCTGCTGCAGCCCTTTTGTTCATTCAGGATTCTCTTAGTCGCGCAGCAGCTCGTTGATCCCGGTTTTCGAGCGGGTTTTTTCATCAACGCGTTTCACGATTACCGCGCAATACAAGCTGACATTGTTCTTGGACGGCATCGAGCCAGCCACAACGACCGAGTAAGGTGGGACTTCGCCATACATGACTTCACCGGTTTCCCGATCGACGATCTTGGTGGATTTGCCGATGAACACACCCATTCCAAGAACTGACCCTTCGCGAACGATGCAGCCTTCGACCACTTCGGACCGGGCACCGATAAAGCAGTTGTCTTCGATGATGGTCGGGCCTGCCTGCATCGGCTCAAGCACACCCCCGATACCAACGCCACCGGACAAGTGAACGTTCTTGCCAATCTGCGCGCACGAGCCGACGGTCGCCCAGGTATCGACCATGGTGCCTTCGTCGACATAGGCACCAAGGTTTACAAACGACGGCATCAGAACAACGCCCGGCGCGACATAGGCAGACTTGCGGACAACACAATTCGGCACCGCACGGAAGCCTGCAGCGCGCCATTGGTTTTCACCCCAACCGGCGAATTTGCTGTCGACCTTGTCCCACCAGCCACCAGCTTGCGGGCCGCCATCCTGAATCTCCATATCCTTGATACGGAATCCCAGCAGAACCGCCTTTTTAGCCCATTGGTTTACATGCCAGTCACCGCTCTCCAGCTTTTCCGCAACACGCAGGGAACCGCTGTCCAGCGCATTCAGCGTGTCTTCGATAGCCTCACGCGTCTCGCCGGTGGTGGCGGGTGTGATGGTATCGCGTGCCTCCCATGCGGCTTCGATGGCGGCTTCCAGTTGCGCGTTAGACATTTCGGGGCTCCCTGACGAATCTGTTCACGTTGGTGTTGCCTATACGCAAGCACCATCCATGGCGCAATGCGACGCAGAACGCGCGGTTTGCGGCTGTTTCACCCACCCAGCGGGTCCGGAGAAATATTGCCGCCGCAAATCAGCACTGCCACCCGTTCGCCAGGCTCGGGCTGATACGCGTTGCACATCAGCGCCGCCAGCGCTGCCGCGCCCGCTGGCTCCACGAGAATTCGGTGGGCCCGCCACAACAGCTTTTGCGCCTCTTCAATCGCAGAGTCCGGGACCACGACCGACGTCATCCCTTGTGCAAGTTCGAAACAGATCGACCCGATCCGGCGTGCGCCCAGCGCATTGGCCGCAATCCCCGAGACTGAAACGTCGACCAGTTCTCCGGCCTCTAGCGCGGCGTGCAAGGCGCATGATGTTTCTGGCTCGACCGCAACGACCTTACGCGTGCCTTGCAACCAAGCCAACGCTCCGGCGATCAAGCCGCCACCGCCGACGGCCACCAACACGGTGTCCGCTTGCAGCCCCTGCCTTTCCCATTCAGCAAAACACGTACCCTGACCCGCAACTGTAGCAGGCGCATCATAGGCGTGGATCTGCATCGCCCCTGTTTGCGCTTCGTGGGCCTGTGCCGCCGTCAGGGCGTTGGCGTATTCACCGGAGACCACGGTCAGGTCTGCTCCGGTTTGTTCAATCAGTTTGATCTTGGAAGGCCCGGCCAGTTCCGGAACAAAAATCTTGGCATGGTAGCCCAGCGTTTGGGCAGCATAAGCCGCCGCAGCCCCGTGGTTACCGCCTGAGGCGGCCACGACGCCGGCCTCTGGCACATCCATGCTGAGCAAAGTGTTAAACGCGCCGCGCGCCTTGAAGCTGCCGGTGTGCTGCATATGCTCAAGCTTCAATTCGACAGGATAGCCCAGCCCCAAAGCGTGGCTTTCCATGACCGGCGTGACTTGGGCGTATCCGGCAATTCGATCAGCAGCGGCTGATATTTCACTCTTCCAATTCATTCTTGTTTTTCCGTGACTGGCACTCTGCCCGCGAACCCTATAGCTGTTTGTCAAACACGCAAGCAGGGATCGATCACCTATGAGAGAAGACCGCCACAGCCCGTTTCGCGACGCACAGACCGACCGCTCGACCGCGAGCGAAGTGCCTGATACGCCGCAAACACGTTCGCCTGCCTATCGCCTTGCCTTTGCGGATGACGAATTTCTGTGCCGGGATGAACTGCGCCCAGTTCGCCTGCAGCTAGAGTTGCTCAAACCCGAAATGGTCATGAGCGAACGTGGCATCACCTCGACGATCGTGATGTTCGGCGGCGCGCGCATCCCGGAGCCTTCGCAAAAACACACTGCGCGTACAGAAACTCTGGCAGGTCTGTCCGAATATTACGATGAAGCGCGCGAATTCGCACGCCTTATGACCGAGAAGTCGAACGAGACCGGCGGCCAGGAAAACGTCATTGTCACCGGTGGCGGCCCCGGCGTGATGGAGGCTGGCAACCGAGGCGCGCAGGATGCGGGCGGCTCTTCGATTGGCCTGAATATCGTGTTGCCCCACGAGCAAGCGCCGAACCTGTATGTAACGCCCGAGCTCAGCTTTAACTTTCACTACTTTGCCATCCGCAAGATGCATTTCCTGATGCGCGCCCGCGCCATCACGATCTTTCCCGGCGGTTTTGGCACGATGGACGAGCTGTTCGAGTCCCTGACCCTGATCCAGACCGGACGGATGGAACGTGTCCCGTTCCTGCTTTTCGGGCGCGAATTCTGGGAGAAAGTCATCAATTGGGAAGCTCTGGCAGACGCGGGCACGATCTCGGACGAGGATTTGGACCTGTTCCGTTTTGTTGATACCGCGCAAGAAGCGGTCGACATCATTGAGAATTGGGAGCCAGCCCCACCCCGTGACGATATTCCGGGTCGCTGATATGGCTCCAAAGACCGGTCAGATGTTGCACTTGCGTGGGAATGCTTTGGAAAAGGGCGACCCCGTTGCGCTGCCTTTAACACAAAGCAGTATGTTTCACTTACCCGGTCTGCCGGACGGGCACGATTTCTATGGTCGTGTGAACAACCCAACCTGGGCGCATCTGGAACATGTGTTGTCCCATCTCGAGGACGCGCCCTGCCTTGCGTTTCCATCTGGCATGGCTGCAATTTCTGCTGCGCTGTTCGCCCTGATAAAATCGGGGTCGCGCATTCTGATCCCATCGGATGGGTATTATGTAACCCGTGTGTTGGCGGACCGGTTTCTTGCCGATCTTGGGGTCTCTGTCACGGAACGCCCGACAACGGCATTTGCGGATGGCGGGTTTGAAGGCTTCGACGTTGTCTTTGTTGAAAGCCCGTCGAACCCGGGCCTCGATATGATGGACCTGCCTGCCATTGCCGCCGCAGTCCGCGCAAGCGGAGGCGTGACGATAGCGGACAACACAACATTGACTCCACTTGGCCAACGGCCACTGGAACTGGGTATCGACGTTGTCGTTGCCTCGGACACCAAAGCGATGGGCGGGCATTCGGACCTATTGATGGGCCATGTCGCCAGCCGGAATCCCCAGATCATGGAACGGGTCGAAGAATGGCGGCGCGTCTCGGGGTCGATCCCCGGACCGCATGAGGCCTGGCTGTTACATCGCGGGCTGGAAACGCTGGATGTACGCTTTGACCGGATGTGTTCTTCTGCTCAGGTGCTGGCCGAAAGGCTGGAAAAACACCCCGCAGTTCAAGCGATCCGCTATCCGGGCCTGCCGGATGACCCCTCTAATGCGTTGGCCCAGGCGCAAACGGCAAGGTTTGGATTCCTGTTGTCTGTAACCTTAAAGACCGAGGAGCAGGCCGAGGTGTTTATCAACACCTGTCCGATGCTGCGCCCGGCAACCTCGTTTGGCGGCGTCCACAGTTCCGCTGAACGCCGCGCGCGATGGGGCGACGATGTCGACCCCGCCTTTGTCCGGCTGTCGGTCGGATGCGAGCCGGTTGAGGAGCTTTGGCAGGCAATCGACGCCAGCCTGAATGCGCTGTGATTACTTCTTGGCTTCGCGCAGCTCGGTAAAGACATAAATCGGCAGCACAATGCTGGCGATCAAAGCGCCTAGCCAAACCAGCAATGTCGCCGCCAACAGGTTCGAAATACCGCCAACGGTCAGACCGTTTGTGATGAGATCGGTCAGCAACAGACCCACGAACGTCACAATCAACGCAATACCGCCCTTGATCGCTGGAGCGCGCTTGGCACCCAGCTTTAAGATCAGCGGCTCGGCGATCCATTGGATCAGGGTAAAGACAATCACGACAACAATGAATGAGATCGGTCTGATCGCAAATTCGGGCAACAAAAGTGCGGCCAACAGCAATCCGATGGCATTGCCGGCCAGTAAGGCCAGAATGGACTTGAGTCTGCGCGTCATTTCGATCTCCGTCAGCAATTCACTTAAAACATTTAGATATTAGCAGAATAAAGCGATTTAGCGAGGCGTTTCAAAAGCCTCTTCCTTTCGGGCCATTGAAATCGCATGATAAAACCCATTCATCAAGTTCAGACCCCCACCCCATTTGACGAGAGGTGAGATGAGCGACGATCCCTATTCCGCCCTTGGTGTCGCCAAAGATGCCACCGAAGCTGAAATCAAAAAGGCTTATCGACGCATCGCAAAGGAATGCCATCCGGACCTGAAACCCGGTGACGCCAAGGCCGAAGCAAAGTTCAAAGCCGCTGCCGCCGCCTATGACCTGCTGAAAGACCCCGAAAAGCGGGCCCGTTATGACGCAGGCGAGATTGACGCGTCAGGTCAAGAACGACCGCAACAGCAGTATTATCGTGACTATGCCGAAGCTGCGGGAAATCCGTATCGCGGGCGCGCCGCTGACCCCGAAGATATGTCCGACATCTTTGCCGAATTCATGCGCGGGCGCGGCGGGTATGGCCAGCGTTCTCAGGAATTTCACGCCCCTGGGCATAACCGCAGCTATAGCCTGCAGATCAGCTTTCTTGATGCGGTTTTTGGTGCCAGCCAGAAACTGACCCTGCCCGATGGTGACCGGATTGAGGTGAAAATCCCCGCCGGGATCACAGATGGCCAAACCATCCGCCTGCGTGGCAAGGGTGATCCGGGCTTTGGGAGTGGGCCGCCCGGCGACGCGCTGGTCACTGTTTCAGTGGCGGCGCATCCGGTGTTTGACCGGCAGGGTGACGACATCCACATCACCCTGCCCATCACGCTGGACGAGGCCGTTCTGGGCGGAAAGGTTCCCGCGCCTACGATCGACGGTGGCGTAAACGTAAATGTGCCCGCCGGAACCAGCAGCGGCAAGACGCTGCGCCTGCGTGGCAAGGGCGTCAAGAAACGGGGAACTTCTGAACGGGGTGATCAACTGATCGAACTCACCGTCACGGTCCCTGATCAGATCGACGACGACCTGAAAAGCTTCATGGAGACATGGCGAGAAAACCATCGCTATGATCCCCGCAAAGGAATGCCGTCATGAGCCGAACATTGACCGAAGAGGAACTGATTGCAGCCGTTGCACGTCTGACTTCAACACGCCTGACCGAGTATCTGGCCGCAGAAATCGTTATCCCCGAACAGACTGAGGCAGGGCTGGTCTATCACCGGATCGACGTAGCCCGGCTTGAACTGGCCTGCGAACTGCATGACCAATACGATATGGAAGCCGACGCCTTGTCGATGATGATGTCGCTGATCGACCAAATGCACGGGTTGCGCGCTGAACTGCGCGAGGTGCTGTCCGCCGTCGAAGCGCAACCCGAACCTGTGCGCCAGAGCCTGATTAATGTGATCGGCACCGCGCGGTTCGGACAGCGTTAGGTTTCAGTTTTTCACCAGATACTCTTCGGGGACAAAAAAAGTATAATCCCGATCAGCGACTGCCGCGTGGCAATCGTGGCAATACGCCACAACATTAGCACGGTCGCCCATCGTATCACCGAACAAAGACCCATCCGGCATCACCATAATGTAACGCCAATCGGCAGTGTCCGGGCTGGCACCTTGGGCCAGTTTCTCCATCACAAATAGCGCGCCCGGATGGATATTGCCTTCGTCTGTCACGGTTATGCTGTCCTTGGCCAGCACCGAGCCCATCGGCAATTGCTCACCCTCCTGCAAGGTGCCGTAGTTATGGGCCATTCTGTTCGCATAGCTGTTTACAAACCTCTGACCATGCGTCGCCGAGATATAGGGCGCGTCGTTGAAAAGCGGCCAATTCTGGTAATTCCTCAGAAGGTCCATCTGCGCCGCGGCATACCCAAGGGCCATCCGGCGCTTTAGCGAGGTGTAAATGCTCAGCGCTTCTTCCTTGGAAAGCGCAGCGGGGTTTTCAATCGCCAGATGCGCGCTTTCACTTTCAGATTGCGCTGCCGCGCCAAAGGCTACCGCGCAAGTCAGCCCAAATCCCGACAGAACGCCGAGGTTACGTCGTATCAAGTCCAAGTACATTCTTATGGCCCAACCGGTAAATTCGTTTCACAGGAGCGCCGCACGTCATGTGAGTGGCTATTGGATAGCGGCCACGCGTATTCTTGCCAAAAAACAGGTGAAACTGCGCTGTGTTTGCGCTGGTGTACGAGTGCTTCACCCGTTCAGGCCCCACAAACATACCAAATTCCGCATGCAATAGACAGCGGCATCGTCACTGAATCTGTTCACATCTCGATCAAATTTTGCGCTTACTGCTCGCTAAGGCCCGCTTCTGCCGCGATTTGCTTGCGCGATTTACGTGCGCGCTCGGTCGCTGACTTCAACTGACCACAGGCTGCCATGATGTCTTCGCCTCGCGTTTTACGGATCGGCGATGCATATCCTGCCTGATAGATAATGTTCGCAAAGGCCCGGATGCGGTTGTTCGAACTGCGTTTGTAAGGCGCGCCCGGCCATTCATTAAACGGGATCAGGTTGATCTTTGCAGGAATGTTGTGGCGCTTGATGTGATCTATCAGGCGATGGGCGTCTTCATCCGTATCGTTCACGCCGTCCAGCATGACATATTCAAACGTAATCCGCTCGGAATTCGAGGCTTTCGGGTAGCTGGCCAGAGACTGTAGCAGCTCTTCGATATTCCATCGTTTGTTGATCGGCACCAACACATCGCGCGTCTCATCGGTGGTGGCGTGGAAAGAGATCGCCAGAAGGCACCCAATTTCCTCGGCCGTGCGCGCGATTTCCGGCACCACGCCGCTCGTCGACAGAGTGATCCGCCGACGTGACAGGGAAATCCCTTCGGGGTCCATGGCGATTTTCATCGCATCGCGGACGTTATCGAAATTATAAAGCGGCTCACCCATGCCCATCAGAACAATGTTGGACAGCAGACGGGTTTCATCCTTGGGCGCGCCAGGGGTAGGCCATTCCTCAAGATCGTCGCGCGCCATCATCACCTGACCGACAATTTCCGCTGCCGTCAGGTTACGCACAAGTTTCTGCGTGCCCGTGTGACAGAACGAACATGTCAACGTACAGCCCACCTGGGATGAGATACACAGCGTGCCGCGATCCTCTTCGGGGATGTAGACAACCTCGACCTCGTGCCCACCGGCGATGCGGCACAGGTATTTGCGGGTGCCGTCTTCGGACACCTGACGGGTCACGACTTCGGGGATTTCGATCACGAACTTTTCGGCCAGCTGCGCGCGGTAGGCCTTGGCCAGATTCGTCATCTCGGCAAAGTCGCGCACGCCCCACTGGTAGATCCATTGCCAGATCTGTCCGGTCCGCATCTTGGCCTGCTTTTCCGGCGTGCCGTGCTCGATCAGCGCCTCGCGCAGTTGATCACGGGTCAAACCCACAAGGTTTACCTTCCCCTCCGGTAATTTGCGGGGGATGGTCATGACGTCTTGAGTGATCGGCGCTTTGGGCGACATTGGCTTGTCTCAACGGATTCTGGCTTGGAATGCGCCTCTATATAGGACCCAGCGCAAAGATCAAAAGAATTCGACAGACCTAATTCGAATAGCGCAGCAATTCGTCCACACGCGCGCGACCCAGTTGAACCCGGCAGGCGGTGATACCTATGCCTGTACCCGAGCCGCCACCAAATGATGCGCCGACGGCCTCGCATTGCGTGTCTCGATACGCTGCCCAGGCGGTTTGCGATGCCTCCAATGCTGGAAGGGCTGCGGCGCGGTCGGTAATTTCATCCAGTTCTTTGGCTGCACCTGACGCAAAACCAAACGCCGCGTTCACGGCAGCGTTTACCTGCTCTTCCATCTTGGAGACGCAGGCGCCGATTTCGATCTGCGAAGCGGCATCGGCGCATTCCAGCGTCGGATCAGCAAGCGCAGTGAACGGCACAAGACAAATAAGGGCGATGTAACGCATGGCGGGGCTCCCGATTATGGTTGCCCCAGCCTAACATATCATGACCGTTTACGGATCAGTTCGTGCAGCGCGTTTCTGCGTCTTCAATCGCGGCGGTAAAGCCCAACAGCGAGAACGTATCTTTGGTCTGCGTTCCACGCTCTGATCTTGCGGTCAGCACAGCCTCGGTTCCGCGTTTCATGGCGGCCACGACTTTCAGGTCTTCGCCTTCCGTTGCAGGCCACGCCCATTCACCTTCGGTGATCAGCTCGAACTTTGTCCCGTCGACATCAAGATTGACTGTTGAACCGGCTGCGAAAGGATAGCCGCCGGTAAAGGTCACCTGTCCTTTGACCTCGGCGTTCGGGCGGTAGAACACGAACAGCAGAATGTCGCTGCGCCGTACCGAAACAACCCGTCCACCGCGAGTATTCACGGTTTCCTTGGGCGCAGACACGCTCCAGCATTCTGTTGGGTCATCTTCGACGAACACGCTCCAGTCCGTCTTGGCGGCAACCCTGTTGGTGCTTGTCGCCTGTTGGGCAGTTGCAGTTGTGGCCAGCCCCGCCACGCAAAGGCCCGCGATCACGCGGACAAGCTTTGATCCCATCGTCCAGCCTCCTAGCTCGACCTAATACCTCATACCCACCGAAACTGCGTGCGAACCCTGCCTGGCTCGTCTGTAAGTTGCGTCTTTCGGTGATTGCCGACATACACACACTAACGCAGGTTTCGCCACAGGCGAAAGGGCAATTGGCAGATTTTTGCGCATGTTACGGAGGGCCCGGATGACACAGCCAATACCAATGACAGAACTATGGCGAGGCCCGTTGCTGGAAAGCCTTCATCTGGGACATGCGGTGATCTGCGATGATACAGGCCAGATCGTGCGCAGTTGGGGTGACCCCGACGTCGTGATCTATCCCAGGTCGTCAGCAAAAATGATTCAGGGCTTGCCGCTGATCACGTCCGGGGCCGCGGCCAAGTTCGGGTTGACCTCGGAACATCTTGCACTGGCCTGCGCGTCACATAGTGGCGCACATATTCACACCGACCGCGTATCTGCCTGGTTGGATCATCTGGGCCTAGCTGAACCCGACCTTCGATGTGGCGCGCAGGAACCACAGGATATGGCGGCGCGGGACGGGCTGATCCTGGCGGACGACACGCCTTGCCAGATACACAACAACTGTTCGGGCAAACACTGCGGGTTCCTTACGGTGGCACAGCATATGGGTGCAGGCCCCGAATATCTTGAGATTGACCACCCGGTTCAGCAGGCCTGTCTGTCCGCGATCGAAGAAACAACAGGTGAGACCAGCCCGGCCTACGGCATCGACGGCTGTTCAGCCCCAAATTTCGCGACCTCTTTGGCTGGACTGGCGCGGTCGATGGCATGGTTCGCCTCGGCCGCGGACCGATCAGACCGGGCCAGTGATGCCGCGCAGCAGCTCACCGCTGCAATGATCAAGCACCCTGAACTGGTCGCAGGAGAAACCCGCGCCTGTACCGAGCTGATGCGAGCCATGAATGGCCGTGCGGCAATCAAAACCGGGGCCGAGGCCGTGTTTGTCGCGATCATCCCTGAAAAGCGGATGGGTGTCGCGCTCAAGATCACCGATGGCACCACGCGCGCCAGCGAGTGCGCGATTGCGGCAATTCTGGTGAGCCTTGGTGTGCTGGAGGCCGATCACCCGGCCACGCGCAAATTCATGAATGCCACACAATACAGCCGCAGAGGGTTGGAATGCGGTGTGATCAAACCTGCACCGGGGTTTCCCGGCTAGGCCTCACATCTCGATCTCGTGTATCTCGGCCACCTCGACCGAGCCGGAGCCGTTCACGACCATCGGGCAGCCCTTGGCCATCTGGGTCGCCGCATCAATGCTGTCGGCCTTGATCACCGTAAAGCCTGATGCCGGATTCGCCCCGCCATTGTCGACGACGCCACTACTGCTGACGGTATAGGACTGCCCAACCGGATTGCCGGGTATCTCCAGCGCGGGTCCCATACCCTGAAACCATGCACCCCAAGCGGCCATCGTCGCCTCGACCTCGGCAGGATCGGTTGGGGTGTGTCCCCCGTGATAAACAAACAAAAACTGGGGCATGATGCTCCTCCCTTTAGAAAATCTATTTCGCCTGCGCCTCGAGCTTTCGCAGCGAGGACGTCCAGCCTTGATTATGATTTGCGGCAACTTCGGCATCCGCCAGCTCGCGATGATCCAGCACCAGACGGGAACCGGATTGGGTCGCGGTGACCGTGAATGTCACGTGGCTTTCGGCACCTCTTTGGTCCTGATCGTCATGCCAGGCCCAGGTAAAACCAACAGAATGCGGTGCATCGACATGCGTCACATGCCCCGAAACCTTGTATTGCTGGCCCTCGCTGTTTTGCATCACCGAATACCACGGGCCGGTACGCGAGAAATCCAGATCGTGTTCGGGTACGTGCATCCCCTCGGGCCCCCACCATTGCAACAGTCGGGCACCGTCGCTGACCCATGCGAACAAATCTTCGGGGCTTATGGGAAATTCCCGTTCCAGTTTCAGGTCGGCCATGAGTTTTCCCTTTCGATAATATCGCCAAGACGGTCGAGGCTGCTTTCCCAGAACTCACGCTTAGAGATCGTCCAGTCGGCAATGGCGCGCAAACCTTCGGGACGGATCGAATACAGGCGTTTTGATCCCTCGATGCGTTGCCGCACCAGCCCGGCCTCACGCAGCAGTTTCAAATGGCGCGAGATTGCGGCACCGGACATGCCCCGCCCTTGGATCAGGTCACCGGCAGGCAATTCGCCATCCTGCATCAATTGCTCGACAATCGAGAAACGCGTTGCGTCGGACAACGCAGAAAAAGTGATCAGAAGCGTGTTCATGATCATTGTTTAACATTTTTGTTAAATAGAAGAAAGCCCCGAGGTTTTAGGCCTCGGCAAATTCGCTCCGTGCATACCCCTGTAGGAACAGCAAAGCCGTGAGGTTCCCGTGGTTTACGCGAACCTCGCACTGTTCCGCGACCGAAGGTTTGGCGTGCAGCGCCACACCGGTTCCAGCCCGCCCCAGCATCCCAAGATCATTCGCACCATCACCCACGGCGATGACATCCGATTCGGACAAACCCAGCCGGTTGGTGATCTGTTCCAGCGCATCGACCTTGGCCTGACGGCCCAGAATAGGCCGCTGCACATCCCCGGTCAGCTTGCCCCCTTCGGCCAACAGAGTATTGGCACGGTTTTCGTCAAACCCCAGTTCGGCCCCCACCTTGGCCGTAAATGCGGTGAACCCGCCCGAAACCAAAGCCGCATAACCGCCATTGGCGCGCATCGTGCCGACCAGCTCTTTGCCGCCGGGCATCAGGGTGATGCGCTCGTTCAGCACCTTTTCAATCACGGCCTCGTCCAATCCCCTGAGCAATCCGACACGCTCGGTCAGGGCGCCCTCGAAATCCAGCTCTCCGTTCATGGCGCGCGCAGTGATGTCCTTGACCCTGTCGCCAACGCCGGCCTCGTCCGCCAATTCGTCAATACATTCCTGTTGGATCATGGTGCTGTCCATGTCAGCCAGCAGCATCTTTTTGCGGCGCCCTTCTGCAGGCTGAATGATCAGATCGGTGTCCATTTTCTGCAGATCGGCCCAGACGTCCCACTGATTGCCCGGCAAATCCGCCAATGGAAACTCGGCCGCTTCGTCGGGGCTGAGCCACCTTGCATCCCCGCCACCCCACGCATTCCGTAACGACTCGATCAGGGTCTGATCCAACGCGTTTCGTTCGGGGTTCGTCAAAAGGGTGGCTACGTACATCTTCGGTCTCCGGCAAGCTTACCTGCGGGATATCGCAGGTGCAGCATATGCGCCAGAGGACAGTTGTGCCCTAGCCCAGAATACCCGGCAGACGCAGACCGTGTTCGCGGGCGCAGTCTTTGGCGGCCTCATATCCAGCATCCGCATGACGCCAGACGCCTGAGGCCGGGTCATTCCACAAAACACGCTCGAGCCGTTTGGCAGCGTCTTCGGTGCCGTCAGCGCAAATCACCACACCCGCGTGCTGGCTGAACCCCATGCCGACGCCGCCACCATGATGCAGTGATACCCATGTGGCACCGCTGGCCGTATTGATGAGCGCGTTCAACAAGGGCCAATCGCTGACCGCGTCCGAGCCATCCAGCATCGCCTCGGTTTCCCGGTTCGGACTGGCGACAGAGCCCGAATCCAGATGATCCCGTCCAATCACGACAGGGGCTTTGAGTTCGCCATTGGCGACCATCTCGTTAAAGGCCAACCCTGCACGGTGACGATCGCCAAGACCAATCCAGCAAATACGGGCCGGCAAGCCCTGAAACGCAATCCGATCCTGCGCCATGTCCAGCCAGCGGTGCAGATGCTCGTTCTCTGGGAACAGCTCTTTCATCTTGGCGTCGGTTTTGTAGATGTCCTCGGGGTCGCCGGACAAAGCACACCATCGGAACGGGCCGATCCCCTTGCAGAACAACGGACGGATATAGGCGGGAACAAAGCCGGGAAAGGCAAAGGCGTTCTCTAGCCCCTCATCCAGCGCGACCTGGCGGATGTTATTGCCGTAATCCAGCGTCGGCACACCGGCGTTCCAGAAATCGACCATCGCCGCCACATGCTGTTTCATCGACGCGCGCGCTGCTTTTTCCACCGTTTTAGGGTCTGATTCCCGCTGGTCACGCCACTCAGCCATGGACCACCCCAGCGGGAGATAGCCGTTGATCGGGTCATGGGCGCTGGTCTGGTCAGTGACGATGTCTGGGCGCATTCCACCCTCGGTCATGCGGCGGTAAATCTCAGGGAACACCTCGGCAGCGTTGCCCAACAACCCAACAGACTTCGCCTCGCCCGCCTTGGTCCAGCGATCGATCATGGCCAGAGCTTCATCCAGCGTTTCGGCCTTTTCATCGAGGTATTTGGTGCGCAGACGGAAATCGATACTGTCCGGGTTGCATTCAACCGCCAGACAGCAGGCCCCGGCGAACACGGCCGCCAAGGGCTGAGCGCCGCCCATGCCGCCCAAACCGCCGGTCAGAATCCATTTGCCGGTCAGATCACCGCCATAATGCTGACGTCCAGCTTCGGCAAAAGTCTCGTACGTGCCTTGAACGATGCCCTGCGTGCCGATGTAAATCCACGACCCGGCGGTCATCTGGCCATACATCATCAGGCCTTTCTTATCGAGCTCATTAAAGTGATCCCAAGTCGCCCAGTGCGGCACAAGGTTCGAATTCGCAATCAAAACGCGGGGCGCATCCTTGTGGGTGCGAATGATTGCAACCGGCTTGCCCGATTGAACAATCAGGGTTTCGTCCTGCTCCAGGTCCTTCAGACCCGCAACGATCCTGTCAAAATCTTCCCAAGTACGCGCGGCGCGCCCAATACCGCCATAAACCACAAGCTCATGGGGGTTTTCGGCTACATCCGGGTGCAGATTGTTCATCAGCATCCGAAGTGGTGCCTCGGTCACCCAGCTTTTGGCATTCAATTCAGGCCCTGTGGGTGGAAAGACGTCTCGGGTGTTCTTGCGTGGATCGGTCATGGGGCAAGCTCCAATGCAGTGTCTTGGACGGCATCCAATATGTCGCGCAGCCAGCGGCGCAGACGCGTGGCTTTGGTCGTGTCATAGCGCCACGGCGCGTATTCGGCGGCCAGGTATGCAGATTGCGCCAGCTCCATCTGGATGGCGTGCACATCTGCGTCGGGTCGACCGTAGTGCCGGGTTGTCCACCCACCTTTGAAGCGGCCGTTCAACACCGTGTTGTATGGGGACGATGCCGAAAACTCATGCGCGATCGCTTCAAGCACGGGCGCACAGCTTGTGCCGTTGTTTGTACCAATGTTCAGATCAGGAAGCGTCCCTTGGAACAGAAATGGAATCCGGCTGCGGATCGAGTGGCAATCAAACAAGACAGCCACGCCATGTTTCGCGCGAACGCGCTCCAGCTCAGCACCAAGCGCCGCATGGTACGGCGCATGGTACATCTCGCGCCGATCCGCGACCTCGTCGTCAGTAGGCTGCTGCCCTTCCTTCCATATGGGGCGGCCGTCAAAATCGGTCAGGGGGACAAGGCTGGTGGTGTTCTGACCCGGATACAGCGAAACACCTTCAGGATCCCGATTGGCGTCGATCACATAGCGATTGACATGGGCCTGCACCACCGTCGCTGCTGGGCTCAATCCATCATAGAGCCTGTTTATGTGCCAATCCGTATCCGCCAATGCCCGTCCAACATTATTCAGACGATCCGCGATAGCGTCGGGCACGGATGTACCGCCGTGCGGTTGCCCCAAAACAAGAGGGCCATCACCCTTTTGCACGCCGACCACCTGCATCAAGCCAACTCCGGCATGGAGGTCCCGACAGAAGCCAGAATGTCGCCCTCTGCGACCAATGCCTTGGCCTTTTCCAGGTCGGGCGCAAGGTACCGGTCATCCGACAGCGCTGCGACATCAGCTCTTAACCGGTCGATGACACGCCCCAACGGCGTACTGGTTTTCAAAGGAGCTCGGAATTCTACGCCCTGCGCAGCGCATAAAAGCTCGACACCCAGGATGTAGTTCAGATTTTCGACCATTCGCCCCAGACGCCGAGCCCCATGCGCGGCCATTGAAACGTGATCTTCCTGATTGGCCGAAGTGGGCGTGCTGTCGGTCACGCAAGGGTTCGCGAGATGCTTGTTTTCGCTCATCAACGCGGCTGTCGTCACCTCGGCAATCATCAGACCAGAGTTCAGACCCGGTTCAGCTGTCAGAAACGGGGGCAAATCAAAACTGAGCGCAGGGTCAACCATAAGCGCGATCCGCCGTTGCGCGATGGCACCTGTTTCCGAAATCGCCAATGCAATCATGTCGGCGGCAAATCCAACAGGTTCAGCGTGGAAATTTCCACCTGAGACAATGGCGTCGACGCCGTTCAACACCAGCGGGTTATCTGTTGCTGCGTTTGCTTCGACCTCAAGGGTTGCTGCAGCCTGCCGCATCACGTCCATGGCCGCGCCCGTGACCTGTGGCTGACATCGGATGCAATACGGATCCTGCACGCGCGTATCCCCGTCGCGGTGACTTTCACGTATCGCGGAACCCGCCAACGCCGCGCGCATCGCGTTCGCGGCCTCGGTCTGGCCCCTATGCCCGCGCAAGGTGTGGATTTCCGGCTGCAGCGGAGCGGTCGATCCCATGATCGCATCCGTGGACAGCGCCGAGATCACCAATGCGCTTTGCGCGGTCCGCCAGGCCTGAAACAAACCGGCCAAGGCATAAGCGGTTGAGAACTGGGTGCCATTGATCAGGGCTAAACCCTCTTTCGGGCCAAGCTCAACAGGCTCTAACCCGCAAGACTGCAGGGCTTCACGCCCCGACAAGACCGAACCATTTACGTCAGCTTGCCCTTCTCCGATCAAAACAGCAGCCATATGCGCCAATGGGGCCAGATCACCGGACGCACCAACCGAACCTTGCGCTGGGACCACGGGCGTGACACCGCGATCCAGCATGTCTTGCAATAATGCGATCAGTTCCCACCGAATACCGGATGCACCACGCCCGAAAGACAAAAGCTTTAACACCATCATCAGACGAACCACCTGTCGCGGCGTCGCAGGGCCCACACCGCAGCAATGGCTCAGGATCAGGTTTCGTTGCAAAAGAGCCGTATCTTCGGGCGCGATCTTGTGGCTGGCCAGTTTCCCAAAGCCTGTATTGACGCCGTAGACGGCAGCGTCTCCGGCAGCGGCGGTTTTGATCCGTTCGGCGGCCGCCTCAACAAGAGGTTTGCAAGTCGGGTCGAGGGTGACCGGTCGCTGCCGCCAATAGATTTCAGCCAATTCGGCGATGGAAACCTGCCCGGGTACAAGGCGCATCATTCCGCCCCCTCAAAGTACCGCGTGTGCAACGGGTTGTATCCCATGCGGTACGACAGCTCGGCCGGGTGCGCGACATCCCAAACCGCAAGATCCGCGCGCATACCAACTGCGATTTGGCCGGTATCCTGCAAACCAAGTGCTTGCGCGGCATGCAGCGTCACCCCGGCCAATGCCTCTTGTGGTGTTAGTCTAAACAAGGTGCAGGCCATATTCATGGTCAACAGCAACGACGTCAGCGGCGACGATCCGGGATTGCAATCCGTCGCCAACGCCATCGCAACAGCATTTTTGCGCAGCAGCGCAACAGGCGGCACCTGTGTTTCGCGCAGTGTATAATAAGCACCTGGCAACAGAACCGCGACCGTACCCGCCGCGGCCATCGCTTCTACTCCGTCCTGATCAAGATATTCTACGTGATCCGCCGATAGCGCACCGTATCCCGCTGCCAGTTTGGCACCGCCCAAATTCGAAAGCTGCTCGGCATGCAGCTTGACCGGCAACCCGAGTTTTCGGGCTTCGTCGAAAACAAGGGCGATCTGTTGTGGTGAAAAGGCAATGCCTTCGCAAAACCCGTCTACTGCATCCACCAAACCTTCTGCGAAGGCCGTCCGCAAAGCGGGAATACAGACCTCTTTCAAATAGGCGTCAGGGTCTGAGGCATAGTCAGGCGGCACGGCGTGTGCGCCCAAAAAGCTGGTCCTCACCCGAACCGGTCTGGCTTCGCCAACCTTTCGGGCGACGCGCAGAATCTTTAGCTCGGTCTCGATATCCAGCCCGTATCCCGATTTGATTTCCAAGCAACTAACGCCCTCTGCCAACAACGCGTCGGCGCGGGTTAGGGCGTCAGACAGCAACTCAGCCTCAGTCGCTGCGCGCGTTGCTTGAACGGTGGACAAAATCCCACCCCCGGCCCGCGCGATGTCCTCGTAAGATGCCCCGTTCAGGCGCATTTCGAATTCGGCTGCTCTGTTGCCTCCGAAAACCAGATGCGTATGCGCATCAATCAATGCAGGCGTGATCAGCCGGTCGCCGAAATCACGTGTGGGCCAGTCGGAAAACGCCTCCGGCAAGTCACGCCGCGGCCCCACCCAGGCTATCTTTCCAACTTCGATAGCGACAGCGCCGTTCGGGCATATCCCGTACGGCATCGGGCCATCTGTCATCATGGCCACGCATGCGCTGAAGAGGACTGAATTTGCCGTCATGCCGATTCTTCTGGTTCAGGATATGGATTATTTTTTCGTATACTTATAAAATTTTAAAGTCTACACAAAAGAAATGACAATGATGCTCCACGCGAAAACAGCTTTGTTAGGCTCTGAATGGATTCAGAATCTGAGGGTCGAAATTCGAAACGGTAAAATTTCCCAGTTGGAAACCGACGCGCCTGCCAAAGGCGAAGATATACGAGTGGACGTTCTTCTTCCGGCACTGGGGAATTTGCACAGCCACAGCTTTCAGCGCGCAATGGCCGGGATGACCGAGACCCGCATGGCCGGGCGTGAAAGTTTCTGGACTTGGCGCAGCCTGATGTACCGGTTTCTGGACAGGCTTACGCCGGACCAGATCCAAGCCATTGCCGCGCTGGCATTCATGGAGATGCAAGAGGCCGGTTACGCCGCGGTGGGCGAGTTTCACTACGTCCACCACCAGCCCGGCGGCCTTCACTACCACAACAAGAGCGAATTGAGTCAGCGCATATTCGCCGCTGCCGTAGAAACAGGCATTGGTCTGACGCATCTGCCGGTCCTCTACACCTATGGCGGGGTCGGGCAAGAGGCGTTGACGGGCGGGCAACTTCGCTTTGGGAACAGCCTGGATGCGTATCTACAATTGGTCTCGGATTGTCGCGCCGCTCTGCCCCATCCTGACAGCAGAATTGGTGTTGCACCGCATTCACTCAGGGCGACATCGCCGGACGACCTTCTGTCGTTGCTTGCGGCGACGCCAAGTGGGCCGGTCCACATCCACATCGCCGAACAATTGCGCGAGGTCGCCGATGTTCAGGCCGCTATGGGCCGCAGGCCGGTCGAGTGGTTGCTTGATAGGGTCGAAGTGAACGATCGCTGGTGCCTGATCCACGCAACACACATGACCGACGCGGAAACCCGAGCATTGGCCACGTCTGGCGCAGTGGCCGGGCTATGCCCCATTACCGAAGCCAATCTTGGCGATGGTATCTTCAACGGCTCGGTTTTTCTGAATGAAGGTGGTCGATTTGGCATTGGATCAGACTCTAATATTAGGATTTCCCTGCCAGAAGAGCTTCGCCTGCTGGAATACTCTCAACGTCTGAGAGACCGTGAAAGAGCTGTACTGGTCACTGGCAAAGGGTCTGTCGGACACTCGCTTTACACCGGCGCGGCTCAAGGGGCGGCGCAGGCCTTGGGGCGTGATGCGGGGACGATTGCACTAGGTAAACTGGCTGACCTGGTTGCGATTGACCGGGCTCATCCCACATTGTGCGGCCTTGCGGATGAACAACTATTGGACGGTCTGTGTTTTGCAGCGCCTGACAGGTTAGTAACGGATCTTTGGTCCGCAGGTCGGCACATGGTTAGCGGTGGACGGCACGTCTCGCACGACCAGATCGTATCGAACTATCGCCACGCGATTGCCGATTTGCTGAACGACGTCTAAAACCCGTAGCCAAGACGAGGTTCCATGCCACAGACCACCGAAAATACCAGCTACAAAGACATCAAGAAAACCGTTCTTTCGCGTATTCGTACCGGGCATTGGGGGCCAGAGTCGCTGTTACCCAATGAACAGGACCTCGCGGCCGAGTTTTCGTGCACCCGAACAACCGTCAATCGCGCGCTGCGTGAACTTGCCGAAGAAGGGTATCTGGAACGGCGGCGCAAAGCAGGTACTCGGGTCCTTAGCGCACCGCAGCGTCAGGCTCGATTTACGATTCCCATGGTCCGGGATGAAGTCGAAGCGTCTGGTGGAACCTATCGCTATGCGTTGGTGTCTTCCGGGCTTGAGGATGCTCCGGACTGGCTGAGCGCGCGGCTTGCATTGGCGGCGGGGCAACAGGTCATGCATGTGCGTTGCATGCATTTTTCAGGCAATACACCGTTTCAATACGAAGATCGCTGGATCGTTGTCGACAGCGTTCCGCAGGTTGTAAATGCAGATTTCTCGACGATCGGGCCAAATGAATGGCTAATACAGACAGTACCTTTTACCAATGTCGAGCTGACCTTTCTGGCCAGCCGCGCTGATCACGCTGTTGCAGGATTTCTGGACGTATCTGAGGGCGAGCCCGTCTTCACCGGTGAACGCATCACCTGGCTAGAGGGTCAGCCCGTCACCTTTGCAAAGATGTTCTTTGCAGCCGGTTACCGCATGACCACGCAGTTTTGATCTCATCAAGAATAGGCTTTACCGCCCCATCAATCCAAGCCAAGTTTCCGGACAACTGATCGGGCAAAAGGAACAGATGCCATGGGCAACCCGCTTTATGATCGCTTATTTGGCATTCACGCGGGCAAGGACACTCCATTCCTGCATCTTTCAGACGGACAAACCTTAAGCTATGCCGCGTTTCTGGATATGGCGGCGCAGCTGGCCAACGCGCTGGTTGGGTTTGAGCTGGAACCGGGTGACCGGGTCGCCGTGCAGGTTGAAAAATCCCCCGAAGCACTGGCGCTGTATGCTGCATGTGCTCAGGCTGGCCTGATCTTCCTGCCTCTCAACACCGCGTACACGGTCAGCGAGCTGAGCTATTTTGTTGAAAACAGCGGGGCCTCTCTGGTGGTGTGCGACGCCGCAAACGAAAACGGGTTGGCACCGATTGCAGAGGCACAAAATGCCCGGCTTGAAACCCTAAACGCTGATGGATCCGGTAGTCTGATGCGGCGGGCATTGGGCATGCTACCGGCGTTTGAGCCTGTCCGACGGGACGAAAACGATCTGGCTGCATTTTTGTATACGTCCGGGACAACAGGGCGATCAAAAGGGGCCATGCTCACCCAGGCCAATCTATTGTCGAACGCGGAAACGCTGGTGCGGGAATGGCGGTTCACTCAGGATGACGTGCTTTTGCATGCGCTTCCGATCTTTCACACGCATGGTCTGTTTGTCGCGACAAACGTTGCTCTGGCCTCGGGCGGGTCAATGATCTTTCTGCCTAAATTTGATCTGAACGATATCTTGCGCCTCATGCCTCAGGCGACGTCGATGATGGGCGTTCCAACGTTTTACACCCGTTTGCTGGGGGATGAGCGCTTTACTCAGGACCTGGCGTCACACATGAGACTTTTCATCTCGGGATCAGCCCCACTGCTGGCAGAGACACATGAGCGGTTTGAAGCGCGTACCGGTCACCGCATTCTTGAACGCTATGGCATGACCGAAACCAACATGAACACCTCGAACCCTTATGACGGAGAACGTCGCCCGGGTACGGTTGGGTTCCCCTTGCCGGATGTCGAATTGAAAGTGACCGACCCCGAAACCGGCGCGGATCTGGCTCAAGGCGAGATCGGCATGATCGAAGTGCGCGGCCCGAACGTTTTCGAAGGCTATTGGCAAATGCCTGAAAAGACCGCAGCCGAACTGCGCGCGGACGGGTTCTTTATCACCGGCGATCTGGGGCGCGTGGACAAGGACGGCTATGTCCATATCCTCGGACGCGGCAAGGACCTTATTATCTCAGGTGGTTACAATATCTACCCAAAGGAAATCGAGGTGATGTTGGATGATCAAAGCGGCGTTCTGGAAAGCGCCGTAATTGGCGTGCCGCATCCCGATTTCGGCGAAACGGTTCTGGGTCTTCTGGTGGCCCAGCCGGGGCAAACGCCTGATCTGGAAGCCATAATGCAAACCGTGCAAAACGACCTGGCGCGGTTCAAACATCCTAGGGAACTGATTTTACTGGATGAACTGCCCCGTAACACAATGGGCAAGGTTCAAAAAAACGTTTTACGCGAACGCTATAAGAACCAGTTTACCTAACTGCGCAGTGGAACCCGGCCACGCTGGGTCAGGGACCAGCAGTTGCGCCCTTCGAAAACAGCGGCTGTCAGGGGGCGCCCATAACCTGCCCCCGTATCCAGATTGACCCGGTTTCCGCAGTGTTCGGCTTGATCAACCGGCGTGTGCCCGTGAACGACCAGCCACGGGTACGGGCGTTTTTCTGCGAGAAACTCGTGCCTGATCCATACCAGATCGTCTTCGGCCTGATGCTCGATCGGAATACCGGGCCTGACACCCGCGTGCACGAACAGCAACTCACCTTCGCGATGATATGTCGGCAGCGCGTTTACAAAATCCAAGTGCCGTGGCGGGACAGCGGCGCAAGCGCGTTCATGTACCTGATAGATACGGTCCGCATCCGTCACATCAACTCCGTAAGAGGCCAGAGTTTCGCGCCCTCCCAGACGCGGATGCAACCAACTGAGTGTGATTGGCAGATGTTTGTCGGCAAATTCACCTTCCTGCACGAACCGCGTCATCATTCGGTCGTGGTTTCCAAGGACCATGACCCAATTCCGCCCTTCCTGTTGGCCTTGGATCAGCAGATCCAAAACACCCCGACTATCGGGACCACGGTCCACATAGTCGCCCAAGAACACGACGCGCGCATCCGGACCTCCGTCCGCCTCAATCCGAGCTAATGCCTCTTGAAGCATGCCGAGCTGCCCGTGAATGTCACCGATTGCGTAAATGGGGGTCGTCACATCAATGCTTTCTGCGTGGGTCATCGGCCTTTTGGACCATGAGAATGACCAATGAAAGACAATGCCCGCACTTTTTCAGTGCGGGCATCAAAATCGTCACCGTTCAAAAGTGACTCAGGCGACGTCAAATTCCAACGGCTTGATCTGGGTGAAGAGACCCGTCTCGGCCAGCTTGGCCCGCGCCTCGGCCGGGACCGGCTCATCAACATAAAGCAGCGCGATGGCCTCGCCACCGGCCTCGGACCGGCCAAGGGTAAAGTTCGCGATGTTCACATCGTTCTCGCCCATCGTCTGTCCCAACGCACCGATGATGCCCGGTACATCTTCGTTGGTGGTATAGAGCATATGCGCGCCCACCTCTGCGTCGATCGTGATGCCTTTGATCTGGATAAAGCGCGGCTTGCCGTCGCTGAACACAGTACCCGCGATCGAACGTTCGCGCTTGGTGGTCACGACGGTCACCTTGACATAGCCGTCAAAGACACCGGTCTTGTCCTGATTGGTGGTCGAGATCTGGATGCCGCGCTCTTTCGCGACAACCGGGGCCGAGACCATGTTCACCTCGGGGTTGAACTTTTTCATGATCCCAGCCACGACCGAACAATTCAGCGCCGCCAGATTCATCTCGGCCGCGACACCATCGTAAAGGATGTTGATCGCCTTGATCGGCTCATCCGTCATCTGGCCGATAAAGCTGCCCAGATGGCTGGCCAATTTGATCCAGGGGCCCATGATCTTGGCTTCTTCGGCAGTCACGCTGGGCATGTTCAGCGCGTTTTCCACCGCCCCGGTCAGCAGATAGTTCGAGATCTGCTCGGCCACCTGCAGCGCCACGTTCTCCTGAGCTTCAGTCGTGGCCGCGCCAAGGTGGGGCGTGCAGACCACGTTGGGCAGGTTGAACAGGGCGTTTTCCTTGGCCGGTTCTTCGCTGAACACGTCAAAGGCCGCGCCCGCCACGTGACCCGATTGCAGCATCTCGGCCAGCGCCTCTTCATCGACCAGACCACCACGGGCACAGTTGACGATGCGCACACCGGGTTTGGTCTTGGCCAGATTCTCGCGGCTCAGGATGTTCCGCGTCTGATCGGTCAGCGGCACATGCAGTGTGATGAAATCGGCGCGGGCCAGCAACTGGTCCAGCTCGACCTTTTCGACACCCATCTTGTCGGCTTTCTCTTCGCTCAGATAAGGGTCATACGCGACAACCTTCATCTTCAGCCCCAGCGCGCGTTCGCAAACGATGCCGCCGATATTGCCCGCACCGATCACACCAAGCGTCTTGTTGGTCAGCTCAATCCCCATGAACTTGGACTTTTCCCACTTGCCCGCATGGGTCGAGGTGCTGGCCTCGGGGATTTGCCGCGCCACGGCGAACATCATCGCGATGGCGTGTTCGGCAGTTGTGATCATGTTGCCAAAGGGCGTGTTCATCACGATCACACCCTTCTTGGAGGCCGCTTCCTTGTCGACATTGTCGGTGCCGATCCCTGCGCGACCGATGACTTTCAGATTATCGGCTTTTTCCAGCAGGGTCGGCGTGACCTTGGTGGCCGAGCGAATGGCGAGGCCGTCATACTGTCCGATCACCTCGGCCAGCTTGTCCTTATCTTTGCCCAGATCGGGCATGAAATCCACGTCGATGCCGCGATCACGGAAGATCTGCACGGCGGTTTCGCTGAGCTTGTCAGATACGAGTACTTTGGGGGCCATATCTCTGGTCCTTGAACTATAGGGAAATGTCCGGGCCACAGGCGGGCCCAGATTTTTCGTCGAAAAATCTTGTCAGGCGGCTGCCGTTTGCGCAGCGATCTCGGCCTCGAAGGCCCAGGCCAACCACGGCAACATCGCTTCGATGTCCGAGGTCTCAACCGTGCCGCCACACCAGATGCGCAGACCCGCGGGGGCGTCGCGATAGGCACCAATGTCCAGCGCGATATTCTCAGCCTCAAGCCGTTTGGCCACGGCCTTGGCGAATGTCGCACCGTCATGAATGCGTGGATCGGTGAACTTCAGGCAAACGGACGTGTTCGATTGCGTCGCCACGTCGTCGGCCAAATTGGCGATCCAGTCGTTCTGGTCGCAAAACGCGTGCACTGCCCCGGCATTGGCATCCGCGCGGGCAATCAAGCCCTGCAAGCCGCCAACCGAGCGCGCCCAGTCCAGTGCGAACAGATAATCCTCAACCGCCAGCATCGAAGGCGTGTTGATCGTGGCCCCGGTAAAGATACCGTCGATCAGTTTGCCACCTTTGGTCAGGCGGAAAATCTTGGGCAGCGGCCATGCGGGGGTATAGCTTTCCAGCCGCTCAACCGCACGAGGGCTCAGGATCAGCATCCCGTGGGCCGCCTCACCGCCCAACACTTTCTGCCAGCTGAACGTGGTCACATCCAGCTTGTCCCACGGCAGGTCCATCGCAAAGGCGGCACTTGTTGCATCGCAGATCGTCAGACCCTGACGGTCATCCGCGATCCAGTCGCCATCGGGAACCCGCACACCCGAGGTCGTGCCGTTCCACGTGAATACAACGTCATTAGCAAAATCGACCGAGGCCAGATCGACGATCTGTCCGTAGTCGGCGGTCTTGACCTCGGCATCGATCTTCAGCTGCTTGACCACGTCGGTCACCCAACCGGCACCAAAGCTCTCCCATGCCAGCATCTCGACCTTGCGCTCGCCCAACAGCGACCACAGCGCCATCTCGACCGCGCCAGTGTCCGAGGCGGGAACGATGCCGATCTTGTAATCCGCCGGAATGCCCAGCACCTCACGCGTGCCTTCGATGGCTGCCTTCAGCTTGTCCTTACCGACGGCGGCACGGTGCGAACGTCCCAGCGCAGCATCGGCCAGTTTAGACAGATCAAATGTGGGGGGTTTGGCGCAGGGGCCAGAAGAAAAACGCGGATTAGCCGGCCGCGTTGCCGGTTGTTGAATACTCATCTGTATTACCCTTCCAGATACACGCCCCTCGTTGGGGAGGGGTGTCCCGCCGCAACACCTAGAAACCCATCCCCTGCCCAGCAAGTGAAAAAGGCGTGTTAATTTAGAAAAACGACCGGTGTTCGTGCCGCTTTTCCGCACATGAGTTTCCGATAGGCGGAAGAAATCCGTCGCGTAAGCCAGACTTTCGGCCCGATTGACTGTTTTTTAGGCAGGCTTGCTGCAAGGCAGAAAGAATCCCCATCAATCTCTTGTCGTGGATCACCTGACTGGTGAAAAGGTGCCATGCCTGACACCTTGACCATCGTCGTTGTTGAAGAAGATCGCGAACGCGCAATTGCCATTGTCGACGCGCTTAAGGCATCCGGTGCCTACGATGTTCACGTCATCGGCAACGTCTCGAGCCTTGCGCGCAAGATTGCAGCGCTGGTGCCGGATGTGGTGCTGATCGACATTAACAATCCCACCCGCGATATGCTTGAAGAACTGACATTGGCCTCGGGGCCATTGGAACGTCCGGTTGCAATGTTTGTATCAGGGGCCGCGGGGGATTTGGCCTCGACAGCAATCGAAGCCGGGCTTTCAGCCTATGTGGTTGACGGGATGCAGCCGGATCGCCTGAAACCTGTGCTGGATGCAGCCATTGCGCGGTTCCAGATCGTTCGCCAAATGCGCCGCGAGCTGGCTGAAACCAAGCGGGCCTTGGAAGAACGCAAGGTCATCGACCGTGCCAAAGGGTTGTTGATGAAAGCGCGCGGGGTCGAAGAAGAAGAGGCTTATGCCCTGTTGCGCAAAGCTGCGATGGACCAAGGCCGCCGTGTCGCGGATGTGGCCGAAGCGCTGGTGACCGCCTCGGGGTTGTTGTCATGAACGCCGTGAAGTTACCCGTTGCCTATGTCCCCTTGGTGGATGCCGCGCCCTTGATCGTTGCGCATGAGATGGGTCTTGCACGTGCAGAAGGCATCGAACTGGACCTGATCGCCGCACCATCCTGGTCGTCGGTTCGCGATATGCTGGCCTTTGGACGTGTGGATGCGGCGCATCTGCTGTCGCCTGTGCCTGTTGCCATGGCTTTGGGCCTGGGTGGCGTAACCCAACCGTTGTCCGCCGTTTCGGTCCTGTCGGTGAATGGCGATGTCATCGGTGTCAGCCGCGCGCTTGAGATGCGATTGCGCGACAAAGGATATGATTTCGATTTCGATGATCCATACAAGGCGGCAGCGGCTTTGGCTTCAGTCACTGAGCGCCCTTTGGTTTTCGGCGTTCCGTTCCCCTTTTCCATGCATGTCGAGCTTTTGCATTGCTGGATCGAAGCCACCGCCCTGTCACAGATCGGGATTGAGGTGCGCACGATCCCACCGCCCCTGATGGCGCAGGCGTTGGCTGACGGAGATGTCGATGCGTTCTGCGTTGGAGAGCCATGGGGATCCGTTGCGGTCGAATCGCAGGCCGGCGCGCTTTTGTTACCGGGTCAGGCGATCTGGGCCTTTGCGCCGGAAAAAGTTTTGGCGGTGCGGACGGAATGGGCGGATACGGAACCGCATCTGCTAGGAAAGCTGATGCGTGCTGTATGGCGCGCGGGGCGCTGGCTCAGCAAACCCGGAAGCCAAACGGCGGCGGCAGAAATTCTGGCGCGCGATGCCTATCTGAATTTGCCCTCGGAATTGATCGACCGCGCCCTGTCGGGCAGATTTGTCATCTCTGGTCAGGCCGAGCAGCGCGAAGTGCCCGGCTTTTTGGAATTTCATGACGGCGCTGCCAGCTTTCCGTGGCGCAGTCAGGCCAAATGGATCGCCCAGCGCCTGGCCCAACGGTTTGATCTGGATCCGCACTTAGCACTGGCGCAGGCGGGCTCTGTGTTCCGCAGCGATATCTATCGCGACCAAATGGACGGCATTGGGGCCGATTTGCCCGGAGCCTCGGAAAAACTTGAGGGTGCGATTCGCGAAACCACGCCGGTGGCATCGCATAACGGGCAGCTGTCACTGAAGCGCGACGCGTTTCTGGATGGACGCATTTTTGATCCTCAGGATATCTGACGCCCAAAAATTAGGCGCCAGTCAGCAGCGCGCAGCGCAAATGCAGAAAAATCACGCTGCATCGCAGCAATAACCTTGATTTGAGCCTCATCTTTCCGCACGCTAATCTCATCGGTACGCAAAGGCGTGTACCTTTAGAATTCCTCCCAAAGTTTGGGAATGACTGAGCAAAGCCGCTCACTCTCTGACCACTCCTCCCGGTCAGAGCGTGCAGCGGCTTTTTGTTTTTCACCCCTCCCGGATCGCCGGGACCAAGAAAGGGACAGACCCACATGAAGAAATTCCTTGCAGGCCTTGTCGCCACCACAGCGCTGATCAGCCCGGCCCTGGCTGAGACACTGGAGCTGGAAAAAGACGAGCTGACCTTTGGCTTTATCAAGCTGACCGACATGGCCCCACTGGCTGTGGCCTATGAGAATGGCTATTTTCTGGATGAGGGTCTGTTTGTGACGCTGGAAGCGCAGGCCAACTGGAAAGTGCTGCTGGACGGTGTGATCGACGGGCAGCTGGACGGTGCGCATATGCTGGCCGGGCAACCGTTGGCCGCGACGATCGGTTATGGCACCGAGGCGCATATCATCACCCCCTTCTCGATGGACCTGAACGGCAACGGTATCACCGTTTCGAACGAAGTCTGGGAAGAGATGAAGCCCAACATCCCGAAAATGGATGACGGCCGCCCGCAGCACCCGATTTCGGCCGAGGCGCTGGCCCCGGTGGTCGAAAAGTACAAATCCGAAGGCAAGCCCTTTAACATGGGCATGGTCTTCCCCGTTTCTACGCACAACTATGAACTGCGCTACTGGCTGGCCGCTGGTGGCCTGCACCCGGGCTACTACAGCCCCGAGAACGTGACCGGCCAGATCGGCGCGGATGTGTTCCTGTCAGTCACACCTCCGCCGCAGATGCCAGCCACATTGGAAGCGGGCACCATCTACGGTTACTGCGTTGGTGAACCTTGGAACCAGCAGGCTGTGTTCAAAGGCATCGGTGTTCCAGTCATCACCGATTACGAGCTGTGGAAGAACAACCCCGAAAAGGTCTTTGGCATCAATGCCGAGTTCGCCGAGCAGTACCCCAACACCACCCGCGCCGTCACCAAAGCATTGATCCGCGCCGCGATGTGGCTGGATGAAAACGACAACGCCAACCGCCCTGCTGCAGTCGAGATGCTGAGCCAGCCGGAATATGTGGGTGCCGACTACGACGTGATCGCGAACTCGATGACCGGAACGTTTGAATATGAAAAGGGCGACAAGCGTGAAGTGCCCGATTTCAACGTGTTCTTCCGCTATAACGCGACCTACCCGTTCTAT
The DNA here is from genome assembly GCF_056538325.1 of Ruegeria sp. BG8. NCBI lineage: Bacteria > Pseudomonadati > Pseudomonadota > Alphaproteobacteria > Rhodobacterales > Roseobacteraceae > Ruegeria > Ruegeria sp. BG8. The sequence goes on along the minus strand of NZ_JBQFSZ010000006.1, from coordinate 29,341 downwards.
TCGGACGCCATCTGGTACCTGACCCAGATGCGCCGCTGGGGCCAGATCGCCGAGCCGCAGACCGATGCGTGGTATGATGAGGTCGCCAAGTCCGTCTACCGCCCCGACATCTATCTGGACGCCGCGAAAATGCTGGTCGACGAAGGCCTGGCGAATGAGGCCGACTTCCCCTGGGACAGCGACGGCTACAAGGCCCCGACACCTGCCGAAGATATCATCGACGGCATCCCTTACGACGCCCGTCAGCCTAATGCCTATTTGCAAAGCCTGCCGATTGGCCTGAAAGGCGAGCAGGTCGTCGTTGGAACCGAAGTCCAGGGTTAACTCCCCTGCCTCCCGACCCTGCGCGGTCGGGGGGCTTTTCCCATCTCACACAGAAATTCACCCCCGCCCGGCACTGATCGACCGGGCCAGGAGACCGCAAGATGACAGCCATCGACCACGATACGCTATCCGCTGATGCTGAACGCGAGGCCCGCAAGGCCCGCCTGTTCACCCGGATCAACGCCGCCGACAAATGGTTTCAGGTTTTGGGCCTGGCCTGGATCACCCCCATTCTGAAAGCCGGCGCAGGCGACAACCCGCGCGCGCAGATGGGTGAGATTTGGCGCCTGTTGGTCGTACCGTTGCTGGCCATCTGTGCCTTTTTGGTTCTCTGGGGCACGTTGGCACCCAAAGTGCAAACCTCGCTAGGCGCTGTCCCCGGTCCGGCGCAGGTCTGGTCCGAGGCCATTAGCCTGCATCAGGACGCACAGGCCAAGGCCGCCAAGAAGGCCAAGTTCGAGGCCATGGTCGAAAAGCGCAATCAAAAGTTCATCGACGCAGGCCAGCCCGAAAAAGTCAAAGAAGTCGCCTATACCGGTGCGCCGAGTTACTACAACCAAATCTGGACCTCGATCAAAACCGTGTTCTTCGGGTTCCTGATCGCCACTATTGTCGCTGTGCCGCTCGGCATCGCTGCGGGCCTGTCGCCCACCGCAAACGCCGCGCTGAACCCGCTGATCCAGATTTTCAAACCGGTCTCGCCGCTGGCATGGCTGCCGATTGTGACCATGATCGTCTCGGCCGTTTACGTCACCAATGACGGTTGGTTCGCAAAATCCTTCCTGATCTCGGCCATTACCGTGACGCTGTGTTCGTTGTGGCCCACGCTGATCAACACCTCGCTGGGTGTGGCGTCGATCGACAAAGATTTGGTGAACGTCTCCAAAGTTCTGAAAATGAACACCTACACCAAGATCACCAAGCTGGTGCTGCCCTCGGCCCTGCCGCTGATCTTCACCGGCCTGCGTCTGTCGCTTGGCGTTGGCTGGATGGTCCTGATCGCGGCTGAGATGCTGGCGCAGAACCCCGGTCTGGGCAAGTTCGTATGGGATGAGTTCCAGAACGGTTCCTCCAGCTCGCTCGCCAAGATCATGGTGGCTGTATTTACCATCGGCATCATCGGCTTCCTGTTGGATCGCGTGATGTATGCGCTGCAGTCGCTGTTTACCTTCTCGAACAACCGGTGACCCAAATGGCTGTGATCGACTTCAAGAATGTCAGCAAATCCTTCGGCACCGGCACTGCTGCGACGGATGTGCTGAAAGACATCAACCTCTCGGTTCAGGAAGGTGAGTTCGTGGTGCTGCTGGGCTTTTCCGGCACCGGTAAGACCACGCTGATCAACCTGATGGCGGGGATCGAGTTCCCCACCAAGGGCAGCGTCACTTTCCGCGACAAGGTCATCACCGGCCCCGCGCCGGAACGGGGGGTGATCTTCCAAAACTACTCGCTGATGCCGTGGCTGACGGTGACGGGCAATGTGCGGCTGGCCGTGGACGCGGTTTTCCCCAAGATGCCCAAGGCTGAAAAAGAGGAAAAGGTCGCCCATTTCATCCGTATGGTTGGCCTCAGCCACGCCGTTGGTCGCCGCCCCGCTGAATTGTCGGGCGGGATGCGTCAACGGGTGAACGTGGCCCGCGCACTGGCGATGGACCCCGAGGTTCTGCTGCTGGACGAACCGCTGTCGGCGCTGGATGCATTGACCCGAGGCAATCTGGCGGAAGAGATCGAAAAGATCTGGGAGGCCGACCGTAAAACCTGTGTCCTGATCACCAATGACGTGGACGAGGCGATCCTGCTGGCCGACCGCATCATCCCGCTGAACCCCGATGGCACGCTGGGGACTGAGTTCAAGGTCTCGATCCCTCGCCCGCGTGATCGCTCGGCCATGAACCATGACGAGACGTTCAAGGCGCTGCGTGGCGAGGTCACGAAATACCTGATGGATGTGGGGATCGAGGCCAAGGTCGAAGGCACCAAGACCCTGCCCGACGTAACCCCGATCCACGGTGTCCCCGCAGCGGTGAAAGAAGCGCAGGAGGGTCTGATCGAAGAACGGTATCTGGACTTCAGCCAGTTGCACAAGGTCTACCCCACGCCCAAAGGTCCGCTGACCGTGGTCGAGGATTTCAACCTCAAGCTTAACCGGGGTGAGTTCATCTCGCTGATCGGCCACTCGGGCTGCGGCAAGTCCACGGTGTTGACCATGGCCGCTGGTCTGAACGAAATCTCGAAAGGTGCGATCAAGCTGGATGGCCGCCACGTCGAAGGCGCGGATCCGGAACGCGCCGTGGTGTTCCAATCGCCTTCGCTGTTCCCATGGCTGACCGCCAAGGAAAACGTATCGGTCGGGGTGGACCGCGTGTATCCGCGCGCCAGCCAGGCCGAGCGGCAGGATGTTGTGGAATATTACCTCGAACGGGTCGGTCTGGCCGATGCGATGGACAAATCCGCCGCCGACATGTCGAACGGGATGCGCCAGCGTGTGGGCATCGCCCGCGCCTTTGCCCTGTCGCCGAAACTGTTGCTGCTGGATGAACCCTTCGGGATGCTCGACAGCCTCACCCGGTGGGAGCTGCAGGAGGTTCTGATGGAGGTCTGGTCGCGGACCAAAGTTACCACGATCTGTGTGACTCACGACGTGGACGAGGCGATCCTGCTCGCCGATCGCGTGGTGATGATGACGAACGGCCCACAGGCCACGATCGGCAAGATCACCAATGTCGACCTGCCGCGCCCGCGTACCCGCAAGGCGCTGCTGGCCCATCCCGATTACTACGAATACCGGCAAGAGGTGTTGGATTTCCTCGAAGAATACGAGCACGGGGCGAAACCCAAGCCCAAATCCCCTGCCCCCCAAGCCATCGCTGCGGAGTGAAAGCCATGAAACAGAAACTGGTTGTCATCGGAGCCGGCATGGCCTCGGGTCGGGTGTTGGAACACCTGACCGACGCCGCCCCCGATGCATTCGACATCACCTTGTTCAACGCCGAGCCGCGCGGAAACTACAACCGCATCATGCTGAGCCCGGTTCTGGCAGGTGAACAAACCTATGAAGACATCGTCACCCATGATGACGCCTGGTATGCGGAACGCGGGATCACCTGCCGGTTCGGCGAGAAAGTTGTCAAAATCGACCGCGAGCTGAAAGTGGTCGAAGGCGAAAACGGCCATGTTCCTTATGACAAGCTGATCTTCGGCACCGGCTCCAACCCCTTCATGATCCCGATGCCCGGGCATGATCTGGACGGTGTGATCGCCTATCGCGATCTGGAAGACACGCAGAAGATGATGGGCATGGGTGCGGGCAACAAGGTCGTCGTGATCGGCGGCGGTTTGTTGGGGCTTGAGGCCGCCGCAGGCATGGCCGCGCGCGGGGCTGATGTGACCGTTGTGCATATCATGGGTCACCTGATGGAGCGTCAGCTGGACCCGGCCGCAGGTTATCTGCTTAAGAAATCGCTGGAAGAAAAAGGCATCACCGTTCTGTTGAATGCCAAATCGACCGAAATCGCGGGCAAGGATGGCAAGGCCCGGGCGCTGCTGTTGGAGGACGGCACCGAGCTTCCCTGTGACCTGTTGGTGATGGCTGTGGGCATCCGCCCCAACACCGCACTGGCGCAGGAGACGGGCCTTGCCGTAGGTCGGGGCATCCATGTGGACGATCAGATGATCACCTCGGACGCCGACATTTACGCCGTCGGGGAGTGTGTCGAGCATCAGGGCGAGCTATTTGGCCTTGTCGCACCGCTATACGATCAGGCGAAAGTGTTGGCCCAGACCTTGTTGGGTGAAGACGCGGCGTTCAAACAACGCTCGCTCTCGACCAAACTGAAGGTGACGGGCTGCGATCTGTTCAGCGCCGGGGACTTTGCCGAGGGCGAAACCCGCGAGGACATCGTCTTTCGCGACCCCGCGCGTGGTGTCTACAAGCGGCTGGTGCTGGAAGATGACAAGCTGGTCGGCGCGGTCATGTATGGCGATACCGCCGACAGCAACTGGTTCTTTGGTCTCATCCGGGACGGCGAGGACATCTCGGAGATGCGCGAGACGCTGATTTTTGGTCCTGCTTATCAGGGAGGGGCCACTGTGGACCCTCTCTCAGCCGTTGCAGCATTGCCGCCTGAGGCGGAAATCTGTGGCTGCAACGGCGTATGCAAATCCCAAATCACATCAGCCATTGAAGGCGGCGCAACTGATCTGGGCGCGATCCGGGCAACCACCAAGGCCAGCGCCTCTTGCGGGACATGTACTGGACTGGTGGAACAGTTGCTGCAGGTTACGCTGGGCGATGACTTCCAGATGCCAGCCGCACAACCCATCTGCGGCTGCTGCGATCTGACCCACGAAGACGTCCGCCGCCTGATCAAATCGCAAGAGCTGAAAAGCCAGGAGGCCGTTTGGCAAGAGCTGGGCTGGAAAACGCTCAACGGCTGCCATGTCTGCCGCCCGGCGGTAAATTACTATCTGCTGGCTGACTGGCCGGTGGAATATCAGGACGACCCGCAAAGCCGTTTCGTCAACGAACGCAAACACGCCAACATTCAAAAAGACGGCACGTTCAGCGTTGTGCCCCGAATGTGGGGTGGCATCACCAACCCTGCGGAACTGCGTGCTATTGCTGATGCGGCCGAGAAATACGATGTGCCGACCGTCAAAGTCACCGGCGGGCAGCGCATCGACCTGCTGGGCGTGAAGGGCGCAGACCTGCCCTATATCTGGTCCGATCTGAACAAGGCTGGTCTGGTCTCGGGCCATGCCTATTCCAAAGGCTTGCGCACGGTGAAAACCTGTGTCGGCACCGATCATTGCCGGTTCGGCACGCAAGATAGCACCGGTCTGGGCATCAAGCTTGAGAAAATCCTGTGGGGCTCGTGGACGCCGCACAAGCTGAAGCTGGCAGTCTCGGGCTGCCCGCGCAACTGTGCCGAAGCGACCTGCAAGGATATCGGTGTTGTCTGTGTCGACAGCGGCTATCAGATCAGCATCGGCGGCGCCGCTGGCATGGACGTTAAGGAAACCGAACTGCTGGTACAGGTTCCGACCGAGGATGAGGCGATTGAGGTCGTGATGGCCGTCACCCAAGCCTATCGAGAGGGCGGCAAGTATCTGGACCGCTTGTACAAATGGATGGCGAAGGCCAGCCTCGACTGGATCAAGGAAACCGTGGTGGATGATCTGGACAACCGGCGCGCGCTGGTTGAACGGTTCGAACTCAGCCAATCCATCTACCGCAAAGACCCATGGGCCGAGCAGGCCAAAGAGGCCCCGCGCTTTGCGCCATTGGCCGATCTGACACTGGAGGCCGCAGAATGAGCTGGATCGACATCGGACATATCGACGACATCCCCCTGCGCGGCGCGCGCGTGGTGAAAACGCCGGTCGGTTGTATCGCCCTGTTCCGCACAGCAAAGGATGAGGTCTTTGCCGCCTCGGACACCTGCCCCCACAAGGGCGGCCCGCTATCTGAGGGCATCGTGCACGGCCAGTCTGTCACCTGCCCGCTGCATAATTGGGTGTTCGACCTGAACTCGGGTCAGGCGCAAGGCGCGGATGAAGGGCAGATTGCCACCTACCCGGTGCAGCTGGACGGGGATCGCATCCTGCTGGACAGCACCTCGCTGGGGCAAAGGAGCGCCGCGTGAAAGACATGAGTGCCTGCGCCAAACGCTCGACCTGCCCCTATTGCGGGGTCGGGTGTGGCGTTCTGCTACAACCGGATGGCGCGGGTGGCCTGACCGTTACAGGCGATCCGGATCACCCGGCCAACTACGGGCATTTGTGTTCCAAGGGATCGGCCCTGGCAGAAACCGTAGGTCTGTCGCAGCGCCTGCTGTCGCCCGTGGTCGCGGGCGAAGAGGCTGGCTGGGACGACGCGCTACAATTGGTCGCCGATCGGTTTAGGGACACGATCGCAGAGCACGGGCCGGATTCGGTCGCATTCTACGTGTCGGGTCAATTGCTGACCGAAGACTATTATGTGGCCAACAAGCTGATGAAGGGCTTTATCGGTTCGGCCAATATCGATACCAACTCACGCCTTTGTATGGCCTCGACTGTGGCGGGGCATAAACGCGCATTCGGTACTGATACCGTCCCCGGGACATACGAAGATCTGGAAGAGGCTGATCTGGTCGTCCTCGTCGGATCGAACCTCGCGTGGTGCCATCCGGTTCTGTATCAGCGCCTGATGGCCGCCAGACAGGCGCGCGGAACCAAGATCGTTGTCATCGATCCTCGTCGCACGGCATCCTGTGACAACGCTGATTTGCATCTGCCGCTGGCCGCAGGCAGTGACGTGGCGCTGTTCAACCACCTATTGACCCAGATTGACGCCTGTGGGTTGATCGATACCGATTTTCTGACGCACACCAGCGGATTTGATCAGGCCATACAGGCCGCAAAAGCCGACGATGTCTCGGTCACCGGCTTAAACGTAGAAGACATTGCGACCTTCTGCCAGATGTGGACAAGCACCGAAAAGGTCGTGACCATCTTTAGCCAAGGGGTAAATCAATCAACGTCGGGCAGTGACAAGGTCAACGCGATCCTGAACTGCCATCTGGCGACGGGTCGTATTGGCAAACCCGGCTGCGGGCCTCTGTCTGTCACAGGGCAACCCAACGCGATGGGTGGGCGCGAAGTGGGTGGGCTGGCCAACATGCTTGCCTGCCATCTGGACATCGAAAACGCCGACCACCGCGCCGCCGTGCGGGGATTTTGGTCAGCCCCCACCATGCCCGAAGCCCCCGGTCTGAAGGCCGTAGACCTGTTCCGCGCAGTGGGGGACGGACGCATCAAGGCATTGTGGGTGATCCATACAAACCCTGCCGTTTCGATGCCCGAAGCGGATTCCGTTCGCGACGCCATCGCGGCCTGTCCATTCACCGTAGTCTCGGACATTACGGCACGCACAGATACCGCTCGGCTGGCTGATGTCTTGTTGCCCGCCGCAGCATGGGCCGAAAAGGACGGCACGGTCACCAATTCGGACCGCACGATCAGCCGCCAGCGCGCGATCTTGCCTCAACCTGGGCAGGCGCGCGCAGATTGGGACATTCTGGCCGAGGTCGGGCGTCGCATGGGCTGGCAATCGGCTTTCGACTATCAGTCCCCCAGTGAGATATTTCGGGAATATGCCACGCTGTCTGGTATCGCGGCGCGTTTTGGCCGTGACTTCGATATCTCTGGTTTTGCCGATCTGGATACAGCCGGATACGAGGCGCTTGAACCCACCCGTTGGCCCGTAACGGCAAATCGACAGGGCGGTCGTTTTTTTGCCGACGGCCAGTTCTTTCACGCTGACGGAAAGGCGCGGCTGTTGCCGGTGTCCTGGCGGCCACCGGCTGCAAAGACTGAACCGCGCCATCCTTTCTGGCTGAACACCGGTCGCTTGCGCGATCAGTGGCATACCATGACGCGCACCGGGTTATCCGCCCGTTTGTCGGCGCACCTGCCTGAACCCTTTGTCGAGATTCACCCCGAAGACGCGCATAAGACCGAAATAAAACCTGCCGATCTTGTTGAAATCAGCAGCCCGCATGGCAAGGCGATATTCCGCGCTCGGATCAACGAAAACGTCACGCGCGGACAGGTTTTTGCGCCAATCCACTGGACTGCGGAAACCGCCCCCTCAGCCCGGATAGATGCAGTCATCGCCGCGGCCACCGATCCGGTTTCTGGCCAACCCGAGAGCAAGGCTTCGGTCGTTCGTCTCACCCGTTTCGACGCAAAATGGTACGGGTTCGCGGTATCTCGGCACGAAATGTCCCCAACCTGTGAATACTGGGCGCAGGTTCCGACAAAAGCGGGCTATCGCGCTGAACTGGCCGGATTGAACGCCGTGGACGATTGGATCGAAACAGCGCGCAAAATGCTTAACCTTCCTGATGCAGAGGTTGCAGTGGTCGAGGACCCGGCACGCGGAATGGCGCGTCTGGCATTTCATGAGGATGGGCGTATCGCTGCTGCCCTGTTCGTCTCACCCGAACCAGTCGCCGTGATGCGTGATTATTTGGCGACATTGCCGGAAGTGCCCGATCTGTTGTCAGGCCGGGCACCGGCAGACAGGCCCGATCCCGGCCCTGTTCTGTGTTCCTGTTTCGATGTCGGTGTGAATACGATCCTAACCGCGATCGAAACCAAGGGCCTCTTGACCGTCGACGCCATTGGCGAGGCCCTGCGGGCTGGAACTAATTGCGGATCGTGCCGTCCGGAACTGGCCGCGCTGCTGGCGACCGCGCAACAAAAGGAGGCCGCGCAATAAGTGCGGCATCAAATCCAGACAGTTTCGCCGGTTTCCAGCGCCTTTTGCGCAGCCAACCCCATACGCACGGCCCACAAGCCGTCCTGCAGGCTCACTTCAGGCGCAGACTTCTCACCCCGAATGACCGCCAGAAACCCCTGATGCTGGTAGAAGGTAGACCCGTTATGGTCACCTGCCGCCAATAGTTCCGGGTCGACGGGGATGTCCTTACAAACCGGCCCCTTCGGGGCACGCGGGCTGATGATCAATTGCGGCACCGGTGCCTCGCCCAGATGATCGGGCCAGAACCGGCCCGGTCCGGGCACCAGCGCTTCGATCTTGGCGTTCGGACCAATGGCCGAAATCTCTTCCTGGTAGCGCGCGCCTTCGGCAAACATGCAAAGCTCCAGCATCGCACGCGCGCCCGAGGCAAAGTCGACCATGACATAACCGTGGTCCAGAATGTCGGGTGTTTCGCCGTTGTAAACCTCATCCAGATGGTTGACGGCTTGCCCGCCGCTTGCGGTAACACGCACCGGATCGGATTTCAGGATCAAACGCATCAGGTCGAAGAAATGACAGCACTTTTCGACAAATGTGCCGCCCGTATTGCGATTGAACCGATTCCAGTTGCCGACCTTTTCCAGAAAGGGAAAGCGGTGCTCTCGGATCGTCAGCATTTTGACACCGCCCGTCGCTGACGCCTCGTCAATCAAAGCGGCGATGGGCGGCATATAGCGATACTCCATCGCAACCCAGATCGGATGGGTGTAATCGCGCTGGATCGCTTCTAGCCGCGTTTCATCTTCGGGATTGGTGAATAACGGCTTTTCGACCAGCAATGGCAAAGGGCGAACCCGAGCGATGTGTTCGATTTGCGCGACATGCAGATGGTTCGGGCTGGCAATGACGACGCAATCCAATTCCGCCACGGTCAGAAGATCATCGACAGAGGCCACCATCTTTGCCTCTGGCGCAATCTTCTGCGCGGCCTGCGCCATGTCCGGGTCGGGTTCGAAAATTGCAGCGACACGCGCGCCGTCCAACAAAGCGATATTGTGCAGATGTTCCTGCCCCATCATGCCGCATCCGATCAGCCCGTAATGGATGGTCCGGGTCATGCGTTCTTCCTTTTACTTCAGACGTTGGACATAGGTCGCCCGGTCCGGGTCAAACCACGTTTTAGAAAACTCAACCGGTTCGGGTTTTTCCGACCAGCTGAACCGCTCGATATAGCCAGCTGTTTGGCCCGCTGGTTTTGTGAACCCCGCGGGCGTCCAGTCGGGCAAAGCACGGATACTCACCCGGTCTTCGGCGCGGGTGATCCAGAAACCCAATTGCTGCTGGTAATAGCGATACAGCGAATCTGAAAGCAACGCGCGATCAATCAAACCGGCGGATTCGTCCAGCCAGATTTCCTCGACCGCGATAATTGTGTCATTCAGATAGCGCATCCGGCGCACCCGCGAACCGCGATCAGATGCCCCAAAGCGCGGCAGGTCGGCAGGTTTCGCAAGATGGTCAACGGACAGGATATCAGCGCGCGGTAGTCCTCCACCTTCGGGCAATTCCAGCCGGAACATCGCATAGACACTGTTCTGCGTTCCCGTCTCGCGGATGTAGTTCCCAGAACCCTGAACGCGCTCTAGCATGCCCTTCTTTTCAAGCTCTGCCAGCGATTTTCGCAATGTCCCGACCGAGACATTGAGGTTGGCTGCCATGTCCCGCTCCGGGGGCAGACGTTCGCCGTCCATCAGGCGTCCGGCGGCAATATCGCGGATCAAAAGCTCGGCGATCTGAACGTAGATCGGCAGGGCGTTGGGGTTGCGGTGCGTTGTTGCCATCGGAAAAGCGCTTCATTGAGTCGCGGGAAAAATTGATACACTATTGATCTACATCAAAGTGATTGCTACGCAAGAGGAAAGTCAAAGCTGCACGGAGAACGAATCAAATGACCATCGTCCCCATCACATCCCCCGATCTGGATGCGGCCGAGGTTTCGTGGTTCGCAGCTTTGTGTTCAGACGATTATCAGTTTCTGGGTGTCCCCGACGGTGACCTGCGATCCAGTTGGGAACATTGTTCCGGCATCGTGCGCGAAGCCGAAGCGCAAGGGTTTCGTAACATCCTGTGCCCATCTTCCTATCAGGTCGGTCAGGACACGCTGAGTTTCGTGGCGGGCTGCGCGCCGATCACAGACCGGATCAACCTGCTGGCCGCCGTGCGTTGTGGCGAGATGCAGCCGATCATGTTGGCCCGCACCATCGCAACGCTGGATCACATGCTGCAAGGGCGGCTGACGGTGAACATCATCTCGTCCGACTTCCCCGGCGAGAAAGCCGACAGCGCGTTCCGCTATCAGCGGTCCCGCGAGGTGGTCGAGATCCTCAAGCAAGCCTGGACATTAGATGAGATCAACCATGCGGGCGAGGTCTATAACTTCTCAGGCCTGACCACCGATCCGGCCAAGCCGTATCAAACCGGCGGTCCGCTGCTGTATTTCGGAGGGTATTCTCCATCGGCGCTGGACCTGTGTGGCGAGCATTGCGACGTCTACCTGATGTGGCCCGAAACCAAGGATCAACTAGCCGAGCGGATGAAGGCCGTTCACGCCGTGGCTGAAAACTACAACCGCACGCTGGATTACGGTCTGCGCGTTCACATGATCGTCCGCGATACCGAAGCCGAGGCGCAGGAATACGCGGATTATATCGTCTCGAAGCTGGATGACGAATATGGCCGTACGATCCGAGAACGGGCGCTGGACGCGACCTCTTTGGGCGTGGCGCATCAGGCCAAGAACCGCGATCTGGCGGATGAATATGGCTATGTCGAACCGGGCCTGTGGACAGGTGTTGGCCGCGCGCGATCCGGCTGCGGCGCGGCTTTGGTCGGATCGACCGACCAAGTGATGACCAAGATCGAAGAATACCAAAAGATGGGCATCCGCGCCTTCATCTTCTCGGGCTATCCGCACATGGATGAGGCCAAGCATTTCGGGGCCCGCGTCCTGCCCAATCTGAAAACCTGCTCGCTGCCCGAAGAATACGGGCGCGTGCCTGCAAATACCCCGGCGACCCCGCTGGGCAACGGAGTTCGTCGCTGATGCAACGTGTGAAACTATCCGACACGCTGGACCTGAGCCGCATCGTCTACGGCATGTGGCGCATCGGAGATGACGATGACACCTCGGCCGCACATGTCGAGGCCAAGATACAAGCCTGTCTGGATCAGGGGATCACCAGTTTCGATCAGGCGGATATCTACGGCGACTACACGGCCGAAGGCATTCTGGGTACCGCCCTGCGCGCCAATCCGACCCTGCGGTCAAAGATGGAGATCGTCACCAAATGCGATATCGTCGCGCCCTGTGGACGGTATTCGGACGCGAAGGTCAAATACTATGACACCTCGCGCGCGCATATCCTGAAATCTGTCGATACTTCTCTGACCGAGATGGCCATCGACCATATCGATCTGTTGCTGATCCACCGTCCTGATCCGTTCATGGACCACCATGAAACCGGCGCCGCACTGGATGAGGTGGTCGCCAGCGGCAAGGTGCGTGCTGTCGGCGTGTCGAACTTCCGTCCTTGGGACTGGAACCTGCTGCAATCGGCGATGAAGACGCCGCTGGTCACTAACCAGATCGAGCTGTCTCTGGGTCAGATAAGCCCTTTCACCAATGGCGATCTTGCCTTTCATCAGCAGCACGGCCAGCACGTTATGGCGTGGTCTCCGCTGGGGGGTGGGTTGCTGATGGCGGGAAATCCACCGGTCGGCATAGTTGCAGATGAGATAGCTGCCGAATTCGGCGTGGATCGCGCGGCAGTTGCCGTCGCTTTTCTGCTGGCGCACCCGGCAGGGATTCTGCCGGTGATGGGCACCAACAACCTGACCCGGATTCAAGGCATTTCGGACGCGCTGAAAGTCAACCTGGATCGTGAAAGCTGGTTCCGTCTTTATGAGGCGGCACTGGGGCATGAGGTACCATGATGAACGCAATCTCAAAGGACATCACTCGCACATTCGTCCCGCACAAAGATGACACCCGCACCCTGCGGGACGCTTTTGGCAAGTTTGCCACCGGTGTCACCATCGTCACCTGTGACAGCGACGATGGCCCGGTCTGCATCACCGCCAACAGCTTTTCATCGCTGTCGCTGGACCCCCCGCTGGTCATGTGGGCCGGCGATCGCAACTCGCGCAGGTTCCCCTATTTCCACAAGGCGCGCCATTTCAGCGTGCACGTGCTATCGTCGGAACAGGCCGATCTGTGTTTTGGCTGCTCTAAAGACGCGTTCGCCCTGCGGGATATCGACCACGACCGCTGCGGGAACGGAACACCTTTGCTGCCGGATTGTCTGGCGCGGTTTGAGTGTGAACAGCATGCCTATCACGATGCAGGCGATCACGTGATCGTGGTGGGCAAAGTCCTGAAAGTCAGCATGGCGGACGGAGACGCGCTGACATTCTACGCCGGGAAACTCGGCCAATTCGCGCAACACTAAGCGCGATCTGACGACCGCGGGACAAACCTGCGGCTGAACAAGGGAGGATCCGCATGAGCGGACTGGCAACGGCGCTTGCGCCGATTGCATTCGTGAACGAAACCGTGCTGCGTTTGGGCCGCGCGGTTGGTGTCGTTGCGATTGCATTGATGGTGATCGCAATCCTGATTCAGGTGTTCTTCCGATACGTTCTGGGCAACGCCCTACCCTGGCCGGATGAGGCCGCGCGCTTCTGCATGCTGTGGATGACCGGGCTGATGGCCCCCACTGCGTTCCGGCGCGGCGGATTCGTGGCGATCGATATGGTGCCAATGATGCTGCCGCGCGTGCTGGGGCAGGTGTTGATGCTGTTCCTGCTGTTCGTCTCTCTGGTGGTGCTGGCCGTCGCGGTGAATATCGGCTGGTCTGAGGTAACGGGTTTCGGCGGCCGCTTTGCCACGGCGGCGCTCTATGTTCCGACTTCGCTGGGCTTTGACGAATGGTACCGCGTCCCGCGCAGCTGGATGATGGCCTCGTTGCTGGTGGGGGTCATTCTTCTGTTGGTTGTGAATATCGAGCTTATCTTGCGCGCCATCGTAACGATGCTGGGCGGCGGGGACATGCTCCCTGAAATCGCAGATGCGCCGGTGGGGGCTGAATAGATGCTGATCTGGTTTCTGCCCACCTTCCTCGTGTTCCTAATGATCGGCCTGCCGGTCTTTTTCGCCCTGTTGGCCGCGCCCGGTATTCTGCTGTGGCTGAACGGTCAAACTGCCGACATCACGCTGCTGTACCGCAATGTCTACAATGGTATGGACAGCTTCCCGTTGATGGCCATTCCCTTCTTCATGCTGGCCGGAGAGCTGATGAACCGCGGCGGCATCACCATCCGTCTGGTCGAGTTCTCTCAGGCACTGATGGGCCACTTCCGCGGCGGTCTGGCCCATGTCAACGTTCTGAGTTCAATCCTGTTCGCCGGGCTGTCTGGATCGGCGGTGGCCGATACCTCGGCACTGGGCTCGATGCTGATCCCGGCGATGGAGAAACAGGGCTATACCCGCCGTTTCGCCGCTGCGATCACGGCGGCCAGCTCGGTGATCGGGCCTATCATTCCACCTTCGGGCATCATGATCATCTATGCCTATGTGATGGGTGAAAGCGTTGCGGCTCTGTTCCTTGCGGGCATCGTGCCGGGTGTAATGGTTGGCGTCGGCCTGATGCTGATGATCAAGGTCATGGCCGACAAATACGATTTCCCTGTCGCAAGCCGCAAATACACATGGCCCGAGCGTCGTCAGGCCAGCCTCAAGGCTTTCTTTCCTTTGCTCACACCGGTCATCATTCTGGGCGGTATCCTTGGAGGAATCTTCACTCCGACCGAGGCCGCCGCCGTGGCCGTGGGCTATGCTTTCATAATCGGGTTCTTCGTCTTGCGCACCCTGACGATCAAAGAGGTGCCCGAGATTCTTAGCAACGCAGGCCTGACCTCGGCCGTGGTTTTGCTGCTGGTCGGCGCGGCGATGGCATTCAAGACCGTCGTCAGCCTCAGCCACGCGCCTGAACAATTGGCAGCACTGATCCTTGGCCTGTCAGAAAACCCGCTGATCCTGCTGTTCCTGATCAACCTGTTGCTGTTTGTCGTGGGCATGTTTCTGGATGCAGGCCCGGCAATCATCATTCTTGGTCCCATCCTTGGCCCGATCTTTACCAGCCTCGGCGTGGACCCGATCCATTTTGCTATTATCATGAGCGTTAACCTGACCGTCGGTCTGGCCACTCCGCCCATGGGGCTAGTGCTGTTCGTGGCCGCCGCTGTGTCGCGCGAAAAGGTCGAGACCATTGCCAAGGCAATCCTGCCATTTCTGGCTGTCGAAATCATAGTGATCTTTTTGATCACCTATGTCCCCGCACTATCCATGACAATCCCGAGGATAACGGGATTTGCAAACTGAACTGAGTATCACAGGGAGGAAACGCATGCTCAGAAGACTTTTCCAAACCGCAGCGGTGGCCACATCGCTGGTGGCCGCGTCCGCCATATCTGCCGTTGCCGCCGACTATACCCTGCGCGCGACAGCGAACTCGAACGAGAATGACGAGGATTATGACGGTCTGATCGTCTTCAAGAACTATGTCGAGGCTGCCTCGAACGGCGCCATCGAGGTCGAATTGTTCATCGGCACGCAGCTGTGCTCGAACGGGGCCGAGTGCCTGCAAGGCGTGGCTGACGGTACGATCGACATCTATATTTCGACCTCGGGCGGCGCGTCGGGCATCTTCCCCTACGTGCAGGTCCTGGACCTGCCCTATCTGATGGCCGATGACCGCGTGGCCGAGCATGTGCTGTCCGGCGATTTCACCCGCAAGGTCCGCGACATGGCGCTTGAGGATTCCGGCGGCGCGATCCGTCTGATGACCATTGGCAACACCGGCGGCTGGCGCAACTTTGCCAACACCCAGCGTCGCATCGCCGAACCTGCGGATATGGAAGGTCTGAAAATCCGCACCGTGGTCGCTGACCTGCCGCAAGAGCTGGTCAAGGCACTGGGTGCATCGCCCACCCCGATCCCGTGGCCTGAACTGTTCACCAGCTTCCAGACCGGTGTGGTTGAAGGGTCCAAGAACGGGATCACCGACATCATGGGGATGAAATTCCCCGATGCCGGTCTGCAATACGTCACACTGGACGGCCACGCCTATATGGGCGCGCTGTGGTGGATGAATAACGCCAAGTTCCAGGAGATGCCCGAGGACATGCGCCGCGTGGTTGTCGACGGGTTCTATGCGCTGCAGCAGGCCACCTTTGCCTCGCCCAAGCGCAAGTCGATCCAGGCCTATGAGGATTTCGTCGCTGGTGGCGGCGACCTCTACGTGCCGACACCCGACCAGAAAGCTGCGTTCAAAGAGGCCGCAACCCCGGTCTATGACTGGTTCCAGTCCAACGTGGCCCGCGGGGACGAGGTGTTCAACGCCCTGACCGAAGCGGTTGCAGCGGCCGAGGCTGATATCAACGCCTCACGCGACGCGGATCTGAACTAAGCGAAAGGGGCCGGGCGCTGCGTCCGGCCCTTACCGAAACGGGTACATCCACCCTTTGTAGTCATTCACCAGAACATGCGCTCTTTCAATCTGCTCCGGCGTCATTTTCTTGACCACTTCCTCAAGGCTGATCGCCGCATCGGGGTCGCCGCCAATCGCGCTAAGCGTGTACCACATATACGCCCGAACCAGATCGGGCGCAGGCATGCCCAGACCCAGCTCATAGTACCAGCCGACACCCGACTGCGCCCCCGGATGCCCTTTCATCGACGCGCGCAAGTACCATTCAAACGCCCGCTCGTAGTCCTGCTCGACCCCCAGCCCAAGGCCGTACATGACGCCGATCAACTCTTCGGCCTCGGCATTGCCGGACCGCGCGGCGGGCAGCAGTTCCTTGCGCGCGGCCTCAAATTCGCCCGCCTCCATCATGTCGCGTGCTTGTTCCAACTCGGCCAGCGCGGGGCTCGCAAAAAGGCAAAGGGCAAATACAAGCTGGCGCATGGGATTTTCTTCCTTTTCGTCAGTGCAGCGGCAGCGCAGGAACTGCCCCGCCCACTGACCGATGATGACTTTATCCCCTTTGATATGAAACAGGCTGCCATCGGTCATCAACTGTTTTATGACCCCATCTTGTCAGGCAACCAGAACATATCCTGCGCCCATTGCCACCACCCGGATTTTGGCACTTCGGACGGGTTGTCTTTGGGCATAGGCGAAGGCGGGCAAGGACTGGGGCCGGATCGCAAACCCGGCACAGGAGAGGACAGAATCCGCAAACGCATTCCACGCAACTCGCCCGGACTTTGGAACCTTGGCGCGAAAGAGATTCACACCGTATTCCACGATGGCCGCCTGAGTATCTCGGATGTCTACGGCAACGGGTTCAACTCTCCCGCGCAGGAATGGCTGCCTGAGGGCCTGAATTCTCTGTTGGCCGCGCAGGCGCTGTTCCCGCTGACGTCGCAATTCGAAATGGCCGGGAATGTCGGCGAAAATCAAGTGACCGGAGCGGTTGCCGACCGGATTGATCTGGGCTGGCCGATCCTTGCCAAACGCGTGCGTACCGATCCGCGCTATGGCAAGGCCATGGTCGCCGCTTTTGATGAGGTTGAAACGACCGAAGACATCACCATCACCCAGATCGCCAACGCCCTGGCCGCGTTCATGGCGGTTGAGTGGCGCAGTGCCGACAGCCCCTTCGATCAGTATTTGACGGGCGACGCATCAGCCCTGACGACAGATCAGAAAGAGGGAATGGACCTGTTCTATGGCAAGGCAAATTGCGCCTCGTGCCATTCCGGCCCGCTAATGTCGGATCAGGAATTCCATGCGCTGGCGCTACCGCCCTTTGGTCCGGGGCGCACGCGGCAATGGGATCCTTATGTGCGCGACGTTGGCCGCATGGGCGAAAGCGACCGGCTTGAGGACGCCTATCGCTTTCGCACCCCGATGCTACGCAATGTCGCCCTGACCGCACCTTACGGGCATAACGGAGCGTTTCCTGATCTCGAAAGCATGATCCGGCATCATCTGAACCCCGAACACAGCCTGTCACACTGGACAAAAGATATGGCGGCGTTGCCCCGCATCTCGTGGCTGCAAAAAGCCGATTTTATAGTGTGGGATGATCGGCTGGAAATGGAGCGGCAGCGCAAAAAGATCGACATAACCCCGGTGCAGTTGTCGGACGCCGAAATCAGTAGCCTTGTGGCGTTTATGCACGCACTGACTGGAACAAGTGTGGATGCACCGCCTTTCGGTGTGCCAGCAGATTTCGAGCCGTAAAAAAGCCCCGCAAATGCAGGGCTTTTTTGTTATTCTGCTGCTTCCTCGTATTCCGACATCGGCGGGCAAGTGCATACGAGGTTTCGGTCGCCGTAGGCGTTATCGACGCGGTTGACCGGCGACCAGTATTTGTCGACGCCCATGGAACCCGGAGGGAAACAGGCCTGTTCGCGGGTGTAGGGGCGGTCCCAGTCTCCGACCAGATCGCGCACCGTGTGGGGGGCGTTTTTCAGCGGGTTGTTCTCTGCGTCGATCTTGCCGTCGATGATGTCCTGCGCCTCGGCCCGGATGGACAGCATGG
The DNA here is from genome assembly GCF_056538325.1 of Ruegeria sp. BG8. Lineage (NCBI taxonomy): Bacteria > Pseudomonadati > Pseudomonadota > Alphaproteobacteria > Rhodobacterales > Roseobacteraceae > Ruegeria > Ruegeria sp. BG8. The sequence continues at coordinate 11,157 of NZ_JBQFSZ010000006.1, read as the reverse complement.
CGTCGCAGAAACGGTCTAGTTCGTCCTTCGGCTCGGATTCCGTCGGCTCCACCATCAGCGTACCCGCCACCGGCCAGGACATGGTCGGGGCGTGGAAGCCGCTGTCGACCAGACGCTTGGCGACATCGTCCACGGTCACATGCGCCTCGGCGTCCAGCGGGCGCGTGTCGAGGATGCATTCATGTGCCACACGTCCGGTCTCGGAAGTATATAGGATCGGATAGGCATCCTGCAGACGTGCGGCGATGTAGTTGGCGTTCAGGATCGCCACCTTGGTCGCCTGCGTCAGACCCGCGCCGCCCATCAGCAGCACATAGGCCCAACTGACCGGCAGGATTGAGGGCGAGCCGAAGGGCGCCGCCGAGACCGGACCCACGGCGGTGCCGTATTCCGGGTGGCCCGGCAGGTGTTCCTCCAAGTGCGCTTTGACGCCGATGGGGCCCATGCCGGGGCCGCCACCGCCATGGGGGATGCAGAAGGTCTTGTGCAGGTTCAGGTGGCTGACGTCTCCGCCGATGTCACCGGGGCGCGACAGACCCACCATGGCGTTCATGTTGGCGCCGTCGATATAGACCTGACCGCCGTGATCATGGGTGATCTGGCAGACCTCTTGCACGGTGGTCTCGAACACGCCATGGGTCGAGGGGTAGGTGATCATGCAACCGGCCAGATGATCGGAATGCTTCTCGGCCTTGGCGCGGAAGTCATTCAGGTCGATATTGCCGTTCTCATCCGATTGCACCGGCACCACCTGCCAGCCCACCATCTGGGCCGAGGCCGGGTTGGTCCCGTGTGCCGAGGTCGGGATCAGGCAGACATTGCGGTGCCCTTCGCCGCGGGCGAAGTGATAGTTGCGGATGGTCAGCAGGCCTGCATACTCGCCCTGCGCGCCCGAGTTGGGCTGCTGGGAGATCGCGTCATAGCCGGTGATCTGGCACAGCTTGTCGTTCAGATCGGCAATCATCTCATGATAGCCCTGCGCCTGATCTTCCGGAGCAAAGGGGTGCAGATTGCCGAACTCGGGCCATGTGACCGGGATCATCTCGATCGTGGCGTTCAGCTTCATGGTGCAAGAGCCCAGCGGGATCATCGCCCGGTCCAGCGCCAGATCGCGGTCGGCCAGACGGCGCATATAGCGGGTCATCTCGGCCTCGGCCCGGTTCTTGTGGAAGATCGGGTGGGTCAGATAGGGCGTCTCGCGCAGCGCGTAATCCGGCAAGCGGTAGGCGACGTTCGAACTGTCATCGGTGCGGTCGATACCAAAGGCACCCCAGACGGCCTCGATGGTTTCAGCGCGGGTTTGTTCATCGAGGCTGATGCCTACTTTCGTCTCGCCGACCTTGCGCAGGTTGACGCCACGAGCCACGGCGGCCTCCATGACGGTCTTTTGCAGGTGGCCGACTTCCACGGTGATGGTGTCAAAGAATACCTCAGGTTCGACCGTGAAGCCCGCCTCTTCCAGACCAACAGCCAGACGCGAGGTCTTGCGGTGCACCGATTGCGCGATGGCCTTGATGCCGTCGGGGCCATGGTAGACGGCATACATCGAGGCGATGACGGCCAGCAGCGCCTGCGCGGTGCAGACGTTCGAGTTCGCCTTTTCGCGGCGAATGTGCTGCTCGCGGGTCTGCAGGGCGAGGCGATAAGCCTTGTTGCCCCGGCTGTCGATGCTGACACCGATGATCCGGCCGGGCATGGCGCGTTTCAGCTTGTCGGTGGTCGCCATATAGGCCGCGTGCGGGCCGCCATAGCCCATCGGCACACCAAAACGCTGGGTCGAGCCGATGGCAATATCCGCGCCCATCTCACCCGGGGATTTCAGCAGCGCCAGCGACAGGATGTCAGCGGCGACGATGGCGATGGCTTTGTGTTCGTGCAGCGCCGCGATCTCGGCGGTGAAGTCGCGCACATGGCCGTGGGTGCCGGGGTACTGGAAGATCGCGCCAAACACCGCACCGGCGTCGAGGCTGTCGGGGTCGCCCACCTGCACGTCGATGCCCAAAGGCTCGGCGCGGGTTTTGATCACAGCGATGGTCTGCGGGTGGCAGTTGCGGTCGACAAAGAAGGCTGCGTTGTTGGCCTTGGACCGCCCGCCACGTTTGGCCATGGCCATCGCCTCAGCCGCTGCGGTGGCTTCGTCCAGCAGGGAGGCATTGGCGACGTCCAGCCCGGTCAGGTCACTAACCATGGTCTGGAAGTTCAGAAGCGCCTCAAGACGGCCCTGGCTGATCTCGGGCTGATAAGGCGTGTAGGCCGTGTACCAGGCCGGGTTTTCCAGGATGTTGCGCAGGATCGGTGCGGGCGTGGTGGTGCCGTAATAGCCCTGACCGATCAGTGAGGTCAGAACCTTGTTCTTGCTCGCCACCTCTTTCATATGGAACAGCGCATCGCGTTCGGTCATCGCCGGACCCCAGTCCAGCGGTTCCTTTTGCCGGATCGCAGGTGGGACAGTGGCGTCGATCAGCTGGTCCAGCGTCTTGAAGCCGATCACCTTGAGCATATCGCGCATCTCGGTCGGGCTGGGCCCGATATGGCGGCGGTTGGCGAAGTCATAGGCTTCGTAATCGGTGAGTTTGAAAGCCATTGGTAGCGCTCCTCAAGGAAGGTCCCGCCCGGCCGCTGTGGCAGATGCCTCCGGCGGGGATATTTTTAGCCAGATGAAGGACGGATCCGCGCGGGGACCCGCCTTGGGTTCAGCCGATGAAAGCTTTGTAGCCCGCTTCGTCCATCAGATCTTCGAGCTGCGATGCGTCTGCGATCTTGATTTTGTAGATCCACGCGTTGCCTTCTGGATCTTCGTTCAGAGCGCCAGGGTTATCTGCAAGGGTTTCGTTAACCTCAATGATCTCACCATCCACCGGCGCGTAGAGTTCCGAAGCGGCTTTGACTGACTCGATCACGCCAATCTCGCCATCCTTGGCAAATTCGTCGCCAACTTCCTGTTGTTCAACGAACACCACATCCCCAAGCTGCTCGGCAGCGTGCTGGGTAATGCCCAGAGTGGCCGTGTCGCCATCGACATCGATCCATTCATGCTCTTCGGAATAATAGGTTGCCATGCTTCTCTCTCCTGACTTCAACGCTTGTAATTCTGTGTGACGAAGGGCAGCGCCACGATCTGCGCCGGTTGCGGCTTGCCCCGGATGATCAGGTTGACAGTTTCGCCCGGAGCGGCGTGTCCTGCTGAGACATAACCCATTGCTACCGGGCCACCGACCGTGGGGCCGAAACCACCCGATGTGATCTGACCAATTGTGTTGCGCTCGGCACATTGGATCTCAACGCCCTGACGCGCGGGGGCGCGGCCTTCGGGCTTGATGCCAACCAGCTTGCGCGTAGGCCCCTCTGCCAGTTCCATCTGGATGCGTTCTGCACCGGGAAAGCCGCCTTCTTCTTTGCGGCGTTTCTGGATCGCCCAACCCAGAGAGGCTTCGATCGGAGAGGTCATCTGGTCGATATCATTGCCGTAGAGGCACAAACCAGCCTCGAGTCTCAGGCTATCGCGCGCGCCTAAACCAGCGGGCTCGCAATCATCATGGGCCAAAAACGCGCGGGTTATCCCTATCGCTTCAGCCTCGGGGATCGAGATTTCGTACCCGTCTTCACCTGTATATCCCAAACGCGAAATACGGCATTCTACACCGTTGATTTCCGCCACCGTAGTTTCCATGAACTTGAGATCACGCGCCGCGGGACAAAGGCCCCCAACAACCTCCTCGGCCTTCGGACCTTGCACGGCCACCAGAGCGCGGTCGAAGATTTCGGTTACCTCAACGCCGTCTAAATGCGCCTGCATATGCGGGATGTCCTGATGGCGCAGCGCGGCATTCACCACTACAAAATAGTGGTCCCCCGCATTCGACACGATCAGGTCATCCATGATCCCGCCATCGGCATTGGTGAAAAACCCGTACCGCGCCTTGCCCTCTTTCAAGGTTTCGTAGGCTTGGGGGCACAGTGCCTCGAGCTTTTCGCCCACGTTTTCACCCCGAAGGATCACCTGACCCATATGGCTGACGTCAAACACAGCCGCTTTTTCCCGGCACTGCTTATGCTCGCCCATAATCCCCAAAGGATATTGGACCGGCATCTCCCACCCTGCAAAGTCGATTATCTTACCGCCAAGCTCGACATGAAGATCGTAGAGCGGTGTGCGTTTTGGTGCGTCAGTCATGTCGAAGACCCCTCCAAGCCCGTTGTCCAAAACTGCTGCCCATATCGGTTGGGCAACAAGGTGCGACATACGTTCCTTTCCAACTTTTTCCGGGACCATTCCCCAAGTCAACCAGCAGATGCCAGCGTGTTTGGTTAAGTGCAGAATCGTCAGTATACTCGTGTATGCCTGATTTTGTGTCGTATAGGAAACTTTTTTCCGTTACGCAACACGGGAATTTTACCATGAACGGAAACAAGCCGCGCGCTTTCGGGTAAGCAGGTTCAATCCCCAAGTTTTTTGCCATCCAGCGAGCGAACGTCTCTGGTCCCGACCGGGAACCTGCCCTAAGACTTTGCGGCAAGAGAGGCGCACATGTCACATATTACCCTGATACGTCACGGCCAAGCCAACACCGCTGCACGGGATGAACAGAACTATGACAAGCTCAGTGAACTGGGCCATCAACAGGCACATTGGCTTGGCGCGCATCTGCAAGCCACACGGGCACATTATCCACGCGTGTATTGTGGGACCCTGACCAGGCACGTCGAGACATCGGCCAGCATGGGCCTTCCTGAACCGATTCAGGACGCAAGGCTGAACGAGATTGAGTATTTCACGCTCGCCAAGTTGCTTGAAGATCAAAAGGGCATAGCCGTTCCCACCGACCGCGAAGAGTTCGTCGAACACCTGCCGCGAACTTTCGCAGCCTGGGCCAATGGCGAGATTCAGGATACCCCTGAAACCTTTGTCGAATTCGAAACCCGCGTATCAGACGCGCTGCGCGATATTGGCACCGAAGGTGGGCCCGCCATCGTGGTGACCTCTGGCGGGTTGATCTCGATGGTGGTGCGACAGGCCATGGGGTTGGATATTCCGGCCATGGCGCGGGTGGCGCTTGCGATCATGAATACGTCGATGCACCGTCTTCACCCGATTGGAACGCAGCTGAGCCCGGTGTTGTTCAACGCTGTGCCACATCTGGAAGCACCAGACCGGCAATTCGCACAAACTCACCTGTAAGGAGGCTACGATGCAGCTCTATTATGCCCCGCGCACGATCTCGGTCGCTGTCGCCATTGTGCTCGAAGAAAGCGGGCTCGACTATGAAGCGATCAAGCTGGACTTCGCTGGTGGTGAACAGACAAAGCCCGCCTACAGGCAGATCAACCCCAAGGGTCGCGTTCCGGCGCTGGCGGTTGAGGGCGGCATTCTGACCGAGACCGGCGCGCTGCTGGACTATATTGCGACGATTGCTCCGCAGGCGGGGCTGGTCCCTGAGGATCCGGTGATGGCGGCGCGGATGCGTGAGGTGATGTACTACCTTGCCTCGACCATGCATGTGAACCACGCCCACAAGATGCGTGGGCACCGTTGGGCAGACAAAAAGCCCAGTTTGAAAGACATGAAGGACAAGGTTACCCAGACGATGACTGCGTCCTGCGAGTATATCTCGTCCAACGGGTTGCGTGGGCCATTCGTTCTGGGTGACACGTTCTCGCTGGCCGATGCCTACCTTTACGTCGTGTGCAGCTGGCTGGAAGGGGACGGGGTTGATGTCTCGGCCTTTCCCAAGATTATCGCCTTCCGCGACGCGATGGAGGCCAGACCTTCGGTTCAGGCGGTGCGTGCCGCCGGGATGCTCTGACAAAAGGAATAAGAATGACACATCTCTGGGTCCGGGCAGAACAGCGCCCGAACGAGGAACGGGTTGGGCTGACCCCCGAAGGCGCTGCGGCGTTGATCGCGGCAGGTATCCGCGTGACGGTCGAGGAAAGCTCGGTCCGCGCCATCCCGCTGGACGGCTACAAAGAGGCCGGGTGTGAGATCGCAGCCGAGAACTCGTGGCCCGAAGCCCCGCTGGATGCGATCATCTTCGGCCTGAAAGAGTTGCCGGAAGACGGGACGCCTTTGCCCCATCGCCACATCATGTTTGGCCATGCCTATAAGGGCCAGCACTCAGGCCGCGCGCTGCTAGAGCGGTTCAAGGCCGGCGGCGGCACGCTTTATGATCTGGAATATCTGGTGGACGAAGATGGCCGCCGTGTTGCTGCCTTTGGCTATTGGGCCGGGTATGCGGGCGCTGCGGTCACGCTTAAGACATGGGTCGCCCAGCAACAGGGGCAGGAATGTCCCCCGGTTGGCGTTTACCCCGGCAAGGACGCGCTGAATGCCGAACTGCTGGCACAGTTGGACACCACCGGCACCCGCCCAACGGCCATCGTCATCGGCGCATTGGGCCGCGTGGGCACGGGCGCTGCGGATCTGTGCGAGGCTATGGGCGTCGCCGTGACCAAATGGGATATGGCCGAGACTGCCAGCGGCGGACCCTTCCCCGAAATTCTTGATCACAACCTGTTCCTGAACTGCATCTTTGCGCGCCCCGGCACGCCCGTCTTTGTCCCGCGCGAGGCGCTGACAGCACCGCGCAAACTGACCGCGATCGGTGACGTGGCCTGCGACCCGGACAGCGATTACAACCCGGTCCCGGTCTATGACCGCGCCACAACATGGGACGACCCCGCCCTGCGCGTGGCCGATGATCCGGTGATGGATGTGATGGCCATCGACAACCTGCCCTCAATGCTGCCTGTCGAAAGCTCGCAGGACTATGCCGCGCAACTGCTGCCCTCGCTGCTGACGCTGACCGATCTGGACAGCGGCGTCTGGGGTCGGGCACGGGCCGAATTCGTCAAACACTGTTAGGCAAGGCAACCATGGAACACTTGATCGGGGCAGCAGCGGCAATTTTGGGAACAGTGTGCTGGTTACCTCAGACTCTCAAAACGTGGCGCACCCGCGAAACAAAAGACCTGTCCCTTCCTGCCAACTTGCTGATCCTGACCACGCTGACACTGTGGCTGATCTATGGGCTGATGATCGCTGCATGGCCGTTGATCCTTGGCAATGTGATATCAATTCTGCTGGTCGGTGCGATTGTAACCGCGAAACTTAAATTCGGCTGAAAGCCGAAAAGGAGCATACGAATGACCATCCACTGGTGTGGCACCGGCCTGTCGGCCATCCCCGGCCTGCGCCGCCTGATAGACGGCGGACACAAGGTTACCGTCTGGAACCGGACCATCGAAAAAGCCAAGGCCGAGGTCGGAGACCTGACCGACGACATCCAAGCCTTTGACATCGACGCGCTTGGCGCGGTGCTGGAAAAGGGCGACGTGATCGTGTCCATGCTGCCCGGTGACTGGCATGTGCCGCTGGCGGAACTGGCGATCTCGAAAGAGGCAAACTTTGTCTCATCCTCATACATCGCCCCCGAAATGCGCGCACTGGACGACAAGGCGCGCGAGGCCGGTGTGGCGCTGGTCAATGAGGTTGGGCTGGACCCGGGGATCGATCACCTGATGGCCCATGCGCTGGTCGCCGATTATCGCGCGTCGGGTGCATTCGATCCGCAAAACCACCTGAGCTTTATCTCATATTGCGGTGGCATTCCCAAAAACCCGAACCCGTTTCGCTATAAGTTTAGCTGGTCGCCTCTGGGCGTGCTAAAGGCGCTGCGGTCCCCGTCCAAATCGATCCGCGACTACGCCCCGCTGGATGTTACGCGGCCCTGGGACGCGATCAGCAGCTATATCGCGCCGCTGCCCACACCCGAAAGCTTTGAGGTCTATCCCAATCGGGACTCGCTGCCTTTCATGGCCGAGTACCAATTCGAAGATCACTGGACCGTCAAGGAATTCGTCCGCGGCACCCTGCGCCTGAACGGTTGGGCCGATGCGTGGTCGGACGTGTTTACCGAGATCGAAAGCCTCTCGGGCGCGCAAGGCGACGCGTGCTTGAAAGAGATGTCCGATCAGTTCTGGGCCGAGAATGCCTATGACGAAGGCGAGCCCGATCGCGTTGTTTTGTGCGTCGGCCTGAAGGCCCAAAAAGACGGAATAGATGTCTGGAACAAGACTTACGTGATGGATGCTTGGGGCGATGCCAGAGGCACAGCAATGGCCCGCCTGGTTTCAATCCCTGTGTCTTTGGCGGTAGAGGCAGTACTAGCGCGCGCCATCCCGGCAGGTGTCAGCGCGGCGCCCAGTGACCCAAAACTGGTACAGAATTGGATGGCCGAAATCGACAGGCTGGCACAGCATTTGCAAATTGTGGATCACACCATGTGACCCCATTTCTTATTAGACGCAAAAACAAAAGCCGTTCCGAGGTTTCGGAACGGCTTTTGTTTTGGCGGGGTTATAGCTTGCCCTGTTCCTGCGGTGTGCAGCAGCACAGACAATGATCCCGCGACTTCGGTCTTTAGTCATGATCGCTCAGATATACCTTTCGATCGTATCTTCGATGTCACTGCGATTTATTCCCAGCTCTGATAGCTGGTGATCGCTTAGGCGGTTAAGTTCTTGCGCGGCGCGCACGATATCCGCCCGGATCGCCTTTATTTTCATGGCTCGGTCAAACAGGACCAATGCACTGGCGTTCGGTGTCACCGTGATGCTTGAAATCGTATCCAGCATAACTCTCCTCCCTATTACGTTTCAGCTTGATTTGCGTTCGCCGGTGTTACGCGGCTTGCTGATAGGGCTGATGGGCATAGACACTTTGATAAGCACGCTCTTTGATCTTGTCGCGCGGAACACCGATATCGTCCAATTGCTTGTCGCTCAGGGCTTCCAGCTCACGTACAGTTTTGGCAAAAATCCGACGGCGGAACTGTTCGACTCTTGCTTCTGCGTAGTTCGAGAACAATCCAAAAAACAGGCTCTTCTGCGGGGTAACAGTTTGTGCGGTTCCCATATTATCCTCCATTGAGTTTGTGTTGCTTTACCAGTCACACATCAAATAAAGGCAGGCCAAATTAACGATGTCGGTCCGCCAGATTAAGCTTCGTTAATCTTGTCCCCTGCACGGTTGGCGGCGCTTTTTCAGCGACCTTGACCCGCCTAGGGACGTCAAACTGCACACGAAAACCACACCTGAAAGTGAACCGGTAAAGGCCGATTCAATGGGATTCCCTACTATCCGTGACCCGTTCATTCGCTAGTTGAATAGGGGTGTACTGACGGATGAATAGGCGCTGACATGGCTATCAATCACCGGGATATCAAAGCCAACGGGCAAGGCACCCTGACGCAACAAGCGCGGCTCTGGTCCGGTCTTGTTCTATTGATCTATGCAACGGGTCATTTCATCAACCACGCGCTCGGCCTTGTATCGCTCGACTGGATGGATCGCATGTTGTCGGTGATGTCCCTTGTCTGGAGCTCGGTTCCCGGCACCGTTCTTCTTTACGGCTCGTTCGGTGTGCACATCCTTTTGGGCGCCATCAGCATTCTGAGTATCCGCAGCCTGAAAATGCCATTCTGGCGCTGGTTCCAAATCATACTGGGACTTGCCATCCCTTATTGGCTGGTCAGCCATGTCATCGTGACCCGGGGTTCAGAATTGGTCACAGGCGTTCCCGTGACATACGTACAAGAGCTTTCGCTGCTCTGGCCGGTGTCAGCCATCAAGCAGAACGCGCTGCTGTTGCTGGTCTGGTTACATGGAATGATCGGCGTGCATTTCTGGTTGCGCCCTAAACAATGGTACAAGAACGGGTTATTGGTTTTGCTGCCTTTGGCGGTCGCTGTACCTATCGTCGCAATGGCCGGATGGATGACGGCCGCACAGCGCGAACTGCTTAGGATTAACCTCGATCCTAGCTCGACCGAAGCCGTAGAATTGGCCGAACGCGTTTCAGTCGTGCGTCAGGCCGTTTCGGAATACCAGGCTATCGCCCAAGGTTGGGTGGTCATCATATTGTGCGGACTTCTGACATTATTCCTGTTGTTCTTCATAGCAACCAGTTTGCGACGCCGCGTACGTGTCACCTACGGGGAAGGTCTGACTGTTGACGCGGCACCTGGCAAAACGATTTTGGACATCAGTCGGGACAACGGCCTTTCGCATGTATCGGTTTGCGGCGGTCGGGCCCGCTGCTCGACCTGTAGGGTTGTGGTGGTCGCGGGAGAGGATGGCCTCAGCCCCATTGGCCCGGCAGAGCGTAAGCTGCTCGACAAAATCAACGCCGAGCCCAACATGCGCCTTGCTTGCCAAACACGCGTAACCGGCGACACCAGTATCCGTCCACTGATCCAACCAAAACGCCTGGCGTCTACTCCTTTGAAATCAGACCCTTATGGATGGGGCGTAGAACGTGAAGTCAGTGTGCTGAATTTGAAGATCAAAGAGTTCAGACCCTTCGTCGACAAAACACTGCCCTATGACGTCATCTTCGTTCTGAACCAGCTTTTGGATCAAATGGTCGAGCAGATCGAGGAGCAAAACGGCCATATCGATAAGTTCACCAACGATGGTTTGACTGCAGTTTTCGGTTTGGAAACACACAAAACGCAGGCTGCAAGATCGGCATTGTCAGCCGCGGCTAACTGTCAATTGATATTGCAACAGCATCAAGGAAGCCTGGAACAGCATCTTGAGGAACCACTGCAAGTTGGCATCGGGGTTCATTCAGGACGGGCCGTCATCGGGCGTGTGGGGAAATCTGCAGGTCAAACAGGGCTTACACCTGTCACCGCGATCGGTACAGTTTCGGTCATCGCAGAGGCCTTTGAAACCGTTACCCATAAGATCGAAGCTGGCATTATCTACTCGAAATACATGCACGACCTCTGTGGCTTGGGCGTGGCGGACATGTTGGGTAAGACGGGTGGAATTACAATTCAGGGCCTTTCTGAACCTGTTCCTGCCGTCATCATCAAAAACAGCGGACCGCTGAAGAAAAAGCTCGAGATCACCTGAAATAGAAGTGCTTGACCACACCGTCAGGCATTAAGCCAAGGCAAACCCATCTGTGTCGCTCAACGAACTGATAGCCGTGGGCAATTCGAACGGTTACAGGGTCTGGGCGTCGTGTGGTTGTTTGTTTTCTGGGTTTTCATCGTTAGAGAGGATTGGGCTTTTACTAGGTTTGGCGGTGACCTACTCTCCCGGGGCTTAAGCCCAAGTACCATTGGCGCGGCAGTGCTTAACTTCCG